>NZ_JBYITE010000051.1:0-47175 GCF_057709105.1 Streptomyces sp. bgisy100
TGCCGTAGTGATGGTTGTGCCGCTTGCGGGTGGTCCGGGGTGGCCGTACGGCCTTCCCGAAGCACTGCCCGTTCAAGCGGCTCGGGCTACGTTAGGCGGTCGTCCAACCGGAGTCAAGCCCCGCTCGGGCGTCGGCGGCGTGGCGTGTGGGCCCGGTAGGGGCTCACCGTCGGGTCGCCCTCGATCCAGAACCGCCAGGGGTGGGTGGCGCCTTCGCCGCCCACACCCGTCCGGGGGCCGTTGCGCACCCGGTCCACGGACGCGGGTGCGCCGGTCAGGACTCCGAGGGGGGCGTCCGGGCCGGCGCAGATGTCGAAGCCGTTGAGGCCGCGGTCCACATCCAGAGCCGCGGCCAGGCGGGCGGGCCCCTTCGCCAGTTCGTTCTCCTTGCGGGCGGCGGGGCGGCGCTTCTGGGCCAGTTCGGCGCCCGTGGTGATCTCACCCGCCCGGAGCAGCACCCCGCTCGCGGTGCCGACCGGACCGCAGACGAGGTTGAGACTGAACCACATCCCATAGATGAAGTAGACGTACGCATGGCCGGGCGGACCGAACATCGAGGCGTTTCGCGCGGTGCGACCGCGGTAGGCGTGGGAACCGGGATCCGTCGAGCCGTTGTAGGCCTCGACTTCCGTCAGACGCAGTTCGATCGGGCCGTCGGGGGACGTACGGACGAGCGTCCGGCCGAGGAGGTCGGGGGCGACCTCCAGGACGGGCCGGTCGAAGAAGTCGCGTGTGAGCGGCGTACGGTGCGGCATGGACTCCGAGCGTAGTTGAACGCGTACGGCCCGGCCGCTGGTCATGCGACCTTCCGCTTGGAAGGCTGAGGTACGCGGAACCAGCGACGGCCGTTCCGCGTATGTACGGAGAGATCACGCGAGAATCAGGCTCTGCCTGGGAGGAAGAACATGGGCTTCAAGAAGCTGCTGGCGAGTCTGGGTGCCGGCGGGGCGTCGGTGGAGACGGTGCTCACCGAGGAGAACGTCGTGCCGGGCGGAGTCGTCCAGGGCGAGGTCCGGATCCAGGGCGGTTCGGTGGCCCAGCAGATCGAGGGCCTGACGGTCGGGCTCCAGGCCCGGGTCGAGGTGGAGAGCGGCGACAACGAGTTCAAGCAGGACATCGAGTTCCACCGGCAGCAGCTGGGCGGGGCGTTCGAGGTGCAGCCGGGGGCCGTGCACGCGGTGCCGTTCGGGCTGGAGATCCCGTGGGAGACCCCGGTGACGACGTTCCTCGGCCGTCATCTGACGGGGATGAACGTCGGCGTCACCACCGAGCTGCAGATCGCGCGCGCCGTGGACTCGGGCGACCTCGACCCGGTCAATGTGCACCCGCTTCCGGCGCAGCAGGCGATCCTGGACGCGTTCGGCGCCCTCGGGTTCCGCTTCAAGAGCGCGGACCTGGAGCGCGGTCACATCCGCGGGACGCGGCAGCGGCTGCCGTTCTACCAGGAGATCGAGTTCTTCGCGCCGCAGCAGTACCGGGGGCTGAACCAGGTCGAGCTGACCTTCGTCGCGGACGACCGCGAGATGGACGTCATCCTGGAGATGGACAAGAAGCCGGGCCTGTTCACCGAGGGCAGCGACTCGTACCGGGCGTTCACCGTCGGTCTCCACTCCTTCCAGGAGACCGACTGGGCCGCGTACCTCAACCAGTGGCTCGCCGAGGTCGGCGGCCGTCGCAACTGGTTCTAGTCACACCCCGGCGCCCGTGGGAGGCCGACGACAGGATCTAGGCTCGGAGGGCAAGATCCACCGAGCAGGAGGTTTTGACGTGACCGAGCTCAAGAGGCCGCCGCTTCCGCATGACTTCCACCCGTCGGTGCCCTCGTTCACCGTGGTGAGCGAGGACATCGCGCCGGGGGCCACGCTGAGCGACGCCCAGCTGCACGCGGGTGGGAACACCTCGCCGCATCTGCGGTGGGAGGGCTTCCCCGCGGAGACCGAGAGCTTCGCGGTGACGTGCTTCGACCCGGACGCCCCGACGGGCAGCGGGTTCTGGCACTGGGTGCTGTTCGACATCCCCGCGACGGTCACCGAACTCCCCGCAGGGGCGGCGGGCGGCGCGTTCGAGGGACTGCCCCCGGGTGTCGTGCACGCGCGGAACGACTTCGGCACCAAGGAGTTCGGCGGTGCGGCGCCGCCGCCCGGAGACCCGGCCCACCGCTACGTCTTCACCGTGTACGCCGTGGACACGGAGAAGCTGGGGCCGGACGCGGACGCCTCTCCGGCCGCTGTGGGCTTCAACCTCCGGTTCCACACCCTGGGGCGGGCCCAGCTGATCGGTGAGTACGGCGCCCCGGCGGGGAGCTGACCACCGGATCCGCTTCCGCTTCGGCACGCCGCTGCTGCCCCGGCCACCTCTCCGGTGGCCGGGGCAGTCGTCTTTTCACCGCGCCGTCGCCCGCCGTACAGGAAATTGCGTTGTCCCGACCGGGGCGTCCGGCCAGAGTTGATCCAGCCCGCCGAGCGGGGGGCGGCGCCGCGGAGCGGCACATGGACGACTGCCGGGAGGGTGGGCCGGGATGCGCGAGACCCTGGTGCTGAATGCAAGCTTCGAGCCGCTGTCGACGGTGACGCTGCGACGGGCCGTGGTGCTGGTGATGCAGGACAAGGCCGTGGTGGAGCAGGCCCATCCCGGGCTGCGGATCCGGGCCGCGGCGGTCGATCTGCCGGTGCCGCAGGTGATCAGGCTCTGCCGGTACGTCCGGGTGCCGTTCCGAAGACGGGCGCCGTGGTCGCGGCGCGGGGTCCTGGTGCGGGACCGGCACCGGTGCGCGTACTGCGGGCGCCGGGCGACGACCGTGGACCACGTGGTGCCGCGTTCGCACGGCGGTGGCGACACCTGGCTGAACACGGTGGCGGCCTGCGCCGAGGACAATCACCGCAAGGCCGACCGGACGCCGGAGCAGGCGGGGATGCGGCTGCTCGGCAAGCCGTTCGAGCCGACGCCCTCGGACGCACTGCTGCTGGCGCTGGGCGTCTCGGGCCGGGAGGTCCTGCCGGATTGGCTGCCGCTGCCGGCCTGATCGGGGCCGACCTGAAGGGGGCCGACCTAGTGGGGGCCGACCTAGTGGGGGCCGGCCTGATGGGGTCGTCCTGATCGGGGGCGGCCCGGCCGCCGGGGTCGTCCGGTTGCTGTTCAGCCGAGCAGCAGCTGGACGATCGCGGCGATGCCGACGGCGACGATGACCCCGCGCAGCACGGTCGGGGGGAGCCGTCGGCCGACCTTGGCGCCGATCTGGCCGCCGACGGCCGAGCCGGCGGCGATGAGCAGCACGGCGTACCAGTCGAAGTCGGCGACGAAGAGGAAGAAGACGGCGGCGACGCCGTTGACGATCACGGCGAGGATGTTCTTGACGGCGTTGATGCGCTGCAGGTCCTCGTGGAGCAGCAGGCCCATCAGGGAGAGGTAGAGGACCCCCTGGGCGGCTCCGAAATAGCCCCCGTACATGCTCGCCAGGAGCAGGCCGACGAGGAGGACGGGGCCGCCGTCGGGGTGGGCGTCCGTTCCGTTCTGCTCCCGGTGCCGCTGGACGGCGCGGGAGAGCCGGGGCTGGAGGACGACCAGGACGAGGGCGATGGCGATCAGGGCCGGCACGATCGCGTCGAACGCCGCCGAGGGCAGGGTGATCAGCAGGGCGGCGCCGGTGAGTCCGCCGATGAGCGCGGTTCCGCCGAGGCGGAGGACGCGTTGCCGCTGGCCGCTCAGTTCGCGCCGGTAGCCGATGGCGCCGCTGATGGCGCCGGGGACCAGGCCGAGGGTGTTGGAGACGTTCGCGGTGATCGGCGGCAGTCCGGTGGCCAGCAGCACCGGGAAGGTGATGAGCGTGCCGGAGCCGACCACAGTGTTGATCGTGCCGGCGCCGATGCCCGCCACGAAGACGGCGACTGCCTCCCAGATGCCCACGCTGCTCCCTCACTCGTGATCGGTGCCCGCTGCACCGATCATGCCCGAGGGCCGGAGGTGTCAGTCGATCGGGGGCTGCTCACGGCGCGGACCAGGGGTCTTGGCGATCGGGGTGCTGCCCCCGCCACCGCCGCCGCCCATGGGTCCGAAGTTGCCGATGGCTCCGCTGAGCCCCTTGAGGGCGTCGCCGATCTCGCTGGGCACGATCCAGAGCTTGTTGGCGTCGCCTTCGGCGATCTTCGGCAGCATCTGGAGGTACTGGTAGGAGAGCAGCTTCTGGTCCGGGTCACCGGCGTGGATGGACTCGAAGACCGTCCGGATCGCCTGGGCCTCGCCCTCGGCGCGCAGGGCCGCGGCCCGGGCCTCACCCTCGGCACGGAGGATGGCCGACTGCTTCTCGCCCTCGGCGGTGAGGATCTGGGACTGCCGGATGCCCTCGGCGGTGAGGATCGCGGCGCGCTTGTCACGGTCGGCGCGCATCTGCTTCTCCATCGAGTCCTGGATGGAGGTGGGCGGCTCGATCGCCTTGAGCTCGACGCGGTTGACGCGGATGCCCCACTTGCCGGTGGCCTCGTCGAGGACTCCGCGGAGCGCGGCGTTGATCTCCTCGCGGGAGGTCAGGGTCCGCTCGAGGTCCATGCCGCCGATGATGTTGCGCAGGGTGGTGACGGTCAGCTGCTCGATCGCCTGGATGTAGCTGGCGACCTCATAGGTCGCGGCCCGGGCGTCGGTCACCTGGTAGTAGATGACGGTGTCGATGTTGACGACCAGGTTGTCCTGGGTGATCACCGGCTGCGGGGGGAACGGCACGACCTGCTCGCGGAGGTCGATCCGGTTGCGGATGGAGTCGATGAAGGGGACGACGATGTTCAGGCCCGCGTTGAGGGTGCGGGTGTAGCGGCCGAAGCGCTCCACGATGGCGGCGCTGGCCTGCGGAATGACCTGCACCGTCTTCATGAGTGCGATGAAGACGAGCACCACCAGGATGATCAGGACGATGATGATCGGTTCCATGGATGCTCTCCGTACCCCTTCGGTTGCCTGATGATCAGTCTGTCAGAGATCGGTGGTCCGCGTCGGCCGTTCCGGTCCGCCCTGGCGGAGCGTCATATGACCACGGCCGTCGCGCCGTCGATCTCGACGACGTCCACCTGCTGGCCCACTTCGTACACCTGGTCGCCGTCGAGCGTGCGGGCCGACCAGACCTCGCCCGCCAGCTTGATGCGGCCGCCGCTGCCGTCGACCCGTTCGAGCACGACGGCCTGCTTGCCGCGCAACGCGTCCACGCCACTGGCGAGTTGGGGACGCTGCTGCCGGTGGCGGGCCGCGATCGGGCGCACCACGGCGATGAGCGCGACGGAGACGAGTACGAAGACCAGTACCTGGGGCACGGTCCCGCCGCCCAGCGCGGCGACGACGGCGCCCGCGACGGCTCCGACCGCGAACATCCCGAACTCGGGCATCGCGGTCACCACAAGGGGAATTCCCAGTCCGACGGCGGCGATCAGCCACCACACCCATGGATCCACGGGTTCATGGTAGGCGTGGTGACCTCGTCGCGGACAGTGGTCACTCAGGACCCGTTGACCGAAGGCATGGCCGAAAGACGGCGGTTGGGGGCGCGCGACGCGGCCGGGCCCTCGGGCGGGCGGTCCGCCGGGGCGGCCGGTGGGCCACCGCGGGCGGGGGCCGCGGGTCAGGACAGCGGCAGCCCCTGGGCGGTCCAGCGGTGGCCGTTGCGCTCGACGACGAGCGGCAGCCCGAAGCAGAGCGAGAGGTTGCGGGAGGTCAGCTCGGTCTCGACGGGGCCGGCCGCGAGCACCTTGCCCTGACGGATCATCAGGACGTGGGTGAAGCCCGGCGGGATCTCCTCGACGTGGTGGGTCACCATGATCATGGAGGGCGCGAGCGGGTCGCGGGCGAGCCGGCCCAGACGGCGGACGAGGTCCTCGCGGCCGCCGAGGTCGAGACCGGCCGCCGGCTCGTCGAGGAGCAGCAGCTCCGGGTCGATCATCATGGCGCGCGCGATCAGAGTGCGCTTGCGCTCGCCCTCGGAGAGGGTGCCGAACTTCCGGTCGAGATAGTCGTTCATGCCGAGGACGTCGAGGAAGGCGCGGGCGCGCTGCTCGTCGACGGCCTCGTAGTTCTCGTGCCAGTGCGCGGTCATGCCGTACGCGGCGGTGAGCACGGTCTGCAGCACCGTCTGGCTGCGGGGGAGCTTGTCGGCCATGGCGATGCCGGCCATGCCGATGCGCGGCCGGAGCTCGAAGACGTCGACGCCGCCGAGCTTCTCCCCCAGGATCTGTGCGGAACCGGCCGTCGGGAAGAGGTAGCTCGAGGCCACGTTGAGAAGGGTGGTCTTGCCCGCACCGTTGGGGCCGAGGATCACCCAGCGCTCCCCTTCGGCGACCGACCAGGAGACCTGGTCCACCAGAGCCCGGCCCTCGCGGACCACGGATACGTCCACCAGCTCCAGTACATCGCTCATGAGCGCGTTTTCTCCCATGCAGTCTCGGATGTCGCGTGTGCGCCCCGTCGGCGCAGCCCCCAGGGAAAACCTACGCCACCGCCCGACGGGGCAAGTCCCTAGGCTGGTCCCATGCTCACCGAACCCCGCTCAGGACGGCTGGCCGCATGGGGAAATGCCCTTTTGGCCGGACTTATCTCCCCCGATGACGCGGTGCACCGCGTGGTCGCGGAGGACGCACCGCACCGGATCGACGGGCTGCCGGGCGAGGACGGCCCCGTCGGGCTCAGCCTGGGGCTGGGGCGGCTGCGGGCGCTGGGGACGACCGGACTGCGGGTGGCGCTGCCGGTGGCGGGCCATCCGCTGGGGCTGAGCGGGCCGCCGGACTTCAACGCACGGGCGCTGGCCGCGCAGGAGGCGGTGATCGCCACCGGCGGGCATCCGCTGGGGCTGGTCCCGGAGGTGTACGAGGCGGGGCCGGGGGGTGCGGCGGCCGACGCGGACGTGCACCGCGAGGTGGTGTGGCACTGCCTGCCCGTACGGGACGCGCCGCCGGCGGACGTGCCGTCGCTGGGCGAGGCCGAGCGGGAGCTCGCGGAGGCCCTGCGGGACGCGACGGAGCTGCTGTCCCGGCTGGACGTGGCCGGGTCGGGGCCGGTGGCCCAGGCCGCGCTGGAGGCCTACCGGGCGCGCTCGGAGCGGGGGCGGGAGGTGCTGGCGCCGGGCTATCCGCCGCGGGCGGTCCGGGTGCTGGAGCTGGCGCAGCGGGTGGGGGCGCTGATCGCCATCGCCCAGGGTGCGCAGGGTCCGCAGGAGCACGGGAGCGCGGTGAGCGCTTCGCAGATCGCGGCGCGGGCGGAGGCGCTGCGGCCGGTGGAGCGGACGGCCCGGCGGGCCCAGGTCGCCGCGTACAACGCGTATGTGGAGGAGCGGGAGCGGCACTGAGCGGTGAGGGGTACCGACCGGGCCGGAGGTCCGGGGGGCGCCGCGACAACCCAGGCTGCGGTCCCCGGACTGCGGGTCCCCGAGCGGCAGTGGAGACATGCGTCACGTCGTCGCTGGTGCCGGCACGCTCCGCGCACGGCCCCGGACGGACCGTGAATGCAGAGGGCGGAAGGCCCCGCGGAGCGGATCCGCGGGGCCTTCGGGCGCGAGTGCGCGTGCTGATCAGCGGTTGACGGCCTCGTTGTCGAACGCCGTGTTCATCGCGCCGATCACGCTGACCGTGTTGCCGGAGACATTGACCGGGACGTGCACCGGCGCCTGAACCAGGTTGCCCGAGAGCACACCCGGCGAGCGCAGGGCCTCGCCGTTCGCGTGCGCACCATCGGTGGCGGAGGCCACACCGGCGCCGGCGGCGACGATGCCGCCCGCGACCATGGCGACGGCAGCTGCCTTCTTCAGGTTCTTCACTTTCTTGACCCTCCTCGCGGTTGCCGCGGCCAGTCGCCGCGGCACGCCATGGAGAACGGCCCGCTGCCCGCCGGGTTGCGCCGGCCGGGCTACTTACACCCGACAGTATGAATCTCAGTCCGTCATGGAACCGGCGCCGTGCGGTCAGCCGGTCACGCCGTGGCGTACGGCCCACAGCGCCGCCTGGGTGCGGTCCGCCAGGTCCAGCTTCATCAGGATGTTCGACACATGCGTCTTGACCGTCTTCTCGGACAGCACCAGCGCGCGGGCGATCTCCCGGTTGGAGCGGCCGTCGGCGATCAGCGCCAGCACTTCGCGCTCCCGCTCGGTCAGCGCGTTGCCGCGGCCCTGCGCGCCGCCCGCCACCTCCTGGGAGAGCAGGGCGCCCGCCACCTCGGGCTGGAGCAGGACATGACCGGCGTGCACGGAGCGGATGGCCCCGGCCAGCGCCTCGGGGTCCACGTCCTTGTAGACGTAGCCGGCGGCACCGGCCCGGAGCGCGGGGACGACGGTGCGCTGCTCGGTGAAGCTGGTGACGATCAGCACCCGGGCGGGGTTCTCCCGGGCGCGGAGCTGCCGCAGGGCCTCGATGCCGTCGGTGCCGGGCATCTTGACGTCCATCAGCACCACGTCGGGGCGGAGTTCCTCGGCGCATGCGACGCCCTCCGCGCCGTCGGCCGCCTCCCCCACGACCTCGATGTCGTCCTGCACCTCCAGGAAGGTGCGCAGACCACGGCGGACGACCTGGTGATCGTCGACGAGCAGCACACGAATGCTGCGGCGGGGCTCAGCCACCGGGCACCTCCATCTCGATCACGGTGCCCCGTCCGGGCTCCGACTCCACCGTCAGCCCGCCGCCGACGCCGCTCGCCCGGTCGCGCATCGACACCAGGCCGAGGTGGCGTCCGGCGCGGCGCACCGCGGAGGGGTCGAAGCCGCGGCCGTCGTCGGCGACCCGCAGGACCGCGCCCTGGCCGTGCCGGGCGAGGGAGACCGCGACCTCTTCGGCGGCCGAGTGCCGCAGCGCGTTGTGCAGGGCCTCCTGGGCCACCCGGAGCACCGCCTCCTCCTGGGACGCGGGGAGGGCCCGTACGTTCTGGGCCGCGAAGGTGACCCGGGCGGCGTGGGCGCGGTCGAGCACCTGCACCTGGGTGCGCAGGGTGGCCACCAGGCCGTCCTCGTCCAGGGCGGCGGGGCGCAGCTCGACCACGGCGGCGCGCAGTTCGTCGGCCGCTTCCGCCGCGAGGTCCGCGACCTGCTGGAGCTCCCCCTTGGCACGGGCCGGGTCGCGGTCCACCAGGGCCGCCGCGGCCTGTGCGGTGAGGCGGAGCGAGAAGAGCTTCTGGGCGACGGCGTCGTGGAGCTCGTGCGCCAGCCGGGCGCGCTCGCCGGCGATGGTGAGTTCGCGGCTGCGCTCGTACAGGCGGGCGTTGGTGAGGGCGATGGCGGCGTGCTGGGCGAGGATGCCGAGCAGGGCCTCGTCGTCCTCGGTGAAGCCGCAGCCACCCTCCGGTTTGGGGCACCGCTTGTTCGCCAGGAACAGCGCCCCGAGCACCTCGTCGCCGTCGGCGACGGGCAGGCCGAGGAAGTCGGACATCTCGGGGTGCGCGGCGGGCCAGCCCTCGAACCGGGGGTCGGTGCGGACGTCGGCCAGCCGCTGCGGGGTGGCCTCCTTCAGCATGGCGGCGAGGATGCCGTGCTGGCGGGGCAGCGGGCCGATCGCCTTCCACTCCTCGTCGGTGACGCCGTCCACGACGAACTGGGCGAAGCCGCCGTGATCGTCGGGGACGCCCAGGGCGGCGTACTCGGCGTCGAGCAGCTCCCGGGCGGACGCCACGATCGTGTGCAGCACGTCACGGACTTCGAGGTGGCGGCTCATGGCGAGCAGCGCGGCGCTCACCGCGGCGAGTCCCGATCCGGGCGCGGAACCGATGGTCATGGGCTCACGGTACCGGCGGGGCGGCCCGGTGGGATCGGACCGCGGAGGCAGGGGCCTCGGTCCCCCGGCCGAGGCCGTGGAGAGCCGGAAGTCCTAGGTCCTGTCGGATGCGTCCCGCGCGGGCGGGGCGGTGTCCAGGCTCGCCGCCTTGCCGGGCTCGGCACAGCCCCGCTCCCGTCCTCTCCCCCTGGGCCTGGCGGCCCGGGAGGTGCCCCCACCTGGGCCTGGCGGCCCGGGAGGTGCCCCCCCACTCTCCGCCCGGCGGTCGCCCGCACCGGACACCGCCGCTGGGCCCTCCGAGCGGACGACGCCGTATGGCGCGCGAGGCCTAGGGCGAAGGCCCTTGAGCGGTCCCGCCCCGTGGCCGAGGTGCCGGGCGCGGCGGCGTTCCTACGGTGAATGCACGGTCCGCCCACGAGGGCGGCGGCACGGCGAAGGGGATGGGCCACATGCCGGTTGCGATCATCACAGGTGCGTCGAAGGGGCTGGGCCGCGCGCTGGCGGCGGCGCTCGCCGGGCGCGGCTGGGATCTGGTGCTGGACGCGCGGTCCGCGGGGCCGCTGCGGTCGGCCGCGGAGGACCTCCGGGCCGGCGGGAGCCGGGTGACGGCGCTGCCGGGGGATGTGACGGACGCCGCGCACCGGGCGGATCTGGTGGCGGCGGCGCGGGCGTTGGGCGGCCTGGATCTGCTGGTCAACAACGCGAGTGCGCTGGGGGCCGAGCCGCTGGTCCGGCTGGACGCGCTGCCGGTGGCGGGCCTGCGGGCGGCGCTGGAGACAAATGCGGTGGCGCCGCTGGCCCTGGTGCAGGAGGCGCTCGTGCTGCTGCGGGAGTCCGCCGGAAGCGTGCTGTCCGTCAGCTCGGACGCGGCGGTGGAGGCGTATCCCACCTGGGGCGGCTACGGGGCGTCGAAGGCGGCGCTGGACCAGCTGTTGGCGGTGCTGGCGGAGGAGGAGCCGGGGCTGCGGGTGTGGTGGGTTGACCCCGGGGACCTGCGGACGGACCTCTACGCGGCGGCCGTCCCGGACGACGCCCCCTCCGGCCGTCCGCTTCCGGAGAGCGCCGTCCCGGCCCTGCTCGGGCTGATCGACGGGGCGGCGCCGAGCGGCCGGTACTCCGTACCCGCGCTGCAGGCGGTGGTCCGATGACCGTGTTCGAGGCCCTGCGGGTGCCCGAGGAGCTGTCGGCCCGGATCCCCGCCGAGCAGCGCGGCCCGGGGCTGGGCCGGGACTCGGTGCGGCTGCTGGCCGGACGGGGCGCGGCGCTGTCGCACCGGTGGTTCCGGGACCTGCCGGAGCTGCTGGGCGCCGGGGACGTGCTGGTGGTGAACACCTCGCGGACGCTGCCCGCGGCGGTCGACGGGCGGCTCGGGGACGACCGGGGTGAGCCGGTGGTGGTGCACTTCTCGACCCACGGCGGCCCGGACCGCCCGGGATCCGGGCCGGACGGGGAGTGCTGGTCGGTGGAGCTGCGGAGTCCGGACGGCAGGGGGAGCACGCTGCTGCGGGCCGTGGGGCCGCGGGGCGCTCTCGTCCGGCTGCCGGGCGGGGCGCTGCTCCGGGTCGAGGAGCCGTTGAACGGGCCGGGCTCCCGGCTGTGGTGGGCCACGCTGCTGGCCCCGGGGGCCGGGGGCGGGCAGTCGGCACCGGGGGACGCGGGGGCGCGGGCTTCCGGTACGGGCACGGGGGCCGGCGGGCGCGAGGGCTCCGGCGTGCGGGCGGGAGCGGGCGCGGGGACGGGATCCGGCGCGCCGACGGGCTTCGGCACGGGCACCGGGACGGGAGCCCGTCCGCAGCCGACGGGCTTCGGTACGAGCTCAGGGACGGAATCCGGCGTGCGGACGGGCTTCGGCACGGGCGCGGGCTCCGGCCCGGAGGCCGAGGGCGCGGGCTCCGGCCCGGGAGCCGAGGGCGCGGGCTCCGGCCCGGGAGCCGAGGGCGCGGGCTCCGGCCCGGGAGCCGAGGGCGCGGGCTCCGGCCCGGGAGCCGAGGGCGCGGGCTCCGGCCCGGGGGCCGAGGGCGCGGGCTCCGGGGGTGGGCCTGCAGGGCCGGTCACGGGGGTGTCGGCCCTGCTGCACCGGTACGGGCGGCCCATCCGGTACCGCTACACCGAGCGGGACCAGCCGCTCGCCGCTCACCAGACGGTCTTCGCCGCGCCCTCGCCCGACGGGGACGGTTCGGCGGAGATGCCGAGCGCCGCCCGGCCCTTCACCGCCGCGATGGTGGCGGAGCTGGTCAGCCGGGGTGTGCAGTTCGCTCCGGTCACGCTGCACACGGGGGTGGCGTCGGCGGAGTCCCACGAACCGCCGTACCCGGAGCGCTTCGCCGTGCCGGAGTCCACGGCCTGGCTGGTCAACGCGGCGCGGGCGGGCGGTGGCCGGATCGTGGCGGTGGGCACGACGGCGGTACGGGCCCTGGAGTCGGCGGCCTCGCCGTCGGGTGTGGTGCGTCCCGCCGCCGGCTGGACGGATCTGGTCGTCACCCCGCGGCGCGGTGTCCGGGCCGTCGACGGCCTGCTGACCGGGCTGCACGAACCGCAGGCCTCCCATCTGCTGATGCTGGAGGCCGTCGTGGGCCGGGAAGTGCTGCGCCGCAGCTATGAAGCGGCGCTGGCCCACCGCTATCTGTGGCACGAATTCGGCGATGTGCATCTGATGCTCCCCGGCTGATAAACAGGCCCGGGGCAACTTTCCCGGTCCACCGGAACGGCCCGCGGAAGACCATCCGGCCTTCTGTCGGGCCTTCCGTGCGTCTCCGGGCGGCGCCCGGACCCGTTGAACGGGCCGGGACGGCCTGGAATCGGGCCCGGAATGGGCCGCTGTGGCCGCGGGCCGTCGCGGATCACGGCGCAGCCAGAAAATCGGCGACGCTGGGTGCCACCCCGGATTCATCCGGTGAAATCCACCCGGGCCGAATGTGAGCCCGCACATAGGACGCACATCACTTACGACCTGCCTTAGTGGATGCATAAAGGTCGGGTGAGCGGTGACGGAACCCGCTGGAATGCGTTCGCGGGACCCCCTTTCCAACGACTCCCGGTAGTACGTCACATCATTGCCAAAGGCATTTTGGGCCCGCTAAGAATTGCTCCCGTCGCACGGCGCCGCAGATCGAAGGCGGCGCTTTCTGCCGGACGGCGAGCGAATCCCTGCCGCTCAGGGATCACCCGCTGCCGACACCGACCCGGCCTCTGCGACACCAGCTATTGGAAGAGGTCCCACGCATGCCCGTCCCCACGTTTTCTGGTTATCGCCGTCTGACCAAGACCCACCGTCTCTCCGCCGCGGGTGTCGCCGCAGCGGGCGCCGCGGCCCTGGCCTTCGCGGTCGTACCCGGTTCCGCCGAGGCCGAGCAGGCGCCCAAGGCCCAGGCGCTCTCCGCGAAGCCCGTCGCGGAGCAGCACGCCGGTAGCGTCGGCAAGATCGAGAAGGACAGCCTGACCCAGCAGTCCGCCGAGGCCGCCAAGAAGGCCCAGGCCGCCAAGGCCAAGGCCGAGGCCGAGCGGCAGAAGAAGGCCGCCGCGGAGATGGCCAAGAAGAAGGCTCAGTTCGCCGCCGAGGCCAAGGAGAAGGCCGCCAAGGCCAAGGCCGCCAAGGAGCGTGCCGCCAAGGAGGCCGCGAACCGGTCCAAGGCGCGCGCGGCCGTCGCCCCCAAGCAGTACCCGAACAACCTCGACGGGTGGATCCGCGAGGCCATGGACATCATGAAGAAGCACGACATCCCTGGCTCGTACGAGGGCATTCACCGCAACATCATCCGTGAGTCCGCCGGTGACCCGAACGCGATCAACAACTGGGACATCAACGCCCAGAACGGCGTTCCGTCCATCGGTCTGCTGCAGGTGATCAAGCCGACCTTCGACGAGTACCACGTCGAGGGCACCAAGAACTCGCAGTACGACCCGGTCGCCAACATCGTTGCCGCGTGCAACTACGCCGCCGACCGGTACGGCTCGATGGACAACGTGGACTCCGCGTACTGATCCGTCCGGCCCGTACGGCCGAGGCCACGCACCACCGCGATTCCAGAACGCGGAGCGTCGCATGCACGAGGGCGGCCGCAACCCCTGAGGGTTGCCGCCGCCCTTCGGCACGTCCGGAGCCGGGCGGCGCCGGCCCGGATGTGTGCCGTTACTTGCGCATGACCTCCGGCTCGTGGCGGCGCAGCAGCCGCGCCACGAGGAAGCAGCAGCCGACGCCGAGCGCGATCAGCAGGGTCATGTCGATGCCCCACTGGGCCGCGGAGTGGTCCCAGAGCGGGTCGAGGTCGGTGGGGTTCTGCGGGTCCCACGGCGGCATGAGGCGCGAGAGGTCCAGCGTGGCACCGGCGGCCCCGACCGCCCAGCGGGACGGCATGAGCCAGGCGAACTGCTCCAGACCCGGCTTGCCGAAGATCTGGAACAGCACTCCGGTGAAGACCAGCTGGACGATGGCGAACATGACCAGCAGCGGCATGGTCTTCTCGGCGGTCTTCACCAGCGCGGAGATGACCAGGCCGAACATCATCGAGGTGAAGCCGATCGCGATCACCGACAGGCACAGTTCGACCGCCGGTGAGCCGAACACCACTCCCTCCTCAGGGAGTTTGCGCACCGAGAATCCGATCGCGCAGATGATGACCGCCTGGAACGCCGTGGTCACGCCGAGCACGATCACCTTGGACATCAGATACGCGGACCGGGACAGCCCGACGGCGCGTTCCCGCTCGTAGATCACCCGTTCCTTGATGAGTTCCCGGACGGAGTTGGCCGCTCCGGAGAAGCACATACCGACGACCAGGATCATCATGATCATGCCCGCGCCGCTGTTGAAGCGGTCGGGGGGAGTCGGGAAGGTGAGCCCGTGCTTCGCCGGGATCACCACGCTCACCCCGCCGAGGATGGCGGGCAGCAGCACCATCAGCCCGATGAAGCCCTTGTCGGAGGCGATCACCGACACATAGCGCCGGATCAGCGTCCACAGCTGGGATCCCCAGCTCTGCGGTTTGGGCGGACGGGTCTGCTGCGGCTGCACCTGCGAGGTCTGGGGCGCGACGGCGTCGAGGTCCGCGGCGTACATCTGGTAGTGCTGCGAGCCGCGCCAGCGGCCCGTCCAGTCGTAGTCGCGGAAGTTCTCGAAGGCCGAGAAGACGTCCGCCCAGGTCGGGTAGCCGAAGAAGTTGAGGGCTTCCTCCGGCGGGCCGAAGTAGGCCACGGAACCGCCGGGGGCCATGACCAGCAGCTTGTCGCAGATCGCCAGCTCGGCCACGGAGTGGGTGACCACCAGGACCGTACGGCCGTCGTCGGCCAGGCCGCGGAGCAGCTGCATGACGTCGCGGTCCATGCCCGGGTCGAGGCCGGAGGTCGGCTCGTCCAGGAATATCAGCGACGGCTTGGTCAGCAGCTCCAGCGCCACGGAAACCCGCTTGCGCTGGCCTCCGGAGAGCGAGGTGACCTTCTTGTCCTTGTGGATGTCGAGCTTGAGTTCCCGCAGCACCTCGTCGATACGGGCCTCGCGCTCGGCCTCCGCGGTGTCGCCGGGGAAACGGAGTTTGGCCGCATACTTGAGCGCGGTGCGGACCGTCAACTCCTTGTGCAGGATGTCGTCCTGTGGGACCAGACCGATACGCTGCCGCAATTCGGCGAACTGCGTGTAGAGATTTCGGTTGTCGTAGAGGACATCGCCCTGATCGGCCGGCCGGTATCCGGTCAGCGCCCGCAGCAGCGTGGACTTTCCGGAGCCGGACGGGCCGATCACCGCGATGAGCGATTTCTCCGGAACGCCGAACGACACGTCCTTGAGAATCTGCTTGCCGCCGTCGACCGTCACCGTGAGATGGCGGGCCGAGAAGGAGACGTCACCGGTGTCGACGAATTCCTCGAGCCGGTCACCGACGAGCCGGAATGTCGAGTGACCGACACCGACGATGTCCTGCGGGCCGATGATCTGACTCTGGACCGGCTGGCCGTTGACATAGGTGCCGTTGTGGCTGCCCAGGTCGACGATTTCGAACCGGCCGTCCGGAGTGGCCCGGAACTCCGCGTGGTGCCGGGAGACCTGGAGGTCGGAGACGACGAGTTCGTTCTCCAGCGCACGGCCGATCCGCATCACGTGGCCGGCGGCGATCCGGTGGAACGACGTCGGGCTGCGGTCGCCGTTCGCCGGGCGGGCCCCGGCGGAGCCGGCGCCCTGCTGCGGGACCTGCCCCTGTCCGGCCTGCCCCTGTCCGGCCTGCGCCGCCCCGGCGTGCCCCGGCCCGGCCTGCGCCTGCTGCCAGTCGGACTGCGGGGGCACCTGTCCCTGCGGGCTCTGCGCATACGGGGCCTGGGCGTACCCGGCCTGGGCCGGGGCCTGCTGGGCCTGAGCCGCAGCCTGGTGGGCCTGGGCGTGCTGTTGAGACTGCTGTCCCTGAGCCTGCAGGCCCTGCGCCACCCAGTCGGGCGTGGCCTGCTGCGGCGCGGCCGACGCGGGCTGCCCGCCCTGCCCCGCCGACGCCGCGGCACCGCTGAGGTTCAGTCGCGGACCGTCGGTCGCGTTGCCGAGGTGTACCACCGAACCGGGTCCGAGCTCCAGCTGCTGAATACGTCGGCCCTGCGCGTAGGTGCCGTTCGTGCTTCCGTGATCCTCGATCACCCAACTCTGTCCGCTCCAGCGGATGGTGGCGTGCCGCCAGGAGACCCTGGCGTCGTCGATCACCATGTCGCCCTGCGGATCACGTCCGAGGTTGTACGCCCTGGACGCATCGAGCGCCCAGGTCCGTCCGTTCAATTCCAGTACGAGTTCCGGCACTCCATGCCCCACTAGTTGTCCCCCGAGTGACTCCCTGCCCGGGAGTCTAGGGATGGTGAACATCGTCAGGAACTATTTCAGGCTCAACACCCGAACTGAAAGTCGGGCCTTGGCAACCGGGACCCTCGTCCGCCCCGACCCGCTGAAAGGCGCCCAGAGAGCCGTATTCGCTGCGCGATATCCATGGATCATCGCCAAACGGGCAACTCGACGGGCCGGTGGCGCCCCCGCGCGGGCTCATCGGGGCCTTCGTCGGGCTTCGCGGGGATCCATGCCGCATCGCGACCGACGGCCTCGCTCCGTGGGGCGTGCGCCGGGCGCCAGGCCATGGGCCCGGCCCCGCTCCCCCGCGAGCCCGGGCAGCGGGCGGGCAGCAGCCGCAGTGCGAGGCACCGGGCACCGGTGACACATGCAGCGGAAGCCGACTGCCGGGTGTCGATATCGCGCCACGCGGCGGCGGCAACACCACTCCCCCGCGCCAGGCGCGCCACCGCCCGTCCGCCCACCTACACGCCTCCGCGCCCGGGGCGCACAGCCCGAGTACCCCGCGCACGCCGAACACGTCGCACACCTCCCACCGTCCACCCGACGGATACATACGGTGACCCACCGTGCGCGCCGGGCACCCCGGTGTCTCCCTGCGGTGCGTGCGGGCCACGCGCGCGGTGCGTACGGGCCGCGTGCCGGGCCGGATCACGTCCCGTACTGCGGGACTGGCGCGCGGCCTCCTCCGCGGCCCCGATACGGTGGGTACACCATGAGCGCATCGCAGAACGCACCCGCCACCGGGGTTCCGGGAGACGACGCCCCCACCCTGCTCGTCAAGATCTTCGGCAAGGACCGTCCCGGTATCACCGCGGGGCTGTTCGACACCCTCGCCGCCTACTCCGTCGACGTCATCGACATCGAGCAGGTCGTCACCCGGGGCCGCATAGTGCTCTGCGCCCTGGTCACGGCTCCGTCGGGCGGGGGCGACAGCGTCACCGAGGGTGAGCTCCGGGCCACCGTGCACAGCTGGGCCGAGTCGCTCAAGCTGCAGGCCGAGATCATCTCCGGCCGGGGCGACAACCGGCCCCGGGGTACGGGACGTTCGCATGTCACCGTGCTCGGCAACCCGTTGACCGCCGAGTCGACGGCCGCCATCGCGGCGCGCATCACCGGCACCGGCGGCAACATCGACCGGATCTTCCGGCTCGCGAAGTACCCGGTCACCGCGGTGGAATTCGCCGTGTCCGGCGCGGACACGGAGCCGCTGCGCACTGCTCTGGCGACCGAGGCGGCCGCGCTGGGCGTCGATGTCGCGGTGGTCGCCGCCGGCCTCCAGCGGCGGGCCCAGCGGCTGGTCGTGATGGACGTCGACTCGACCCTCATCCAGGACGAGGTGATCGAGCTCTTCGCGGCCCACGCGGGGTGCGAGGACAAGGTCGCCGAGGTGACGACGGCCGCGATGCGCGGCGAACTCGACTTCGAGCAGTCGCTGCACGCCCGCGTGGCGTTGCTGGCGGGCCTCGACGCGTCGGTCGTCGACAAGGTGCGCGCGGAGGTCCGGCTGACACCGGGCGCTCGGACGCTGATCCGCACCCTGAAGCGCCTGGGGTACCAAGTGGGTGTCGTGTCCGGCGGATTCACCCAGGTCACCGACGACCTCCAGGAGCGGCTGGGGCTCGACTTCGCCTCCGCCAACACCCTGGAAGTGGTGGACGGGAAGCTGACCGGCAAGGTGATCGGCGAGGTGGTCGACCGGGCCGGAAAGGCGCGGCTGCTGCGTCGGTTCGCCGCCGAGGCAGGGGTTCCGCTCGATCAGACGGTCGCGATCGGCGACGGCGCCAATGACCTGGACATGCTCAACGCTGCGGGGCTCGGTGTGGCGTTCAACGCCAAGCCGGTCGTCCGCGAGGCGGCCCACACCGCCGTGAACGTCCCGTTCCTCGACACGGTGCTCTACCTGCTGGGTGTCACCCGCGAAGAGGTCGAGGCGGCGGACACGCACGCCGACTGAACGGTCCGGGGACGGCAGGGGGCTTCCACGGCCCGGTACACAGTCGTGGGCCTGCCCGGGACAGTGCACCTGCTGCCCGTTGAGCGGGGGCTGCCTGCCCGGGAAAGCGGGTGCCGCCCCCGCACAGAGCGTCGGCCTCCACCGCCCGTCAGGGGTGAAGGCCGACGACTCAGCGGTGCCGGGGGTCACTCGTGGGGCGTCCAGTAGTCCAGGAGCTTGCCGACGCCGTGCTCCACCGACTTCCACGAGCCGTGGAAGCCGACGACGGCTATCGCGGCGGTCGGGAAGCCCTTCCGCTGCATGCGGGCCAGGGCGTCCGCGTCGGCCGCCCCCGCAAGTGCGTCGGCCAGGGCGTGCATCCCGGGGTTGTGGCCGATGACCATCAGGTCCTTCACGTCGTCGGGCGTCTCGTTGAGCAGGGCGATGAGCTCGCCGAGGGAGGCCTCGTACAACCGGTCCTCGTAAACGGTCTTGGGCCGCTGCGGCAGCTCGTGCACGACGAGCTTCCAGGTCTCGCGGGTCCGGGCCGCGGTCGAGCAGAGGGTGAGATCGGGGCTGATGCCCATCCCGGCGATCCGGCGGCCGGCGACGGGGGCGTCCTTGCGCCCGCGGTCGGCGAGCGGGCGTTCGATGTCGGGGACCTCCGGCCAGTCGGCCTTGGCGTGGCGGAGGAGGACGATCCTGCGGTTTTCCGAGGGTCCGGGGGTGGTTTCCGGGGAAGTTGCAGCGGCGCTCATGCGTCCCAGCTTCGCATGAAACCAGCGGTGAGGCGCGGGGTGTTGAGAGCCTCACCCGTGACGGGTGATCTGCCCGCCCACCAGGCACGGTCACCGGACACCGCCGGGAACTCCTCGCACCGCGACCACCGAGGACGGGCCTCGGCCGGACACCGCCGGGCTCTCGGCGGGACACCACCGGGATCCGGTCACGGAGCGCTGTCCGGCAGAAACACCCGGACATGCTCCAGGATCCGGGCCAACGCCGGTGACGGGCCGGACGCCGCGTGGGCCTCGGACGGGCCGAGGACGAGCGCCAGCAGGGCCAGGAACGCGAGAGCGGGCAGTGCCACGGCCCACCAGGGCAGCTGCCCCGCGGATGGGCTCCGCCTCCGGGTCCCGGCCGGGGAGGCGCCGCGGACGGGGGCACCGACGGCCGGGACCCGTGGGGGCGCGTTCCGCTTCGGGTTCCGGTTGCGGGCTCCCGGCCCGGTACGAGTTCGGGCACCGGTCTGCATACGGGCACCGGTCCATGTACGGACACCCGTCCGCGTACGGGACGACAGCGTGGGCGCCGCCATGGGACCCGCCTCCGTAGGTCGCGTAGGACGGCGCGGCCGCCTGCCACGGCCGCGCCCACCGCACGGCGCGGTGTACCCCGAACCTACGGACGCCGGCCCACCGGGCCCATCCGGTGATCCACCCATGCACCCCTGATCCCCGTCCCCTAGGGGAAGCAGGTCCACCCGGGCGCCGCTCCCGGCGTCGCTCAGCGGGCCGGGGCGCCTGCCGGGTCCTCGAGATCACGGAGACGAGCGGTGACGGCGGGTTGGCGCGCTGGGCACGCCCCGCTCACGGCCTCACCGCGGCCGCACGGCTCAGGGGGAGGCGACGCTCGCTATCACGCCGATGACCACGGTGATGACGAGCATCAGACCGAGGACGGCGAGCAGCTTCTTCTGGCTGTTCTGGGGGTGGGGATCCAGCACTGGCATGCGGCCAGTCTCGCACCCCGGGCCCGGGCCTCCCCCCTCGGGTCCGGCCGCGAGCGCCCCGGGCCACGGGATGCCGAGCACGGCCGGGGGCCGCCGGACGGTCCCTCCCCGGGTCACGGGACCGTCCGGCGGCCCCCGGCCGTCGGCGTCGGCTCACCCGCCGAGTTCGTCCTCCACGAAGCGGTTCCGCCCGGCCAGCAGCCCCAGTCCGATCTGCGGCACCATCAGGCAGGCCATCAACGCGAGGGGCAGCCCCCAGCCACCGCTGTGCTGGTAGAGCACGCCGATCAGCAGCGGCCCGGGGATCGAGATGAGGTAGCCGACGCTCTGGGCGAAGGCGGAGAGCCGCACCACCGCCGCCCCGGTCCGGGTGCGCATCCCGATCAGGGTCAGGACCAGCGGGAACGCACAGTTGGACACTCCCAGGAGCAGCGCCCAGCCCCAGGCTCCGGCCGCCGGGGCGAGGTACAGACCCGCGTATCCGGTGAGTCCGCAGAGCCCCAGACCCATCGCCAGCAGTCCCTGGTTCCGCATCCGGGCGGCGAGCCGCGGCAGGACGAAGGAGAGCGGCACGCCGAGCCCCATGGCCACGGCGAGCAGGACACCGGAGGTGGCCGCCGGGACTCCCGCGTCGCGGAAGATCTGCGGCATCCAGCCCATGGTGATGTAGGCGGCCGTCGCCTGGAGGCCGAAGAAGCAGGCGAGGGCCCAGGCGGTGCGGCTGCGGGCGATGCTGCGGCCCGCGGCGCGGGAACCGTCGGCGGCCTCGCCCCGCCCGGGAGCCGGGGCCTCACCCTGCCCGGGAGCGGGGGCGGACGCCGCCGAGCCGCGGTCGCGGTCACGGAACAGCGGCAGCCAGGGCAGGACGGCGAGGAAGGCCGGGAGGGCCCACACCACCAGCCCCATGCGCCAGCTGTCCCCCAGCACCCCGGTCACGGGCACGGTGACGGCCGCGGCGAGGGCGGTACCGAGGGCCAGCCCCATGGAGTAGAGACCGGTCATCGTGCCGACACGGTCGGGGAACCAGCGCTTGACGATGGCCGGCATCAGCACGTTGCTCACGGCGATGCCCGCGAGGGCGAGCGCACTGGCGGCGAGGAAGCCGCCGGTGGATCCCGCGAACGGCCGGATCAGCAGGCCCGTCGCGATGGCCGCCATGCCCGTGCCGACGACGGCGCCGGCGCCCCAGCGGCGCGCCAGCCGGGGTGCCGCGACCCCGAAGACCGCGAAGCACAGCGGCGGGACCGAGGTCAGGAGCCCCGCGACCGTACCGCTCATCCCGAGGCCGTCCCGGACCTCCTCCAGCAGCGCTCCGAGGCTGGTGATGGCGGGGCGGAGATTGAGGGCGGCGAGCACCAGCCCGACGACGACCAGCCGGGTCAGCCAGCCGGGCACGGCCTGCTGCGGGCCGTGGGCGGGCTCGGCACGGGAGGGCTCGGTGGCGGTGGATCGGTCAGGACTCAGGGTGGAGGTGTCGTCGGCCATATGCGCCATCATAGAATCATGGGATGATTGCCTGTCCAATCGATTCGGCTCATGGCCGCTCCCCTCGCCCCGACCGGCGATCCCCTGACCCCGACCGCACCCATCACCCAGCCCCTTCCGACAGACTCGACCCGACACACAGATCCGACCGACCCGACCGTTCTGGAGAGCCATGCCGCTGACCAGCCCCCGGCGTTCCGCGCTCGTCGACCAGGTGATCACCGAACTGCGGAAGCAGATCGCCTCCGGCGAGTGGCCCGTCGGTTCCCGCATCCCCACGGAACCCGAGCTGGTCGAGCAGCTGGGGGTGGCCCGGAACACGGTCCGCGAGGCGGTGCGCGCCCTCGCCCACAACGGGCTGCTGGACATCCGGCAGGGCTCGGGCACGTACGTGGTCGCGACGAGCGAGCTGGCCGGGGTGATGCAGCGGCGCTTCGCGGACGCCGCCCCGCGGCACATCGCCGAGCTGCGGAGCACGCTGGAGTCGTCGGCCGCCCGACTGGCCGCGGAGCGCCGCACCGAACGCGATCTCGCGCAGCTCGACGTGCTTCTGGAGCGGCGCGACGCCGCCTGGGAGTCGGGCGACATCGAAGCCTTCGTGGAGGCCGACGCGACCCTGCACCTGGCGGTGGTGGCCGCCTCCCACAACGACGTGATGACCACGCTCTACGCCGATCTGCGGGACGTCCTGCGGGACTGGCTGCGGAGCGATGTGCCCCATGGGATGCGGCCCGAGGACTACATGGAGCACGCGCGGCTGGTCGAGGCCATCCGCGCCGGTGACGCCGAGGCGGCGGGCGCGGAGGCCGCGGGGTACGCCCTGGCGTGCCACCGCGAGCGGATCGCCGCCGACGGCCGCTGACGCCACGGGGCCCGGCCGGGGAAGGCCCGTGCCCCGGCCCCGGAAGCGCCCGGCTTTTCGGGAGCGCCCGGCCCCGGCTTCGGGAGCGCCCGCCCCGGCCCCGGAAGCCCCCGGCCCCGGCCTCGCGGAACGCCCCGCCCGGTGCCCGTCGCGGACGGCCCCGGTCACCGGGCCGCCCACGTCCCGGCCCCCGGAACCCCGAGCCCTGGAGCCCAGGACCCGGCCGTGCCCCGGTTCAGGCTCCGAGGACCCGCCCGCCGCCCGCCGTCACCGCGGCGCCGGGGTGTGCGTGACCCAGACGGCGCGTATGTCCATCCAGCAGCGGTCCGCCAGCTCGACGGTCCTGGCCGGGCCGACGTCCACCGGCTTGCCGTCCACGTCCGGGTCCCACCACCGGTCGCACTCGATGTGCAGCTGGACCAGGTCGCTCTCCGGATACGGGTTGTGGCAGGCCACCACGGCCCGCGACCCCTCGATGCGGGTCCGGCACTCCGCGCGGTACGGCGGCCAGGGCTCACGGCCGGGGTCCGGGCGCGCCGGACGGGGCGTACGGGAGGTGCCGGTGTCCGGGGCCGCGATGGCGGCGGCGGACGACGGGGAGATCACAGCTGCGGAGAGCACCAGCACCGCTGCGGCGGCACGACGGAGAACACGCACTTCGGGAGACCTCCTCGGCCGTACTGCGGGGACACCGCGGCTGCACCACAAGGGGTCGTACCTCACCAGGGTCCCCGGCACCGGGGAGCGGCGCCCGGGGTACTGGGCCGAACGGGCGATGCCCCGCCCCGCGCGGTTGCGCGGGGCGGGGCATCGGTGCCGGTCGGGCGGGTGCCGGAGGTCAGGCGCCCATCATGTGCACGCCACCGTCGACGTGCACGATCTCGCCGGTGGTCTTGGGGAACCAGTCGGAGAGCAGGGCGACGACGCCGCGGCCCGCGGGCTCCGGGTCGGAGAGGTCCCAGCCGATGGGGGCGCGGGTGTTCCACACGTCGGCGAGCTCCTCGAAGCCCGGGATGGACTTGGCGGCCATCGACTTGATCGGGCCCGCGGACACCAGGTTGCAGCGGATGTTCTTCGAGCCCAGGTCCCGGGCGAGGTAGCGGGAGGTGGCCTCCAGCGCGGCCTTGGAGACGCCCATCCAGTCGTACTTCGGCCAGGCCATCTGCGCGTCGAAGTCCATGCCGACGACCGAGCCGCCGCGCTTCTCCAGCAGCGGGAGCAGCGCCATGGTCAGGGACTTCAGGGAGAACGCCGAGACCTCGACCGCGGTGGCGACCGACTCCCACTCGGTGTTCAGGAAGTTGCCGCCGAGCGCGTCCTGCGGCGCGAAGCCGATGGAGTGCACGACGCCGTCGAGGCCGATGCCCTCGCCGAGGTGCTCGGCGACCTTGTCGGCGAGACCCGCGAGGTGCTCCTTGTTCTGCACGTCCAGCTCGATGACCGGAGCGGGCTTGGGCAGCCGCTTGGCGATGCGCTCCACCAGGCTGAGCCGGCCGAAGCCGGTGAGCACGACCTCGGCGCCCTCCTCCTGGGCGAGCTTGGCGACGTGGAAGGCGATCGAGGAGTCGGTGAGGACTCCGGTGACGAGGATGCGCTTGCCGGCGAGGATTCCACTCATGTGATCAGTGACCCATGCCCAATCCGCCGTCAACCGGGATGACGGCTCCAGTGATGTACGAGGCGGCGTCCGAGGCGAGGAAGCGCACCGTGGCGGCGATCTCCTCGGGCTGCGCGTAGCGGCCCAGCGGCACCTGGCCGACGATGCCCTCACGCTGCTCGTCGGTGAGGGCCTTCGTCATGTCGGTGTCGACGAAGCCGGGGGTGACGACGTTGAAGGTGATGTTGCGGGAGCCCAGCTCACGGGCGAGCGAGCGGGCGAACCCGATCAGGCCGGCCTTCGAGGCGGCGTAGTTGGCCTGGCCCGCCGAGCCGAGGAGGCCGACCACCGAGGAGATGAGGACGACGCGGCCCTTCTTGGCGCGCAGCATGCCGCGATTGGCCCGCTTCACGACCCGGAAGGTGCCGGTCAGGTTGGTGTCCAGGACGGCGCTGAAGTCCTCCTCGGACATCCGCATCAGGAGCTGGTCGCGGGTGACACCCGCGTTGGCCACCAGCACCTCGACCGGGCCGTGCTTCTCCTCGATCTCCTTGTAGGCCTGCTCGACCTGCTCGGGGTCCGTGATGTCGCAGCGCACGGCGAGGAAGCCGGCGGGCGGCTCCCCGGACCGGTAGGTGATGGCGACCTTGTCGCCGGCGTCGGCGAAGGCGCGGGCGATGGCGAGGCCGATGCCCCGGTTTCCTCCGGTGACGAGAACCGAGCGGCTCAACGGATCACCCTTTCGATAGCGGTCAGGTACCCAAAAACTATCGGTCTGGGAGGCGCCACGGAGAATCGACCCCCGACAGGGGGATCACCCGGTCACTGTTGGATCCCTACAGAACCCCCACGCTCAGGACGCCGTCGCCGCACGGCGCGGAGCGGCGTCAGAACTCATCCATCGCATCACTCGGACAGTTGACCTCCGCGTCCTTGCCACTGAGTAGTCTGGCCCCACGGCCCAGAATGCCGCTCATGGGAGAACGTATGACCGCCACAGCCTCGGAGCAGCCCCGCATCCCCCGGCCTCCGGCGACCGTGACCGCGCTGCGCCAGGCTGTTGCTCAGATCGCCCCGGCCGCACTGCCGCCCTTCACCCGGGAGCTCGACCAGGCTGCGGACCAGGCCAGACAGGGCTCCGACCTGACTCCCCTCCAGCAGTTCACCGCACGCTGGGCCGTCTATGTGGAGATCCAACGTCGTCCGGTCGTTGCCGCCCGGTTCCGTGAACTGGAGGACCTGGCAGCGGCGGGCGACGCGACCGAGGCCCGTCGGGCGGCGGCCGAGCTCGGCCGCATCCTGGACGAAGCCCGGGCCGCCCTCTCCCAGGGCGAGCGGTGAGCGGTTCCTGGACCTGGGAGTACTACCCGGACCAGCGGCATGTCACCGACGGGTTGCCGTCCGGCGTCGTCGCCGAGGTCGAGCGACTCGTCGCACAACTCGTGGAACTGGCCGACACCGGCGTCGATGTCACGGACCTGGGAAGCGGTCCCCGTACCGGCGGGCTGCGCCACCTGGACGCCGCGGGTGGGTTCTTCTACTTCCTCGTCGCGCCCCGGCAACGGCTGGTCATCGTGGTCAGGATCGTTCCGCCCGGCGACAGCCTCTGACCGCCGGCTCGGCCTTCCCCGCTCATGACCTCCTCGGCTCCCTCGGCGCGGACCCGCCCGACGGACGGCCCCGCGCCGTCCGCCCCGTGCGCGCCCGGAAAATGCAGCCGCCGCAAGCGGCTTCTGCGGCATGATCGGGGCAACGACCCCGGGAGGATGACGTGCCCCATTCCATCGACGAGTCCTTCTTGGCGCTGCCGCTCCGCGCGCTCGCGGACGCGGCGCTCGCCCGTGCCCGCGCGCTGGGCGCCGAGCACGCGGACTTCCGGTTCGAGCGGGTGCGCAGCGCCGCCTGGCGGCTGCGGGACGCGCGGCTCGCGGGCTCGTCCGACACCACCGACCTGGGATACGCGGTGCGCGTGGTGCACGGCGGCAGCTGGGGCTTCGCCTCCGGGGTGGACCTGACCCCGGATGCCGCCGCCGCGGTGGCCGACCGGGCGGTGGCCATGGCGAAGCTCTCGGCGGAGGTGATCGCCGCCGCCGGATCGGACGAGCGGGTGGAGCTGGCGGACGAGCCGGTGCACGCCGACCGGACCTGGGTCTCCTCCTACGAGACCGACCCGTTCGACGTCTCCGACACCGAGAAGCGGGAGCTGCTCGCCGAGTGGAGCTCCCGGCTGCTGGCGGCCGACGGCGTGGCACACGCGGACGCCTCGCTGCTGACCGTCCGGGAGAACAAGTTCTATGCGGACACCGCGGGCACCACGACCACCCAGCAGCGGATCCGGCTGCACCCGCAGCTCACCGCGGTCGCCGTGGACCCGGTCAGCGGTGAGTTCGACTCGATGCGGACGATCGCCCCGCCGGTCGGGCGCGGCTGGGAGTACCTGACCGGCACCGGCTGGGACTGGGACGCCGAGCTGGCCGAACTGCCGTCGCTGCTGGCGGAGAAGATGCGGGCGCCGAGCGTGGAAGCCGGCGCGTACGACCTGGTCGTCGACCCGTCGAACCTCTGGCTGACCATCCACGAGTCAATCGGCCACGCCACCGAACTGGACCGGGCCCTGGGGTACGAGGCCGCGTACGCGGGGACCTCCTTCGCCACCTTCGACCGGCTGGGCGAGCTCCGGTACGGCTCCGAGCTGATGAACGTGACCGGGGACCGGACCGCCGAGCACGGCCTGTCGACGATCGGCTACGACGACGAGGGCGTGGCCGGGCAGTCCTGGGATCTGGTCAGGGACGGGGTGCTGGTCGGCTACCAGCTCGACCGCCGGATCGCGAGGCTGACCGGCTTCGAGCGCTCCAACGGCTGTGCGTACGCGGACTCCCCCGGCCATGTGCCGGTTCAGCGGATGGCGAACGTCTCGCTCCGGCCCGCGCCGGACGGGCCGTCCACCGAGGAGATGATCGGCGGGGTGGAGCGCGGCATCTACGTCGTGGGCGACCGGTCCTGGTCGATCGACATGCAGCGCTACAACTTCCAGTTCACCGGGCAGCGGTTCTTCCGGATCGAGAACGGCCGGCTGGCCGGGCAGCTGCGGGACGTCGCCTACCAGGCGACGACGACCGACTTCTGGGGGTCGATGACCGCGGTCGGCGGTCCGCAGACCTATGTGCTCGGCGGGGCGTTCAACTGCGGCAAGGCGCAGCCGGGACAGGTTGCGGCGGTGTCGCACGGCTGCCCCTCCGCGCTGTTCCGCGGCGTCAACATTCTCAACACCACCCAGGAGGCAGGCCGATGACCCGCACGACCCAGCCGCATGAGGTCGTGGAGCGCGCCCTCGAACTCTCCCGCGCCGACGGCTGTGTGGTGATCGCCGACGAGGGGTCCAGCGCGAACCTGCGCTGGGCGGGCAACTCGCTGACCACCAACGGCGTGACACGCGGCCGGACGCTGACCGTCGTCGCCCTGGTGGACGGGGCGGAGGGCACCGCGTCCGGCGTGGTCTCGCGGGCGGCCGTCACCGCGGACGATCTGGAGCCCCTGGTGCGGGCGGCCGAAGCGGCGGCCCGCGAGGCGGGGCCCGCCGAGGACGCCCGGCCGCTGGTCGAAGGGGTGCCCGCCGCCCCGGACTTCACCGAGGCGCCGGCCGAGACCTCCTCCGCCGTCTTCTCGGCGTTCGCGCCCGCGCTCGGGGAGGCGTTCGCCCGGGCCCGGGACGGCGGACGGGAGCTGTACGGTTTCGCCAACCACCAGGTCGTCTCCAGCTATCTGGGTACCTCGGCGGGGCTGCGGCTGCGCCACGACCAGCCCACCGGCACCCTCGAGCTGAACGCCAAGTCGCCGGACCGCACGCGTTCGGCGTGGGCGGGGCGGGCCACCCGGGACTTCACCGATGTCGACCCGGCCGCGATGGACGCGGAGCTGGCCCGGCGGCTGGCCTGGGCCCAGCGGCGGGTGGAGCTGGACGCCGGACGGTACGAGACGCTGCTGCCGCCGACGGCCGTCGCGGATCTGCTCGTCTACCAGCAGTGGTCCGCCACGGCCCGGGACGCGGTCGAGGGCCGTACGGTCTTCAGCAAGCCGGCCGGCGGCACCCGGCTGGGCGAGAAGCTGTCCCCGCTGCCGCTGACACTGCGCAGCGACCCGCACGCGGCCGGGCTGGAGTGCGCGCCGTTCCTGCTGGCGCACGCCTCGGGCGACGACGCCTCGGTCTTCGACAACGGCCTGCCGCTGGAGCCCACCGAGTGGATCAGTGAGGGCCGGCTGAGCCGTCTGGTCACCACCCGGCACACCTCCAAGGTGACCGGCATGCCGGTGGCCCCGCCGACCGACAACCTGATCCTGGACGGCGGCGGCGAGCAGTCGCTGGAGGAGATGGTCGCCCGGACGCGGCGGGGGCTGCTGCTGACCTGTCTCTGGTACATCCGGGAGGTCGACCCGGCGACGCTGCTGCTCACCGGGCTCACCCGGGACGGCGTCTATCTGGTGGAGAACGGCGAGGTCGTCGGGGAGGTCAACAACTTCCGCTTCAACGAATCACCGGTCGACCTGCTGTCCCGGGTGACCGAGGCGGGGCGCACCGAGCCGACGCTGCCGCGGGAGTGGGGCGACTGGTTCACCCGGGCCGCGATGCCCGCCCTGCGGATTCCGGACTTCCATATGAGCTCGGTCAGCCGGGGCGTCTGACGAGGGCGGATCCGTCGGCCTGCCGGGGCGGCCGGGTCCGGCCCGGCCCCCCGCCCGCACACCCGCGCCCACGCCCCCGGCCGCACGTCCACGCTCACCCGCACGCACGCTCACGCCCACGCTCACCCCGCGGCCCCGGACACGGCCCGGCAGCGCCGCCCTTCTCGCCGGACCGGCCGGGGCGCGATGCCCGGCCGGGCCGCGGTCCCCGACCAAATAGAATTCACCCCGTCCACCTGTCCGTCCCGATCCTCCAGGAACGTCATGACACGCCTCGGCGACTCCGTCGCTCGCACCAGCGCACTGCTGGCGCAGGACCTCTCCTCCGACAAGACCGTGGAGCAGCTGCTCACGGAGACGAAGGCGAGGCGCTATCTCGACCTGTCGGACCTGTCGGCGAAGGACCAGGCGGAGCTGATCGCCCGGCGCACGGTGGATGTGATCCCGTCGGTCAGCAGGCTGGCGGAGCGGATCGAGGAGCGCCGGGCCGGGGGCCGGGGGCTGAGCCTCAAGCTCGGCATCGACCCCACCGCGGCCGATGTGCACCTCGGCCACACCGTCCCCATGATCATCCTCAGCCGCTTCCAGCGCATGGGTCACGATGTCACCCTGCTGATCGGTGACTTCACGGCCAAGATCGGCGACCCGTCGGGCCGGACGGCCGAGCGGCCGCCCCTGACGGACGAGGACATCGCCGCGAACCTGGCCGGTTACCGGGAGCAGGTGCGGCCGTTCTTCGACTTCGAGAAGGTCCGTTTCCGGCAGAACAGCGAGTGGCTGGCGCCGTACACCTTCCCGGAGCTGCTGGGCCTGCTCTCCCAGGTGCCGGTCTCGCAGCTGCTCCAGCGCGACGACTTCCGCAACCGGCTCGCGGACGGGTCGGGGCTGACGATGTCGGAGCTGCTGTACCCGATCGCCCAGGGCCTGGACTCGGTGGCGCTGGAGTGCGACGTGGAGCTGGGCGGCGCGGACCAGCTGCTGAACCTGCAGATGGGCCGCAAGCTGATGGAGCTGCGGGGACAGCAGCAGCAGCTGGTCGTCACCATGCCGCTGATCGAGGGCACGGACGGCTCGGGCGCCAAGATGTCCAAGTCCAAGGGCAACTACGTCGGTCTGAACGCGACCGCGGAGGACGTCTTCGGCAAGATCATGTCGGTGCCGGACCGGCTGATGGAGCCGTACCTGAAGGCATGGACCGAGTGGACGGACGAGGAGATCTCGCTCGCGCTGTCCCGGATCGAGGAGAAGTCGCTGCACCCCATGGACCTGAAGAAGGTCCTGGCGGGTGAGGTCGTGGCGGCGCTCTACGGCGTGGACGCCGCGATGGCGGCCCGTGCGGGCTTCATCGCGCAGTTCTCGAAGAAGAGCTTCACCGAGGTCGAGTCGCTGCCGTCGGTGGACGCCGCGGAGCACGGCGGGGAGACGGTGGCGACGGTGCTGACCAAGGTGCTGGAGTTCACCCAGAGCGCCTCGGCGGCCCGTCGGCTGGCCAAGCAGAACGGGCTGCGGCTGGTCGTCGAGACCGGGACCGGCCAGCAGACGGCGGTCCTGGACGAGGCGGCCGCCACCGGCCCGCTCGGGGAGGTCGTCCCGCGGGTGCTGGCGGAGAAGGGCCTGAGCGGCACCGTCTACCTGAAGGCGGGCCGGAAGATCGCCGAGATCCGGGGGCTGTAGCCACCGCGGGCACGACGGCGTACGGCGACGGCGGCGGGACGCGAGGCGCGTCCCGCCGCCGTCGGCCGGTCAGGCGGTGTGTCTCCGGCCGCGGATCTGCGCCCACAGCGGGGTGCCCAGGGCCACGATGAGCACGGCTCCGGCGATCTGCAGCAGATGGCGGCCCCAGTCGATGCCGCTCGTCTCGCCGATGCCGAGGGCACGGGCCACGGCGTTGCCGATGAGGCTGCCGATGATGCCGAAGACGATGGTCAGCCAGACGGGGATGTTCTGTCGGCCGGGCAGGATCGCCCTGGCCAGCACCCCCAGTACGAGTCCGACGATGATGGCCCACAACCAGCCCATGGCTGCCTCCTCGCGCCGCGCGGTAGGACGCGGACAGGAGGTGCCGACGGGTCGGGCCGGCACCCCTCACGGCCAGTTTCGGCCCGGCCGCGGTGTGGCGCACCCCGGGGGCGCGGCGCTCCGGACGGGCCGCCACGGCGGCCGGTGCCCCGGCCTCGGGCGGCGTACCCCCGCCCCGGCGGAAGGGCCCGGGGCACGCCGGAAAGGCCTGACCCGGGTGCGTGGACGACGGTGCCACGGCGTACCGTTGAACATGTCCGGACCTTTCAGGCTCGGCACGGGATGTCAGGTGGTGGAACGTGAGGCGGAAGCAGCACGGCGACGGGGTCTTCCGGATCACGGGAGCCCGTCAGGGGCTGGCCGAGGACGTACGGGGCCGGCAGCGCCGGTACGTCATCTCGATGCTGGTGCGCACCGTGTCGTTCCTGCTGGCGGTCGTGCTGTGGAACGTGGAACGGCCGGTGGCGATCGTCGCTCTGGTGCTGGGCTTCGCGCTCCCGTACATTGCCGTGGTGATCGCCAACGCGGGCCGGGAGAACGCTCCTTCACTCCCCTCGACGTTCATTCCGCCGCCCGAGCGGCCGGCGCTGAACCGCGGTACGGAGGAGGACGGGGCGCATGAGGCCCCCGGGACTTCCGGTGCGGAGCACGACCAGCAGCCGCAGCAGCCCCGCTGAGCTGCGAGGATCGCCAAAGCTCAAGAAAAGCTCAGATCAATCCTGCGGATCGGGTGCACCCGCCAGGGTCCCCCGTGACATACTTCGTACGCGCTCCGCATCCCCCGTCGGAGCGACGGACCGACGCCGGGCGGCTCCCCCCGTGGCTGCCCGGCGTCGCCATGTTCCGGGCCGTTCGGCCCCCGCGCGCCGCCCCTGCCCCGCGATGATGCAGGCTTGGCCGTGTGACTGACACTTCTCCGATCTGCTCGGCCAAGGGCTGCCGTGTCCCCGCGGTGTGGGTACTGGCCTGGAACAACCCCAAGCTGCACACTCCGGAGCGCCGGAAGACCTGGCTGGCGTGCGAGGAGCACCGCGAGCATCTGTCGTCGTTCCTCGGGGTGCGGGACTTCCTGAAGGAGGTCGTGACGCTGGAGGAGTGGGAGCGGCGCTCCGAGGCCGAGTGACCGGACGCCGGCTGACCGGACGGGGGTGACCGGGACGCCGGGTCGCCGAACGCCGCGTGACAGGACGGCATGTGACGGAGCGCCGGGTGCGGGGCACCGAGTGACTGCGCGTCGAGTGACCTGGCGCCGGGTGACAGGGCGTCGAGTACCGGAGGGCTGAGTCGTCGCCGGGCCCCGGACGTCGCCGGGGCCCGGGGCGCTGGACATCGGAGCCCGGAAGGCGAAGCCCGGCGGGCCGGGCGCGGGACCCGGCGCCGAAGAGCGCGGAGTCCGCGGCCGGGGCCCGGGATCGCTGGTGCTGCGTCCGGTCAGCCGCCGATGGCCGACATCGGGCGCTCCGGCTGGAGGAACCACGGATCGTCCAGCCCCGAGCCGGCCTTCTTGCCCCACATCGCCGTCCGCCACAGCCCGGCGATCTCCTCGTCCGTGGCGCCGGAGCGCAGCGCGCCGCGCAGATCCGACTCCTCCCGGGCGAACAGGCAGGTCCGGACCTGGCCGTCGGCGGTGAGCCGGGTGCGGTCGCAGGCCCGGCAGAAGGGGCGGGTGACGGAGGCGATGACGCCGACCCGGGCCGGCCCGCCGTCGACCAGCCAGCGTTCGGCGGGGGCGGAGCCCCGCTGCTCCTCGCCCTCGGGGGTGAGCTCGAAGCGGGTGCGCAGGCTCTCCAGGATCTGCGCGGCGGTGATCATGCCGTCGCGCTTCCAGCCGTGCTGGGCGTCGAGCGGCATCTGCTCGATGAAGCGCAGTTCGTAGGCGTTCTCGACGGCCCAGGACAGCAGGTCGGGCGCCTCGTCGTCGTTGAGGCCGGGCATCAGGACGGAGTTGACCTTGACGGGGGTGAGGTCCGCCTCGCGGGCGGCCTCGAGGCCGCTGAGCACGTCGTGATGGCGCTTGCGCCGGGTCAGCGCCTGGAAGACCTCGGGGCGCAGGGTGTCGAGTGAGACGTTGACCCGGTCGAGCCCGGCGTCCTTCAGGGCCCGGGCGGTGCGCCGGAGGCCGATGCCGTTGGTGGTGATGGACATCCGGGGGCGCGGTTCGAGGGCGGCGCAGCGCTCGACGATGCCGACGAGCCCCGGCCGCAGCAGCGGCTCGCCGCCGGTGAAGCGGACCTCGTCCACGCCGAGGGTGGTGACGGCGATGCGGATCAGCCGGACGATCTCGTCGTCGGTGAGCAGGTCGGGCTTGCCCAGCCACTGCAGGCCCTCTTCGGGCATGCAGTAGGTGCACCGCAGGTTGCACCGGTCGGTGAGCGAGACACGCAGGTCGGTGGCGACCCGACCGTAAGTGTCGACGAGCATGGTTGCGGCCCCTCCCACGGATGCTGCGGACCAGCCTGACGAGGATGTCCCTGTCTTTGCAGCCTACGCGATCGGTCCGATCTTCAACAGATCGTTGAAGCCGGGACCGGTCACGTTCCGTGAGAGGGGCCGGCCGGAGCCCGTCGGAGTGTCAGTGCGCGCCGGTTCCGGTGAGCGAGCGGACCTCCAGCTCAGCGTACTTGGCCGCGTCCGGCTGTTCCTTGGAGAGGACCGAGCCCAGCCAGCCGAGCAGGAAGCCCAGCGGGATGGAGATCAGGCCGGGATTCTCCAGCGGGAACCAGTGGAAGTCGACGCCCGGGAACATCGAGGTCTCCTTGCCGGAGACCACCGGCGAGAAGAGCACCAGCAGCACGGACACGGAGAGGCCGCCGTAGATCGACCACAGCGCGCCCCGGGTGGTGAAGCGCCTCCAGAACAGGCTGTAGAGGATCGTCGGCAGATTGGCCGAAGCCGCGACCGCGAAGGCCAGCGCCACCAGGCCGGCGACGTTGAGCTTGCCCGCGAAGATCCCCAGCCCGATGGAGACGGCGCCGATCGCGACCGCCGAGATCCGGGCCGAGGCGACCTCCTCCTTCTCGGTCGCCTGCCCCCTGCGGATGACATTGGCGTAGATGTCATGGGCGAAGGACGAGGACGAGGCGAGGGTGAGTCCGGCGACGACCGCGAGGATGGTCGCGAATGCGACCGCCGAGATCACCGCGAGCAGGATGGCGCCGCCGGTCGAGCCGCTGCCGCCGCCGACCTGCTCGGCGACCAGCACGGCGGCGGTGTTGCCCGCCGGGTTCGACTTGGTGATCGTCTCCTGGTCGAGGAGGGCCGCGGCACCGAAGCCGAGCACGATCGTCATCAGGTAGAAGCCGCCGATGATCCCGATCGCCCAGATCACCGACTTCCGGGCGGCCTGGGCGCTGGGCACGGTGTAGAAGCGGATCAGGATGTGCGGGAGCCCGGCGGTGCCGAGGACCAGGGCGACGCCCAGCGAGATGAAGTCGATCTTCGACGTGGCGGTGGCGCCGTACTTCAGGCCGGGTTCGAGGAAGGCGGAGCCCTTGCCGCTGTTCTCCGCGGCGGCGCCGAGCAGCTGCGAGATGTTCCAGTCGAACTTGCTCAGCACCAGCACGGTGATCAGCAGGGTTCCGGCGATCAGCAGGACCGCCTTGACGATCTGCACCCAGGTGGTGCCCTTCATCCCGCCGACCGTCACGTAGAGGATCATGATGATCCCGACCAGGACGACGACCAGGTTCTTGCCGGCCTCCCCGGTGATGCCGAGCAGCAGCGCGACCAGCGCACCGGCGCCGACCATCTGCGCCAGCAGATAGAAGATGGACACCACGATGGTGGAGACCCCGGCCGCCGTCCGCACCGGCCGCTGCCGCATCCGGAACGCGAGCACATCGCCCATCGTGTAGCGCCCGGAGTTCCGCAGCGGCTCGGCGACCAGCAGCAACGCCACCAGCCAGGCCACGAGGAAGCCGATGGAGTAGAGGAATCCGTCGTAACCGGAGAGGGCGATGGCGCCTGCGATCCCCAGGAAGGACGCGGCCGACATGTAGTCGCCGGAGATGGCGAGGCCGTTCTGGAAACCGGTGAAGGAGCGGCCGCCGGCGTAGAAGTCGGTGGCGTCCTTGGTCTGCCGGCCGGCCCAGACGGTGATGCCCAGGGTGGCGGCGACGAAGACCGAGAACAGCGTGACGATCAGGGTGCGGTGCTCACCCGCCCCGTCGGCCGCGAGCTGCAGCGTCGGGCTCATGCGTCGCCCTCCAGACGGGACTTGATGGCCTCGGCCCGGGGGTCGAGCCGGGTGGCCGCGTGGCGCGCGTACCACCAGGCGATGAGGAAGGTGGTGACGAACTGGGCGACGCCGAGGACGAGGGCGACGTTGATGTTGCCGAGCACCTTGGTGCCCATGAGGCCACCCGCGTAGTTGGACAGCAGGACGTACAGCAGGTACCAGGTGACGAAGGCCACCGTGAGCGGGAAGGCGAAGGAGCGGTAGGTGTGACGCAGTTCCGTGAACTCCGGGCCCGCCTGTACCGCACGGTACGGCTCTTTGCCCGATGTCCCCTCTCCCGGCATGGTCGGTTCGGTGTACACGGGATCTCCTGTGGTGCGGTCTCGGTCGGTAGGCAGGTGGGGGGTGACGTCGATCACGGGCCGGTTCGGCATGCTAGGCGCGGTCGACGCGATCCAACAGGGGTGCAGTAGTTGAAATTCGCAGGAGCGACGATCGGGCCGACACCCAGCGGGTTCCGCTTCGTTGATCCCGGCGTGAGCGATCCGTCGAACCAGCCGCCCCCCGGCCCGGCCCGCCGGCCGTACGGCATGGTGCGGCTGCCCGGACCGGTGACGGCCGTCCGGATCGCCCCGCGCTCCGCCCCCGTGGAGCGGCGGCGCTGGTACGGTCCGCGGGTGGCTCTGCCGCCCCTGAGCATCCGGGCGCTGCGTATCGATCCGTCAGGTCGCTGACGGAGCAGGGGCGGTCCGGAGCGCCGCGCGCCCCCGGCCGTCGCCGCGCGGCCGGACACCCTCGACCCGCGTACGCACTTCGGTCCCGGCTCGCCTGCGGGGGCCGGTCCCGGCCCGCGTTCGGACGCCGGCGCCGGCTCGGGAGCCGGCCTGCCCGCGGACGCCGGTCCGGACCCCCGTACGGCCGGCCCCGGCACGGACGCCGCCGCGCCGGTCCGCCACACGGTCGCTCCCGGCCGCGTCGGCGCAGCCGGGCCGGGGGATTCCGCAGCCGCGGCCCCCCGCACACATCTGCCGGTCTCGTACCACTCTGGGGCTCTCCTGGGGAAATGCTTGATTTGTCTCATCTTGTGGGGGCACGTGACGCGACTGGAGCGCGGTTCCGGCCGGAGGGAAGTATTCAGCCGTCCGGACCAACTGCTACGGAATTCTCGCTTTTTGCCGGAATCCATTGATCAGATCACCGGATCGGCGCTAGCTTCCGTCGTCATGTACCCGTCCATGCGCACATCCGCGCGCGGAGGGTCTTCTCGATGATGTGGAGAACCCATGGCTCATCCCCGCTCCAGACGCAGGCGCGTCGCCGTGGCGGTGCCGGTCGGGCTCGCGCTGACCGCCGCCTTCGGCTTCCTGCCCGGTTCCGCCACGGCTGCCCCGCAGGACGCGCCCGCGTCGGCCTCCGCCGCGCAGGACGGCCCCCGCCTGTCGTACGTGGTGAACACCGCGACCGACGCCGGCACCGTCGCCGCGGTGAAGAAGGCGGTCGCGAAGGCCGGTGGCACGATCGTCACCACGCACGCCGGGATCGGCGTTATCGTGGTCCACTCGGCGAACCCGGACTTCGCCAAGACCATGCGGACCGTCAAGGGCGTCCAGTCGGCGGGCGCCACGCGCACCGCGCCGCTGAAGTCGGCCGCCACCACCGACGTGGGCAAGCCCGAGAAGGTCGCCGAGCCGCGCTCCGCCGCCGCGCTCGGCGCCGCCAAGGCCTCGGGCAAGGAGCCGCTCGAGCCCCTGCAGTGGGACATCCCCGCCATCAAGGCGGACAAGGCCGCCAAGGTGAACCCGGGCAGCAAGAAGGTGACCGTCGCGGTCATCGACACGGGCGTCGACGACACCCACCCGGACCTGGCCCCCAACTTCTCCGCGAAGCAGTCGGCGAACTGCGTCGGCGGCCTGCCGGACACCCGCAAGGGCGCCTGGCGGCCGTACAACCCGGACGAGGACTACCACGGCACGCACGTGGCCGGCGAGATCGCCGCCGCGCGCAACAACGTCGGCGTCGCGGGTGTCGCCCCGGGTGTGAAGCTCTCCGCCATCAAGGTCAGCGAGCCGGAGACCAGCCTCTTCTACGCCGAGTCCGTCGTCTGCGCCTTCGTCTTCGCGGCCGACCACGGCGTCGAGGTCACCAACAACAGCTACTACGTCGACCCGTGGCAGTTCAACTGCAAGGACGACCTCGACCAGGCCGCGATCCTGGACGCCGTCGGCCGGGCCGCGAAGTACGCCCAGCGCAAGGGCGCGATCAACGTCGCCTCGGCGGGCAACTCGGCCATGGACCTCGCGGCCAAGGAGCTGACGGACACCACCAGCCCGAACGACACCACCCCGGCCGAGCGGAAGATCAACCCGGCGACCTGCCTGGACGTTCCGACGCAGCTGCCCGGTGTGGTGACGGTCTCCGCGACCGGCCCGAAGGCCCTGAAGTCGTACTACTCCAACTACGGCCTCAACCAGATCGACGTGGCGGGCCCGGGCGGCGACAAGTACCAGGTGCCGGAGTCCCCCGCGAAGGACGGCCGCATCCTCTCCACGATGCCCGACGGCGACTACGCCTATCTGCAGGGCACCTCGATGGCCGGCCCGCACGTCGCCGGTGTCGCCGCGCTGCTCAAGAGCAAGCGCCCGGACGCGACGCCGCAGGAGATCCAGTGGCTGCTCAAGGCCCAGGCGGACAACCCGGGCTGCCCGACGGCGCCGTACGACCCGGACGGTGACGGCAAGGTCAACGCCGAGTGCGTCGGCACCAAGCACATCAACAGCTTCTACGGCTTCGGCATCGTCGACGCCCTGGACGCGGTCAAGAAGTGACCCACCGGGCCGTGCCGCCCGAGGCGGCACGGCCCGCGGTCCCGGCCGCGGCCCCCTTGCCCCGGCCGGGGCCGCTCCGCACGCTCGTCCTCGCTCCTCCCTTCCTGTGCACGCCCCGTTCCGTGACCGAAGCAGGAGATTCCATGACGTCGCGCTCCGCCCTCCGCTCCCGCCGCGCCCTCGCCGTTCCCGCCGGGATGGCGCTGGCCACCGCCCTCGCGTTCCTGCCCGCCGCGGCCACCGCGGCGCCGCTGCACCCGGGCGGCACCACCGCCGCACCCGCGCCCCGTGCCGAGGACGGCACCGCGCTCAGCTACGTCGTCAACGTCCAGCGCCCGGACCAGGTCACCATCGCCCGGGTGAAGAAGGAGATCGTCCGCGCGGGCGGCACGGTCGTGCAGGTCTACGACCGGATCGGCGTCGTCGTCGCCCACGCGTCGGACCCCGGCTTCGCGCAGCGGATCCGCGCCGTCCAGGGGGTCCAGTCGGCCGGGGCGACCCGGACCGCGCCGCTGCCCGCCCAGTCCACCACCGCCGTCGGCGAGCCGAAGCGGCTCACCGCCGAGCAGGCCCGCGCCGCGGCACGGCAGGCGGCCCCCGGGCAGGACCCGATGCAGCCGCTGCAGTGGGACCTGCCCGCGATCAAGGCGGACAAGGCGCACGAGAAGACCCTGGGCAGCCGCGATGTGACCGTCGCGGTCATCGACACCGGCGTGGACGACACCCACCCGGACATCGCGCCCAACTTCGACCGGGCGGCCTCGGTCAACTGTGTCGGCGGCAAGCCCGACACGACCGACGGCGCCTGGCGCCCCGGGGCCCACGAGAGCCCGCACGGCACCCATGTGGCGGGCGAGATAGCCGCGGCGAAGAACGGCGTCGGGGTGACCGGGGTCGCACCGGGCGTCAAGGTCTCCGGCATCAAGGTGTCCACCGAGGCCGGCTTCTTCTACACCGAGGCGGTCGTCTGCGGCTTCATGTGGGCCGCGGAGCACGGCGTGGACGTGACCAACAACAGCTATTACACTGACCCCTGGTACTTCAACTGCACCACGGACCCGGACCAGAAGGCGCTGGTGGAGGCGATCACCCGGGCGACGCGGTACGCCGAGCGCAAGGGGGCGGTGAACGTCGCCGCGGCGGGCAACGAGAACTTCGACCTCGCCGCGGACTCCCTCACCGACACCTCCAGCCCGAACGACAGCACCCCGGGCACCCGCACCGTCGACCCGTCGGTGTGCCTGGACATACCCACCCAGCTCCCCGGTGTGGTGACGGTGGCCTCCACCGGCGCCAAGGGCCTGAAGTCGTCGTTCTCCAACTACGGCCTGGGAGTGGTGGACATCGCGGCCCCCGGCGGCGACAACACCCGCTATCAGACCCCGGCACCGCCCGCCGTCAGCGGCCTGATCCTCGGCCCGCTGCCGGGCGGCGGCTACGGCTACATGGCGGGCACCTCGATGGCCTCCCCGCACGTGGCGGGCGTCGCCGCGCTGATCAGGAGCACCCACCCGAAGGCCTCCGCGGAGACGGTCAAGTCGCTGCTGCGGGAGCAGGCCGACGACACCGCGTGCCCGTCGCCGTACGACATCGACGGCGACGGCACGGCCGACGCGGTGTGCGAGGGCGGGGCGCGCCACAACGGCTTCTACGGGGCGGGCATCGCGGACGCCCTGGACGCCGTGCAGAAGTGAGCCGGTGAGCCCCTGAGCCACTGACTCGCTGAGCCCGTGAGCCGACGGGAGCGGGCGGTGCCCCACGCGCTTCGGGGTACCGCCCGCTCTCCGTGCCGGGGCGCCGCGGACGGGGCGTTCCGGATGTGCCGTGGCGCCGCGGACGGCCGCCGGCGGCCGTCCGCCGCTGCCGGACGGTCGGTTGCGGAGGGTCGGTTACGGGCGGCCGGTTGCGGGTGGTCAGTTGCGGACCAGCACCTTGAGGGAGGTGCGCTCGTCCATCGCCTTGTAGCCCACCGGCACGCCGTCCAGGTCCACCGTCCGGTCGAAGACCGGGGACGGGTCGATCGTGCCGTCCAGGATGTCCGGCAGCAGCTCGGGGATGTAGCCGCGGACCGGGGCGATGCCGCCGCGCAGGGCGATGTTCCGGCCGAACATCACGCCCAGGTCCACGCCGGTCCCGCTGCCGTGCGGCGCCCCGACGTAGCCGATCGCGCCGCCGGGCCGGGTGATGCCGACGGCCGTGGCCATCGACTGCTCGGTCCCGACGGCCTCGATGACGGAGTGCGCGCCCTGGCCGCGCGTCAGTTCCCGCACGGCCTCCACCGCGGCCTCGCCGCGCTCGGCGACGACGTCCGTCGCCCCGAAGGTACGGGCCAGGTCGGTACGGGTCCGGTGACGGCCCAGCGCGATGATCCGCTCGGCGCCCAGCCGCCGGGCGGCCAGGACACCGCAGAGCCCGACGGCGCCGTCGCCGACCACCGCGACCGTGGCCCCCGGGCGCACGCCCGCGCCGACGGCCGCGTGATGGCCGGTGCCCAGCACGTCGGAGAGGGTGAGCAGCGCGGAGAGCAGCCGTTCGTCGGAGGCCGCCTCGGCGGGGAGCTTCACCAGGGTTCCGTTGGCGTGGGGCACCCGTACCGCCTCGCCCTGGCCGCCGTCGGAGCCCGCGTTGCCCCAGAAGCCGCCGTGCTCGCAGGAGGTGGTCAGGCCCTCGGTGCAGTAGTCGCACACCCCGTCGGACCACGTGAAGGGGGCCACGACGAGATCGCCGGGCGTGACCCCGGTCACCTCGGAGCCGGTCTCCTCGACGACGCCCAGGAACTCGTGGCCGATGCGCTGCCCCGGCTCGCGGGCCGCCTCGCCCCGGTACGCCCACAGGTCGCTGCCGCAGATGCAGGACAGCAGCACCCGCACCACCGCGTCGCCCGGCCGCTGGATCACCGGGTCGGGCACCTCCTCCACGCGGATGTCGTGCGGGGCGTGAATGACGGTGGCGCGCATGGTGGTGCTCCTTGCGGACTGTACAAGCGTTCGGTGCAGCCCCTCACCGTACGCCCGCTCCGCCGACCGGCACCTCGGCCGGGACGTCGGCCGGGACGTCGGCCGGGACGTCGGCCGGTGGTACGGCCGCCCCGTCCGCCGGCACCGCCGGCCCGGGCTCCCGCGCCGCGGGCTGCCACCCCGGTCCGCGCAGCAGCCGCCCCGCCCGCTCGCTCCAGCTCCGGGCCGCGCGCAGGTCGCGGGCGATGGCGACGTACTCGTGGGTGGCGACCCGCAGCACGTTGTAGGTGGCGATGTTCTTGGTGAGGCCGTAGACGGGGCGCTCGGTCTCCGGGGTGAAGGAGCCGAACAGCCGGTCCCACACGATGAGGATGCCGCCGAAGTTGCGGTCCAGATAGCCGCCCTGGGAGGCGTGGTGCACCCGGTGGTGGGAGGGCGTGTTGAGGAAGAACTCGACGGGCCGCGGCAGCCGGCCGATCCGCTCGGTGTGGATCCAGAACTGGTACACGAGGCTGACGGACGAGCAGAACGCCACCGCCGCCGGGTGCACCCCGCAGGCGACCATCGGCAGATAGAACGGCCAGACCGTGAGCGAGGTCCAGGGCTGCCGGAGCGCCGTGCTGAGGTTGTACTTCCGGCTGGAGTGGTGCACCACATGGCAGGCCCACAGCACGCGGACGACATGGTGGCCGCGGTGGGCCCAGTAGTAGCAGAAGTCCTGGGCGAGGAGGAGCAGCGGAACCGTCCACCAGACCACGGGGACGCGCAGCGGGGTGAGTTGGTGGACGGCGATCTGGGCGGCGACGGCCGGGACCTTCCACAGCAGGTCGAAGGCGAGGCTGCCCAGCCCCATCGTCAGGCTCGTCGCGGTGTCCCGGGCCTCGTAGCCCGCGGAGTCCTCGTCGGGGTGCAGCCGGTGGCTGACCATCTCGACGACGGTGAGCAGGACGAAGGCGGGTATCGACCAGAGCACGACATCGGGGAGGTGCGGCATGGCCGCACCCTAGGGCGGTCCGGGGCGCCGGAACAGAGGCCCGGCCGGGGGCGTTCCGGCCGCTGCCCGGGCCGGACCGGAGCCCGGACAACAAGGGCGGGGATCCGGCCATGGCACCGTCGCCGTCCGGACCCGCCGGGCGCGGACGGCTCCACGGCGCGCCCGCCCCCGGCGCAGCCGTTCCGCATCACCGCCCCCGCCGCGGCTTGACGGTGCGTCGCCCCGGAGCGCGTACGGCCATCGACCAAGTCACCGCAGGACGAAACGGACTTCTCGCTCCGCCCACCGACGCCGGCCGGGTGCGGCGCGCCCCGGCGCGGCGGTTCCGCTTCCGGTCCGGTGGTCAACCGGCCCCGGAATCCGCCCCCATGACGCCTTCCGCCCGGGGCGTTCGGGAGCTGTCAGCGGCGGCCCGTATCCTCAGGGACCATGCTCGAAGACCGCACGGCAGCCGCACCGTCCATCGCGCCGCAGCCCGGACCGCCGGCGCCCGCGTGGCCGCCCGCGTACCCGCAGGGGTACGCCGTGGTCGACGTGGAGACCACGGGGCTCGCCCGGGACGACCGCATCGTGTCGGCGGCCGTCTACCGGCTGGACGCGCGGGGCGATGTCGAGGACCACTGGTACACGACGGTCAATCCGGAGCGCGATCCCGGGCCGGTCTGGATCCACGGTCTGACGAGCGAGGCGCTCGCGGACGCCCCGCTGTTCCCGGAGATCGCCGACGCCCTGTCCGAGCGGCTGGCCGACCGGGTGCTGGTCGCGCACAACGCGGTATTCGACTGGTCGATGATCGCCCGGGAGTACGCGCGGGCCGGCCGGACGGCACCGGTCCGGCAGCGGCTGTGCACCATCTCCCTCTCCAAGGAGCTCGGCCTCCCGCTGCCCAACCACAAGCTGGAGTCGCTGGCCGCCCACTACGGCGTCGTCCAGCAGCGTGCCCACCACGCGCTGGACGACGCCCGGGTGCTGGCCGAGGCGTTCCGGCCGAGTCTCCACCTGGCCGCGGACGGCGGGGTGCGGCTGCCGCTGCTGGCCTGCCAGCCCCTCACCGAGTGGTCGGACACCCCGCGCACCATCGGCTACCAGTACCGTCCGACGAGCTGGCGCCCCAGCCGCAAGCGCCCCGCCTGCCCCTACCCCAACCCGGGCCGGTACGAGCCGGGCGCTCCGCTCGTGCAGGGCATGCGGGTGGCGTTCTCCGGCGACACCTCGGTCGACCGGGAGCTGCTGGAGGACCGCGCCTTCGACGCCGGGCTGCACATCGCGACCAGTGTGTCCCGCCTCACCAGCCTGCTGGTGACCAACGACCCCGAGGCGTCCACGTCCAAAACGGTCAAGGCCCGCTCCTTCGGCACCCCGGTGATCGACGAGGCGGCCTTCATGCAACTGCTCCAGGACGTGGCGCCCGCGCCGTCATCCGGGTGAAGCACGGCGACGCGCCCGCCGGTCGCGCCCGCTCCGCGGCCCCGCCGCCGCACCCTGTGGCCCATGGCACGTTGTGAGGTATGCGGAAACGACTACGGCATGACGTTCGAGGTGCACGCGCAGGGCGCGGTGCACGTCTTCGACTGTTTCTCCTGCGCCATCCACAAGATGGCCCCGGTCTGCGAGCACTGCCGGTGCGCGATCATCGGCCAGGGCGTGGAGGCCGACGGCCACTTCTACTGCGGCGCCCACTGCGCCCGTGCGGAGGGGCAGGTGGGACTCGTCGACCACGTCTGAAGAGCCACCCCCGCCCGTCCTGCACCCCACGACCGAGTTGTACGGTCGTGGGGTGTACCGCTTCCTGTTGTCCCGGCAATGGGTGATTCTCACCCTGGTGGCTCTCGGCCTGATCCCTGCCATGATCGAGCTGGGCTTCTGGCAGTTCCACCGCCACGAGCACCGGGTCCGGCAGAACGCCCAGATCGCCCGGAGCCTGGAGGCGTCCCCGGTACCGGTCGGCCGGCTCACCTCGCCCGGCCATGAGGTGCCCCGCGCCGACACCTGGCACCCGGTCACCGCGACCGGACGGTACGACACCCGCCACGAGGTCGTGGTCCGCCAGCGCACCGCCGCCGACGAGCAGAGCATCGGCTACTACGTCGTCACTCCACTGATCATGAAGGACGGCCGGGCGGTGCTGGTCAACCGCGGCTGGATCCCGACGAACGGCCCGCTCACCACCTTCCCGAAGGTTCCCCACGCGCCCTCCGGCGAGGTCACCGTCACGGGCCGGCTGATGCCCGACGAGACCACCGCCGAGAGCGGCATCAAGGACAAGCCGGGCCTCCCGCCGCGCCAGGTCATGCTGATCGACAGCCGCCGCCAGTCCCTGTCCGAGCCGGTGCTGGGCGGCTACGTCGAGCTCACGAGGACCGCCCCGAAGGCCACCCGTCAGCCGGAGCAGGTCCCGGAGCCGGATCACGACAGCATCGGGCCGCACATGGCGTATGCCGTCCAGTGGTGGCTGTTCGCCGCGGGTGTCCCGGTCGGCTGGGTGGTGCTGGTCCGCCGGGAGCGCCGGGACCGGCTGGCGGCGGAGCAGCCGCAGGAAGCGGTGCCGGTCCCGGCCTGAACCCGTCCGGTGGCAGGCCGGAATGCCCGGGGCCCGCTCCGGGCAGGGGAGAACACGGAACCGTGGGAAAGGCGGCACCGTGCCCGGACAGATCGAGGACTACGCCCTCATCGGCGACCTGCAGACCGCCGCGCTCGTCGGCAGGGACGGCTCGATGGACTGGCTGTGCCTGCCGCGCTTCGACTCCGCGGCGTGCTTCGCCGCGCTGCTGGGCGACGAGGACAACGGGCAGTGGAGGGTCGCCCCAGCCTCGGGCGGCACCTGCACCGACCGCGCGTACCGCGGCGACACCCTGGTCCTGGACACCTTCTGGGAGACCGGTACCGGCACGGTCAAGGTCACCGACTTCATGCCGCAGCGCGACAGGGCCCCCGACGTCGTACGGATCATCGAGGGCGTCTCCGGGTCGGTGGAGATGCGCAGCGAGATCCGGCTGCGCTTCGACTACGGCAACATCGTCCCCTGGATGCGCCGCACCAACGGGCACCGCATCGCGATCGCGGGCCCGGACTCCGTCTGGCTGCGCAGCGAGCCGCCCGTCCCGACCTACGGCAAGGACTTCGCCACCTTCGCCGAGTTCACGGTCTCCGCGGGCGAGCGCGTCGCGGTGGTCCTCACCTGGCACCCCTCCCACGAGCCGCAGCCACGCCGGATCGACCCGTTCGCCGCGCTGGAGTCCAGCGTCGAGGACTGGGAGAAGTGGTCGGCCCGGTGCAGCTACGACGGCCCCTGGCGGGACGCGGTGATGCGCTCGCTGATCACCCTCAAGGCCCTCACCTACGCCCCGAGCGGCGGCATCGTGGCCGCCGCGAGCACCTCCCTGCCGGAGGAGATCGGCGGGGTGCGCAACTGGGACTACCGCTTCTGCTGGCTGCGCGACTCCACGCTCACCCTGAACGCCCTGGTCTCCAGCGGCTATCTGGACGAGGCGGCGGCCTGGCGCGACTGGCTGCTGCGGGCCGTCGCCGGTGACCCCGCGGACCTGCAGATCATGTACGGGCTGACCGGCGAGCGGCGGCTGACGGAGTTCGAGGTCCCCTGGCTCCCCGGCTACGAGGCCTCGTTCCCGGTCCGGATCGGCAACGCCGCCGTGGAACAGCTCCAGCTCGACATCTACGGCGAGGTGCTGGACTCCCTCTTCCTCTCCCGCGAGCGGGGCCTCCCCCAGGAGGAGCACTCCTGGAATCTCCAGCGCGCGCTGATGGACTTCCTGGAGACCCAGTGGCGCGAGCCGGACGAGGGCCTGTGGGAGGTCCGCGGGCCGCGACGGCACTTCGTCCACTCCAAGGTCATGGCCTGGGTCGCCGCCGACCGGGCCGTCCGCACCCTGGAACAGTCCCCGGAGCTGGGGGGCGACGTGGACCGCTGGCGCGCCATGCGGGACACCGTCCACCGCGAGGTGTGCCGGCACGGCTACGACGCCGACCGGAACACCTTCACGCAGTCCTACGGCTCCACCGAACTGGACGCCGCGACCCTGCTCATCCCCCAGGTGGGGTTCCTCCCGCCCTCCGACCCCCGGGTGGTGGGCACCGTCGACGCGGTGCGCCGCGAACTGGACCACGGCGGCTTCGTCCGCCGCTACACCCCGGACCACGTGGACGGCCTCCCGGGCGACGAGGGCGCCTTCCTCGCCTGCTCGTTCTGGCTGGCGGACGCGCTGTGCGCCACCGGCCGCACCAAGGAGGCCCGGGACCTCTTCGAGGAGCTGCTGTCCCTCCGCAACGACGTGGGGCTGCTGGCCGAGGAGTGGGACCCGGCGGCGCGGCGCCAGCTCGGCAACTTCCCGCAGGCGTTCAGCCACGTCGGCCTGGTGAACACGGCGCTCGCCCTCTCCCGGAGCGATAGGACACCATGAGGCCATGGATCTTGAACTGAAGGACCGGGTGTACGTGGTCACCGGCGCCAGCCGGGGCCTCGGGCTGGCCGCCGCACGGGAACTCGTCTCCGACGGCGCCAAGGTGGTGCTGAGCAGCCGGGACGAGGAGGCCGTCACGGCTGCCGCCGCCGAGCTGGGGCCGAACGCCGCGGCCATCACCGCCGACAACGCCGACGCCGGGACGCCCGAACGGCTCATCGCCACGGCCCGGGCCCGTTTCGGCCGCTTCGACGGCATTCTGATCAGCGTCGGCGGCCCGCCGCCCGGTCTGGGCACGGACAACACCGACGAGCAGTGGCAGGCGGCCTTCGAATCGGTTTTCCTCGGCGCGGTCCGCCTGGCCCGCACGGCCGCGGCCGAGCTGCCCGAGGGCGGCGTGATCGGCTTCGTCCTGTCCGGTTCGGTGCACGAGCCGATCCCCGGCCTGACGATCTCCAACGGCCTGCGCCCGGGCCTCGCGGGCTTCGCCAAGTCCCTCTCCGTCGAACTCGGCCCCCGCGGCATCCGCGTGGTCGGCCTGCTCCCGGGCCGCATCGACACGGACCGGGTCCGCGAACTCGACGCCCTCTCCGGCGACGCGGACGCCGCCCGCACCCGCACCTCGGCGGGCATCCCCCTCCGCCGCTACGGCCACCCCGAGGAATTCGGCAGGACGGCGGCCTTCCTCCTGTCCCCCGCGGCGTCCTACGTGACCGGCATCATGCTCCCGGTCGACGGCGGCTCCCGCCACGGCTTCTGACCACCCGAACTCCAACGGTCACGGGAGGGTGCGGCAGGACCGAGGCGGGCCTGCCACCCAGATGCCTGGAAAGGCCTCGGAGCCACCGAGCGAGGTGAGGACGGACTCGCGGTGCCACCGGCCCAGTGGTCCGGACGTCAGGAGTGGGGCCGCAGGGCCGGGTGAACGTCAGGGGGTGGGGGCGCAGGGGTGGGGGGTTC
>NZ_JBYITE010000052.1:0-46606 GCF_057709105.1 Streptomyces sp. bgisy100
CCACCCCTGCGCCCCCACCCCCTTGCGCTCACCCGGCCCTGCGGCCCCGCTGCCGTCATGTCCGGACCGGCCCGGCGCCCTTGCGTTCACCCGGCCCTGCGGCCCCGCGCCCTGCGTTCGCCGGCCCTGCGCGCCCATTCCCTTGCGTCCAGGCCACTCGGCCCGTGGTGGGGAGCCGCCGTGTTCGCCTGGTCCGGTGGCCCTGACGTGCAGGTCGGGGCTGTGGCGTGTGGTTCGGTGGGTGGTGGTGATCGTGGGGGGCGTCGGTGGGCCCGTTAGCATGCGGACGTACTGATCGCACCGGTTGAAGGAGGCTCGGCATGGCGGGAGAACCGCAGACCGACTGCCTGTTCTGCAAGATCGCCGCAGGAGAGGTCCCCGCGGACGTCGTGCGGGAGACGGAGACGACCGTCGCGTTCCGGGACATCAACCCCCAGGCGCCCACGCATGTTCTCGTCATCCCCAGGGCGCACTATCGTGATGCCGCCGCTCTCGCGGCCGCCGAGCCGGGGCTGACGGCCGAGATCCTGCGGGAGGCGGGTGAGGTGGCGGCCGAGGAGAAGGTGGTCGGCACCGGCTACCGCATCGTCTTCAACACCGGCTCCGGCGCCGGGCAGACCGTCTTCCACGCGCACGCCCATGTGCTCGGCGGCCGTGGCCTGAACTGGCCCCCCGGATAGTCCCTTGTCCTCCCGCGAACTCGTCGTCCTCGGCACCGCCAGCCAGGTGCCCACGCGACACCGCAACCACAACGGCTACCTGCTGCGCTGGGACGGCGAAGGCATCCTGTTCGACCCCGGCGAGGGCACCCAGCGGCAGATGCTGCTCGCCGGGGTCGCCGCGCACGATCTGAACCGGCTCTGCGTCACCCACTTCCACGGGGACCACTCGCTCGGACTGGCCGGGGTGATCCAGCGGATCAACCTCGACCGGGTGCCGCATCCGGTCACCGCTCACTACCCGGAGAGCGGGAAGCGGTTCTTCGACCGGCTGCGCTGGTCCACGGCCTACCGGGAGACCGTTCCGATCACGGAGGAGCCGGTTTCCGGCGAGGGAGGTGTGCTGGTCGCGGGGCCGGAGTTCACCTTCGAGGCCCGGCGGCTCTCGCACCCCGTGGAGTCCTACGGCTACCGGCTCACCGAGCCGGACGGGCGGCGGATGCTGCCGGACCGGCTGGCCGGGTTCGGCATCCGCGGCGCCGATGTGGGGCGCATCCGGCGGGACGGCGTGTTCACCACCGAGGACGGTGTCACCGTCACGCTCGACCAGGTCAGCGAGGCCCGGCGGGGCCAGAGCTTCGCGTTCGTGATGGACACCCGGCTGTGCGAGGGCGTGCACGCGCTCGCCGACGGGTGCGACATGCTGGTGATCGAGTCGACCTTCCTCGACGACGAGACCCGGCTCGCCGAGGAGCACGGCCATCTGACGGCCGGGCAGGCCGGGCGGGCCGCCGCGGAGGCGGGCGTGCGGCACCTGGTGCTCACCCATTTCTCGCAGCGCTACGCCGAGCCCGCCGAGTTCGAACGCCAGGCGCGCGCCGCCGGGTTCGACGGGGAGCTCACCGTCGCCCGGGACCTCATGCGGGTCGCCCTGCCCAAGCGCCGCTGAGCGGTGCTCGACCCGGTTCGTACGATGGGTCATGGTGGTGCAACCTGCAACGAACGTGGTGAGACCGGGGAACATCATGGGGACGACACCGGACGGGATTCCTGAAGCGCGGGAGACGGCGCCCGGCCACTTGCTCGATCCGCTCGCCGCGCTGCGCACTTCCGCTGATCCGGCGGTGGACGTCTATCTGACCGGCGCGGTCTTCCTCGACATCATCTTCACCGGGCTCGACAGCGCCCCCGTCCGCGGCACCGAGTCCTGGGCGCGTGGCATGGGCTCCAGCCCCGGCGGGGTCGCCAACATGGCCACCGCGCTCGCCCGGCTCGGCCTGCGCACCTCGCTCGCCGCGGCCTTCGGCGACGACATGTACGGCGACTACTGCTGGGACAGCCTGGAGGCCGGAGAGGGCATCGACCTGGAGCAGTCGCACCGGGTGCCCGGCTGGCACTCCCCGGTCACCGTCTCCATGGCGTACGAGGGGGAGCGCACGATGGTCACGCACGGCCACGAGGCGCCGCCCGCCGGGCTCGACCCGGCCTGCCCGCCGCCCGCCCGCGCCTGTGTCGCGGCGCTGGCCCCCGGGCGGCACGCCGAGTGGATCGGGGTCGCCGCCGGGCGGGGCAGCCGGATCTTCGCCGACGTCGGCTGGGACGACACCGGGCAGTGGGACCTCGCCGCCCTCCCCGACCTGGAGCTCTGCGAGGCCTTCCTGCCCAACGCGGAGGAGGCGATGCGCTACACCCGCACCGACTGCCCGCGCGCCGCCGCCCGGGCCCTCGCCGAGACCGTGCCGGTCGCCGTCGTCACCATGGGCGCCGACGGCGCGTACGCCGTCGACGGCGGCACCGGGGAGACCGCCGAGGTGCCCGCCATCCGGGTCGAGGCGCTGGACCCCACCGGCGCCGGGGACGTCTTCGTCGCCGGCTTCGTCACCGGGACCCTGGCCGGCTGGCCGCTCGGCGACCGGCTCGCCTTCGCCGGGCTGACCGCCGCCCTCTCGGTGCAGGAGTTCGGCGGCTCGCTGTCCGCGCCCGGCTGGGTGGAGGTCGCCTCCTGGTGGCAGCACGTGAAGTCGTTCGACGACCAGGCGGCGGCATTGCGCCGGTACCGCTTCCTCGACGAGCTGCTGCCCGCCGGGGCCCGGCCCTGGCCGCTGCGCCGGGCGGTGCCCACCATCGGTTTCCGGCCGCGCTGAGCCCGGACGCGGAGCGCGTACGGGCGTACGCGAAAAGCGCTCGGGCGGTGTCGGTGCTCCGTCGTAGGCTGGTATCCCAAGGTGCCGTGCGGCATGGCGCGCGGCATGTCGAGTATGGAAGGCGGGGTGAGCAGGCCAGAGAGCCGGCTCATGACTCAGACACCAGCCAAGACTCCCGCGCAGGGGCAGGCGCGCGCCCACTTCACCGTCCCGGCCAAGCACCCCATGGTCACGGTCCTGGGATCCGGCGACTCCCTGCTGCGAGTGATCGAGAGGGCTTTCCCGTCCACCGATATCCATGTCCGCGGCAACCAGATCAGCGCCGTCGGCGACGCCGGGGAAGTGGCTCTGATCCAGCGCCTGTTCGACGAGATGATGCTGGTGCTCCGCACCGGCCAGCCGATGACGGAGGACGCAGTGGAACGCTCGATCGCCATGCTGCGCGAGGAGGACGGAGCAGCGGGCGCGACCGAGTCCCCCGCCGAGGTGCTCACCCAGAACATCCTGTCCAACCGCGGCCGCACGATCCGCCCGAAGACGCTCAACCAGAAGCGCTACGTCGACGCGATCGACAAGCACACGGTGGTCTTCGGCATCGGCCCGGCCGGTACGGGCAAGACCTACCTGGCCATGGCCAAGGCGGTGCAGGCCCTGCAGTCCAAGCAGGTCAACCGGATCATCCTGACCCGGCCCGCGGTCGAGGCGGGGGAGCGGCTCGGCTTCCTGCCGGGCACCCTCTACGAGAAGATCGACCCGTATCTGCGCCCGCTCTACGACGCGCTGCACGACATGCTGGACCCGGACTCGATCCCGCGCCTCATGGCGGCCGGCACCATCGAGGTCGCCCCGCTGGCGTACATGCGCGGCCGGACGCTCAACGACGCGTTCATCATTCTCGACGAGGCGCAGAACACCAACCCCGAGCAGATGAAGATGTTCCTCACCCGGCTCGGCTTCGACTCCAAGATCGTGATCACGGGTGACGTCACCCAGATCGACCTGCCGGGCGGCACCAAGAGCGGTCTGCGCCAGGTCAGGGAGATCCTGGACGGGGTGGACGACGTCCACTTCTCGATGCTGAACAGCAGTGACGTCGTCCGGCACAAGCTGGTCGGCCGTATCGTCGACGCGTACGAGTCGTACGACAGCCGCAACGGGCTGTGACAATCCAACGAAAGTAACGCGAAAACCCCATGTCGATCGACGTCAACAACGAGTCCGGCACAGACATCGACGAGCAGGCGGTCCTGGACGTCGCCCGCTACGCCCTCACCCGGATGCGTATCCACCCGCTCTCCGAACTCTCGGTGATCGTCGTCGACGCCGACGCCATGGAGCAGCTCCACATCCAGTGGATGGACCTCCCCGGCCCGACCGATGTCATGTCCTTCCCGATGGACGAGCTGCGCCCGCCGGCCAAGGACGACGAGGAGCCCCCGCAGGGGCTCCTCGGTGACATCGTGCTCTGCCCGGAGGTGGCGAAGAAGCAGGGCGAGGAGGCGGAGACGGCCCACTCCATGGACGAGGAGCTCCAGCTCCTCACCGTGCACGGCGTCCTCCACCTGCTCGGCTACGACCACGAGGAGGCGGACGAGCGGGCCGAGATGTTCGGTCTGCAGAAGGCGATCGTCGACGGCTGGCGTGCCGAGCGCGGCCTCGAAGGGCCCTCCCCGGCCCCCACCACGCGATGACCGGATCGTTCGTCGCGGCCGCCGTCCTGCTCGTCGTCGTGGCCTGGCTCGCGGCCTGTGCCGAGGCGGGCCTCGCCCGGACGACCCGGTTCCGTGCGGAGGAGGCCGTCCGCTCCGGGCGGCGCGGCAGCGCCAAGCTGATGGCCGTCGCCGCCGACCCCACCCGCTACCTCAATGTGGCGCTGCTGGTCCGCGTCACCTGCGAGATGGCCGCCGGGGTCCTGGTCACCTACGTGTGCGTGCGCGAGTTCCGGGAGACCTGGGAGGCGCTGGCCGTCGCGCTGGGCGTGATGGTGCTGGTCTCCTATGTCGCCGTCGGGGTCTCCCCGCGCACCATCGGCCGACAGCACCCGCTGAACACCGCCACCGCCGCCGCGTACGTGCTGCTGCCGCTGGCCCGGGTCATGGGGCCGGTCCCGCAGCTCCTGATCCTCCTCGGCAACGCCCTCACCCCCGGCAAGGGCTTCCGCAAGGGCCCCTTCGCCTCGGAGGCGGAGCTCCGCGCCATGGTGGACCTCGCCGAACAGGAGTCCCTCATCGAGGACGAGGAGCGCCGGATGGTGCACTCGGTCTTCGAGCTGGGCGACACCCTGGTCCGCGAGGTGATGGTGCCGCGCACCGACCTGGTCGTCATAGAGCGGGCCAAGACCGTGCGCCAGGCGCTCACCCTCGCGCTGCGCTCCGGCTTCTCCCGCATCCCGGTGACCGGGGAGAACGAGGACGACGTCGTCGGCATCGTGTACGTGAAGGACCTCGCCCGGAAGACGCACATCAACCGGGACGCCGAGACCGACCTGGTCTCCACCGCGATGCGCCCGGCCGCCTTCGTGCCCGACACCAAGAACGCGGGCGACCTGCTGCGCGAGATGCAGCACGACCGCAACCACGTCGCCGTCGTGATCGACGAGTACGGCGGCACCGCCGGCATCGTCACCATCGAGGACATCCTCGAGGAGATCGTCGGCGAGATCACCGACGAGTACGACCGGGAGCTGCCGCCCGTCGAGGAGCTGGGCGAGGAGCGGTACCGGGTCACCGCCCGGCTCGACATCGGCGACCTCGGCGAGCTGTACGGGCTCCAACTGGACGACGAGGACGTGGAGACCGTCGGCGGGCTGCTCGCCAAGTCGCTGGGCCGGGTCCCGATCGCCGGGGCGACGGCCGAGGTCGACCTCTCCGAGGACACCGCCGACCCGACGCTCAAGGCCCTCCGGCTGACCGCGGAGTCGCCCGCCGGCCGCCGGAACCGGATCGTCACGGTCCTGGTCGAGCCGGTGCGCTCCGGTGAGGGCCCGCCGGACGGCAAGGGCGCGGACACCGACGACTGACCGCAGGGCTCCGGGAGCCCGCCGCGGACCGCGGCGGGCCTCCCCGCGTCCGGAGGGTCCGTCAGCCGCGGGCCGCACCCCCGCGACGGCCCAGCCCGACGCCGATCAGCACCGCCACGGCCGCCACGACCACGGCGTCCACGCCCAGCCCCAGCCGGATGCCGCCCAGCGTGGCCGCGACGGCGTCCGCACCGGCCTCCCGCAGGGCGTCGCCCCGGCTGGTCGCCAACGCGCTGAGCAGCGGAATGCCGACCGTGAGCCCCACCTGCTGGGAACTGGTCACCAGACCGGTGGCCAGCCCCTGTTCGCCGTCCGGGACACCGGACGTGGCGATGCTGCCGTACGCGACGATCGCCCACAGGTGCCCGGCGCAGGCCAGGGTCACCCCCGCCGTGGCGGCCCAGGCGCCCCATGCGGCTGTCCCGAGCAGGAACAGCGGCGCGGTGAAGAGCGCCTGCGTCAACAGCCCCAGGAGCAGCGTCGACCGGGCGCCGATCCGGGCGACCAGGCGCGCCGCGATCATCCCGGAGAACACCGCGACCACGCCCTGCACACCGAAGACCAGCCCCGTCCAGAAGGCCGAGAGCCCCAGCACCTCCTGGAGGTAGAGGGTCAGCAGGAAGATGACGGAGCTCATCATCGCGAAGGCGGTCAGGCCCCCGGCGTTGCCCCAGGCCACCGTCGGACGGCGGAGCATCCGCAGGGACACCAGCGGCTCTGCCGCCCGGGACTCCACGGCCACGAACGCGCCCAGCAGCACCACCCCGGCGGCCAGGGTCAGCAGCACGTCCGCACCGCCGAAGCCGCGCTGGGCCGCCGTCGACAGGGCGTAGATCAGGGCCAGCAGACCGCCGGTGACGGTGACGGCGCCCGGAACGTCGACCCGGGGCCGCTGCGGATGACGGCTCTCGGCGAGCAGCCCGGGCGCGGCGAGCAGCACGCCGGCGCCCGCCACCGCCAGCAGGCCCATCGTGGACCGCCAGCCGGCCGTGTCGGTCAGCACACCGCCCAGCACCATGCCCACGGTGAAGCCCAGCGACATCAGGGTGCCGCTGACGCCCAGCGCGCGGTCCCGCTGCGGCCCCTCGGGGAAGGTGGTGGTCAGCAGGGACATACCGGTGGGCACCACGACCGCGGCGCCCAGGCCCTGGAGCGCACGCCCGGTGAGGAAGGACGCCGGGTCCCAGGCCAGCGTGGCCAGCACCGACGCCGCGGTGAACAGGCCCAGGCCGGTGAGGAAGAGCCTGCGCCGCCCGTAGAGGTCGGCGATCCGGCCGAACAGCAGCAGGAAGCCGCCCGACGGCAGCGCGAACGCGGTGACCGCCCACTGGAGGTCGGACTGGCCGAATCCGAGGTCCTCGCCCAGCACGGGCAGCGCCACATTCAGGATGGAGAAGTCGAGCGCGACCATGAACTGGGCCGCGCACAGGATGAGCAGCACGAGCCGGGCCCGCGGGGCGAGCCGTTCCGCCCGGGGCGGGGTATGAGCTGCCGGTGGAGAAGTGGTGTCGATCGCCATGCGACCAGCCTCCGCGGCGCCAAGTCCCCCCGGGGAGCGGGAGTTTATGCTGGTGGTCGCACCACCAGGCAGACAGTGACCGGACGGTGCCGGGGGCGAGCAGGAGGGGGAACCGGTGACGGGGACCGGGGCGGCACGGCAGGCGGCGGGCGCGAAGTCCCGTCGGCGGCAGGAACTACGGGATTTCCTGATGAGCCGCCGGGCCCGGATCAGCCCGGCGGAGGCGGGGCTGCCCGACGGGGGCGCCCGGCGGCGCACGCCCGGACTGCGCCGCGAGGAGGTCGCGGTCCTCGCCGGGGTCGGCGCCTCCTGGTACCAGTGGCTGGAGCAGGGCCGCGACATCACGGTCTCCCCGCAGGTCCTCGACGCGGTCGCCCGGGTGCTGAGGCTCGGCAGCGCCGAACGGCGCCATCTCTACATCCTCGCCGGGCTGAACCCGCCGCTCCCCGAGGCCGAGGAGCCCGGCTCCCCGATATGCGACGGGCTGCGCCGGCTGATCGACGGCTGGATGCCGTTCCCCGCGCACATCCTGGACCCGTACTGGAACACGGTGATGTACAACGACGCCGCCACGCTGGTCTTCGGCTTCGGCCCCGGCGGCAACTGCCTGGTGGACTTCTTCACCGACCCGGCCTACCGGTCGCGCAGCCGCACCTGGCAGGAGGCGGCGCCCGCGGTCGTAGCCCAGTTCCGTGCGTCGGTCTCCGAGCACCCGGACGACGAGGGCTTCCAGCAGATCATCGATGAACTCTCCGCGGTGAGCGAGGAGTTCACCGAGCTGTGGGCCCGCGGTGATGTCCGGGCCGGCGGGCAGCTCGTCAAGGAGCACGAACACCCGGTGGCCGGCAGCCTGTTCTTCGAGAGCACCCAGCTGCGCCTGCCTGCCCGCCCGGACCTGACGGTGGTGCTGCACAACCCGCTGCACGGCACCGACACCGCCGCGAAGCTGGCCTGGCTGACCTCCCCCGAGGGGCGCCGCGAGTCGATCTCCACGGTCGCGGGCTGACGGCCGCCGACGCGGCGGGGCCGGCTGGCGGCCCACCCGTCCGGGGCCGTCGCGACGACGGTGGCGACTGCCCATGCGTCCAGCGGCTGCCGGTCACCGAGAGACGCCCGCCCCCCGGCTTTCCGTCGGCGGTGGCCCGTCCGGCACTCCCACCCGTCCCTTCGACGTCCGGCACTCCCGCCGGCGTCCCTCCGATGTTCGGCACTCCCGCCGGCGTTCCTTCCCCGTCCGGCTCCCACCAGCGGCCCCTCCACGCCCGGCTCTCCCCTCTGGCGGCCCTCCCGCGCCGGGTGACGGGGCGCGGCATATGCTCGTCCGCATGAGCAGCGAAGCGCCTCTCGACCCGGACGACCGCAAGATCATCATCCTCGCCCGTTCCGCCCGGGCGCGGAACTCCGTCCCGGAGGGGGCGGCCGTACGGGACGAGACCGGCCGCACCTATGTCGCCGCCACCGTCGACCTCGACTCCCTCAAGCTCAGCGCGCTGCAGACCGCCGTGGCGATGGCGGTGGCCGGCGGCGCCCAGTCCCTGGAGGCCGCGGCCCTGGTCACCGACGCCGAGGAGGTCTCGGACAGCGACCGGGCCGCGGTGCGCGACCTCGGCGGCCCGGACACCCCCGTCCTCCTCGCGGGCCCCGACGGCACGCTCCGCGCCTCCGTCACCGTCGGGTGACCGGGGCGCCCGCGCCCCGCGGCGCCGACGCACGGGCCGACGGGCGCGCCCCCTCCGGGCCCGGGTCCCCCGGGCTGGTCGAGCCGGGCCGGACGATCGGGGAGAATGGGCGCCATGAGTGACCGATCCCCCTCGTCCCAGTCCGCGCCGGAGGCGACCCACCGCGCGGGCTTCGCGTGCTTCGTCGGCCGCCCCAACGCGGGCAAGTCGACCCTGACCAACGCACTGGTCGGGACGAAGGTGGCGATCACCTCCAACCGGCCGCAGACCACCCGGCACACCGTCCGCGGCATCGTGCACCGCCCCGACGCCCAGCTCGTCCTGGTCGACACCCCGGGGCTGCACAAGCCGCGCACCCTGCTCGGCGAGCGGCTCAACGACGTGGTGCGCACCACCTGGGCCGAGGTCGACGTCATCGGCTTCTGTCTGCCCGCGGACCAGAAGCTCGGCCCCGGCGACCGCTTCATCGCCACCGAGCTGGCCGGGATCAAGAAGACCCCCAAGGTCGCGGTCGTCACCAAGACCGACCTGGTCGACTCCAAGCAACTCGCGGAGCAGCTCATCGCGATCGACCGGCTCGGCAAGGAGCTCGGCATCGAGTGGGCCGAGATCATCCCGGTCTCCGCCGTGGGCGACCGGCAGGTCGGCCTGCTCGCCGATCTGCTCGTCCCGATGCTCCCCGAGAGCCCGGCGCTCTACCCCGAGGGCGACCTCACCGACGAACCCGAGCAGGTCATGGTCGGCGAGCTGATCCGCGAAGCCGCCCTGGAGGGTGTGCGGGACGAGCTGCCGCACTCGATCGCGGTCGTCGTCGAGGAGATGCTGCCCCGGGAGGGGCGCCCCGAGAACAAGCCGCTGCTCGACATCCACGCCAACGTCTACATCGAGCGGCCCAGCCAGAAGGGCATCATCATCGGCCCCAAGGGCGCCCGGCTGAAGGAGGTCGGCGTGAAGTCGCGCAAGCACATCGAGGCGCTCCTCGGCACCCCGGTCTTCCTCGACCTGCACGTCAAGGTCGCCAAGGACTGGCAGCGGGACCCCAAGCAGCTGCGCAAGCTGGGCTTCTAGGGGCCCGCCCCAGCGCCCGTGCCCGCCCCGCGGGGGCGGGCACGACCTTCCGGCTACGCGCCTTCCTTCAGCACCCGGGTGACCAGCTCCCGCTGGGCGTCGCTCAGCCGCGGCTCGGCGCAGTGGAAGGTGCGGCCGTCGACCGTGATCCGGTAGCTGAAGCCGTCGGGCACCCCGGCCGGGGGCGCGTCCCGGCCTCCGGCCGCCGCCTCCTCGGCGAGCGCCTGCCACTGGGGGGCATCGGCCCGCCCCGAGGTGTCCACCTCGGCGCTGCGCTCGATGCCCGCGAACCCTCCGCTGCGTGTCACGTGAATGCGCATGGCTGGACCAGTACCCACTCCGGGGGCCGTTCCCGCCGTCATCCCGCCGTGCGTTGCCGCCCGGTCGGCACCCCCACCTCGGACCAGGCCTTCAGCACCGCCTCCCCTTCCGCGCCCTCGCCGTAGCGGGCCTGCGCGGCGGCGACCGTGAGCCGGGCGAAGTCCGCGAACTCGGCGTCCGAGGCCAGCTCGCCCCCGGTCAGCACGTCGTACCAGATCTGCCCGGCCCGCTCCCAGGCATGGCCGCCGAGCTCCGCGGCGGTGAGGTAGAAGGCCCGGTTGGGGATGCCGGAGTTGATGTGCACCCCGCCGTTGTCGCTGCCGGTGCGGACGTAGTCGTCCATCGACGCGGGCTGCGGGTCCTTGCCCAGGACATCGTCGTCGTACGCGGTGCCCGGGGCCTTCATGGAGCGCAGGGCCTCCCCGGTGACGCGGGGGGCGAGCAGACCCGCACCGATCAGCCAGTCGGCCTCCCCGGCGGTCTGGCCCAGGGCGTACTGCTTGATCAGTGAGCCGAAGACATCGGACATCGACTCGTTGAGGGCGCCCGACTGGCCGAAGTACTCCAGGTTGGCCGTGTACTGGGTGACGCCGTGGGTCAGCTCGTGACCGATCACGTCCACCGGGATGGTGAAGTCGAGGAAGATCTCGCCGTCACCGTCGCCGAAGACCATGCGGTGGCCGTCCCAGAAGGCGTTGCCGTAGTCCTCGCCGTAGTGGACCGTCGCGTCCAGCGGCAGCCCCGAGCCGTCGATGGAGCTGCGGCCGTAGACCTTGAGGTAGAGCTCGAACGTCGCGCCCAGCCCGGCGTAGGCGCGGTTGACGGTCGCGTCCTTGACCGGTTCGTCGCCCTCGCCGCGCACCTTGGTGCCCGGCAGCTGTTCCCGGTGCCGGGCGTCGCAGATGGTGCGGAGCGGCTTGTCGGCGGGGCCCGGGGCGGCCGTCGCGGCGGCGGCTCCGATGACCGTGGTCAGCCGGCGCCTGGTGCGCTGCGAGGCGTCGTGCTCCAGGGTGCGCCGGGCGGGCGAGGCCAGCGCCGGGTCGCCGGCCCGGGCGAGCTTGTCGAGGACGTGGGGCGGCACGATCGTGCAGAAGACTGGGGTCATGCTGCGCAATGTGGCACGGAGTGATGAAAGTGTCACTGGTTGCGACCATGATTACCGCAATGGAGTGACGGCCCGGCCCTCGCTGCCCCAGTGCCCCGCTGTCACACCACTCCACTGTCACGCCATGTCCGTCTTGCATGCTGGAACGGACTCGGCGGCGGGCGGGGGACTCCGCTACGCTGCGGATCATCATGCGTTATGGGCTGCTTCTTCTTAGCCGCCGCGGCGAGGGTCTGTAGTCGAGGCCGACCCCCTCCCCGCGGAGTCCGGTGTTGCCCACCGTCGGCCGTCGAGAACCCTTCGACAGGAGCCCAGCGCACATGAACCCCGCCTCTTCCGTCGGTCGCCCCACGCCCATCACCGCGGCGTCCGTCACCCAGCGGCCCTCCGGAATGCCGATCCACCGCTACGGCCGGTACGAGGCCGTGGACATCCCCGACCGGACTTGGCCGGACAACCGCATCACGCAGGCCCCGCGCTGGCTCTCCACCGACCTGCGGGACGGCAACCAGGCGCTGATCGACCCGATGTCCCCGGCCCGCAAGCGGGCCATGTTCGACCTGCTGGTCTCCATGGGCTACAAGGAGATCGAGGTCGGCTTCCCCTCCTCCGGACAGACCGACTTCGACTTCGTCCGCTCGATCATCGAAGAGGGCGCCGTCCCCGAGGACGTGACGATCTCCGTCCTCACCCAGGCGCGCGAGGAACTGATCGAGCGCACCGTGGAGTCGCTGAAGGGCGCGCACCGGGCGACCGTGCACCTGTACAACGCGACCGCGCCGGTCTTCCGCCGGGTGGTCTTCCGCGGCTCCCGTGAGCAGGTCAAGGCCATCGCCACCGACGGCACCCGGCTGGTCATGGAGTACGCCGAGAAGCTGCTGGGCGACGAGACGGCCTTCGGCTACCAGTACAGCCCCGAGATCTTCACCGACACCGAGCTGGACTTCGCCCTGGAGGTCTGCGAAGGCGTCATGGACGTCTGGCAGCCGGAGTCCGGCCGCGAGATCATCCTCAATCTGCCCGCCACCGTGGAGCGTTCGACCCCGAGCACGCACGCCGACCGCTTCGAGTGGATGTCGCGGAACCTCTCCCGCCGTGAGCACGTATGTCTGTCGGTGCACCCGCACAACGACCGCGGCACCGCCGTCGCCGCCGCCGAACTGGCCGTCATGGCGGGCGCCGACCGCATCGAGGGCTGCCTGTTCGGCCAGGGCGAGCGCACCGGCAACGTCGACCTGGTGACGCTGGGCATGAACCTGTTCAGCCAGGGCGTCGACCCGCAGATCGACTTCTCGCAGATCGACGAGATCCGTCGCACCGCCGAGTACTGCAACCAGATGACCATCCACCCGCGCCACCCCTACGCGGGCGACCTGGTCTACACCGCCTTCTCCGGCTCCCACCAGGACGCCATCAAGAAGGGCTTCGAGGCCATGGAGACCGAGGCCGCCGCTCAGGGCAAGCCGGTGGGGGACGTCGAGTGGGCCGTGCCGTACCTGCCCATCGACCCCAAGGACGTCGGCCGCTCCTACGAGGCCGTGATCCGGGTCAACTCGCAGTCCGGCAAGGGCGGAATCGCCTACGTCCTGAAGAACGACCACCACCTCGACCTGCCGCGCCGGATGCAGATCGAGTTCTCGAAGATCATCCAGACGAAGACCGACACCGAGGGCGGCGAGGTCACCCCGGCGCAGATCTGGTCCACCTTCCAGGACGAGTACCTGCCCACCCCGGAGAACGCCTGGGGCCGGATCGCGCTGCGCTCCGCCCAGACCTCGACCACCACGGACGGCGGGGACGCGCTCACCGTGGAGGCCGTGGTCGACGGGGTGGACACGGTCCTGACCGGAACCGGCAACGGCCCGATCTCCGCGTTCTTCGACGCGCTGGCCGCGATCGGCATCGACGCCCGGCTGCTGGACTACCAGGAGCACACGATGAGCGAGGGCGCGAGCGCCCGCGCCGCCTCGTACATCGAGTGCGCCATCGACGGAAAGGTGCTGTGGGGCATCGGGACCGACCCCAACACCACCCGCGCGTCGCTGAAGGCCGTCATCTCCGCGGTGAACCGGGCCGCGCGCGGCTGATTCCGCGCCGTTTCCGCCCCTGTGCCCCCGTTCCGGCGCCGGAACGGGGGAACAGCCGTGTCCGGGGTGGGCCCGCGGTGTGATCTGCGCCGCCCGGCGGCCGGCTCCCGCCGGGCGCCCCACCGGCCCGCCGCAGGTCGGGCGGGTCCGGATGCCCGCTCCCGGGCGCCGGGGGGCGCCGCCGCGGCGCGCGGCCGGACGGCCGGCTCCGCACAGGGTGCTGACGTCGCATCACGGATGTGGTTAACATCACCTCCACACGGCGCCGTTGCCGAAGAGTCACCGAGTGACGGCAGTCCGTGTCGGTACATTCGGGGCCGATGTGGCGGAGGTGCGCAATGCAGCGCGTGTGGGGAATGCGCACGACGTGGCGCACCGTCGGTGACGGTGAGTTCTTCTGCCCGGACTGCGGGGGTGACCGCAACCACCGCCGGCGCACCGGCCGCCGCCGGCTCGCCGTGTTCGGTCTGCCGCTCCTCCCGCGCGGCGCCACCGGCCCCGTCGTCGAGTGCTGCTCCTGCCACGGACGGTTCGGCGCCGACGTCCTCGACCACCCGACCACCACCCGCTTCTCCGCCATGCTCCGGGACGCCGTGCACACCGTCGCGCTCGCCGTCCTCGCGGCGGGCGGCGCCGAGGACCGCGGTGTCCGGGAGGTCGCGGTCGGCGCGGTGCGCGGCGCCGGATTCGAGGACTGCACCGGAGAACAGCTGCTCGCGCTGGTCGAAGCCCTGGCCGCCGACACCGGGCGGCTGCCCGGCTGCTTCGACGGCGGCCTCGAAGGCGGCACCGCGCTGGCGATCGAGCTCCACGAGGCCCTCGAACCGCTGTCCCCGCACCTCGCCCCGGTGGGCCGGGAGGGGATCCTGCTGCAGGGCGCCCGGATCGCGCTCGCCGACGGCCCGTACAGCCCCGCGGAGCGCGAGGCGCTCGCCGCCGTCGGCCGGGCCCTCCTCCTCGGCCACGAGGAGACCGAGGGGCTGCTCGCCGCGGCGGCCCGCACTCCCTCCTGACCCGGCCCGCCGCGACCCGCGCCGTACCGCCCTTCCCGATGTGCCCGCCCCGCCCTCGACCCGCGCCCCGGCCGCCGGTGCCGGTCCCTCCGTACGGGACAATGGCGGCATGAGTCTGTTCCGCGACGACGGCATCGTGCTGCGCACCCAGAAGCTGGGTGAGGCGGACCGGATCATCACGCTGCTCACGCGCGGCCACGGCCGGGTGCGGGCGGTCGCCCGCGGAGTGCGCCGCACCAAGTCGAAGTTCGGGGCCCGGCTGGAGCCGTTCTCCCACGTCGACGTGCAGTTCTTCGCGCGGGGCAGCGAACTCGTGGGGCGTGGCCTGCCGCTCTGCACCCAGAGCGAGACCATCGCCCCGTACGGTGGCGGCATCGTCACCGACTACGCCCGCTACACCGCCGGCACCGCCATGCTGGAGACCGCGGAACGGTTCACCGACCACGAGGGCGAACCCGCCGTGCAGCAGTACCTGCTGCTCGTCGGGGGTTTGCGGACGCTGGCGTCGGGGGCGCACGAGCCGCATCTCGTCCTGGACGCGTTCCTGCTCCGCTCCCTCGCCGTCAACGGCTACGCCCCGAGCTTCGAGGCGTGTGCGCGCTGCGGGATGCCCGGCCCCAACCGGTTCTTCTCGGTCGCCGCCGGGGGCGTCGTGTGCGTCGACTGCCGGGTTCCCGGCAGCGTCGTACCCTCGACGGAAGCTCTGACGCTGCTCGGCGCGCTGCTGACCGGCGACTGGGAGACCGCGGACCGGAGCGAGGCCCGGCACGCCCGGGAGGGCAGTGGACTCGTGGCGGCGTATCTGCACTGGCATTTGGAGCGCGGACTGCGCTCGCTCAGGTATGTAGAGAAATAGGAGACGGAACGCAATGGCACGACGCGGGCTTCTGGGCCGCCGCCGCGAGTACCTGCCCCCCGAGCCGCACCCGTCCGGTGCGCGCCCGCCGAGGATTCCGGCCGAGTTGGTGCCGAACCATGTGGCGGTCGTGATGGACGGCAACGGCCGCTGGGCGAAGGAGCGCGGTCTGCCGCGCACCGAGGGGCACAAGGTCGGCGAGGGCGTCGTCATGGACGTCCTCAAGGGCTGTCTGGAGATGGGCGTCAAGAACCTCTCCCTGTACGCCTTCTCCACCGAGAACTGGAAGCGCTCGCCGGACGAGGTGCGCTTCCTGATGAACTTCAACCGCGATGTGATCCGGCGCCGCCGCGACGAGATGGACGCCCTGGGCATCCGGATCCGCTGGACCGGCCGGATGCCGAAGCTGTGGAAGTCGGTCGTCCAGGAGCTCCAGGTGGCACAGGAGCAGACCAAGGACAACGACGCGATGACGCTCTACTTCTGCGTCAACTACGGCGGCCGTGCGGAGATCGCCGATGCGGCGGCGGCCATCGCCGCGGACGTGAAGGCGGGGAAGCTCGACCCCTCGAAGGTGAACGAGAAGACCCTCGCCAAGTACATGTACTACCCGGACATGCCGGACGTGGACCTGTTCGTGCGCCCCTCGGGCGAGCAGCGCACCTCCAACTACCTGATATGGCAGAGCGCTTACGCCGAGATGGTCTTCCAGGATGTGCTGTGGCCGGACTTCGACCGCCGTGACCTGTGGCGGGCCTGCCTGGAGTACGCCTCCCGGGACCGCCGGTTCGGCGGCGCGCTGCCGAATGCGGGGGAGGAGACCGACGGGACGTCCGCCCCGGCCGGTTCCTGAACCCCCGCCCGGTTCGTACCCCGGCCGGTTCCTGAATCCCGGTTCGTACCCCGGCCGGAAGGCCGCCGCTCCGCCCCCGCGCCTCGTCCGGTGCGGGGGCGGACGTCGTGGGGGGAGCGGGGCGCGCTGGAGGGCGTGGTGGGACCGCGCCGCGGGGTTCCCCGGTCCTGGGGGCGGGTGTGCGTGTGCGGAGGGCGTACGGAGCCGTCTCGGGCGCTGTCCGCGCGCCCTACGGGCCCCGGGGCGGTTCTCGCGCTGGATGGGCCCCTCGGGGGCGTTCGCGCGCCGGCGGGCCTCCCGGGGCGTTCTGCCGTCCTCGCCGCTCTCCTGCGGGCTCAGGACCGCGCTGCCGCGCACTCCCCGCAGGTGCCGAAGATCTCGATGGTGTGGGCGACGTCCACGAAGCCGTGGTCGGCGGCGATCTGCTCGGCCCACTTCTCCACCGCCGGGCCCTCCACCTCGACCGCCTTGCCGCAGTGGCTGCACACCAGATGGTGGTGGTGGTCGTCGGTGCTGCAACGGCGGTAGACGGCCTCGCCCTCACTGGTCCGCAGGACGTCCACCTCGCCGGCGTCGGCGAGCGACTGGAGGGTGCGGTAGACGGTGGTCAGGCCGACCGAGTCGCCACGGTGCTTGAGCATGTCGTGCAGCTCCTGGGCGCTGCGGAACTCGTCCACCTCGTCGAGTGCCGCCGCCACTGCGGCGCGCTGTCGGGTCGACCGGCCGCGCACCGGGGCGGTGTTCGCCGAACTGCTCCCCGCGGTAGCCACCGTTGCCTCCTCAAGATCACCCGTTCCGCACGTACGGGTCGCCATTGTGCCAGCCCGGGCGTGCGGAAGCGGCTACACCTTGACGTCGTCCCCCGTGGCGGCGACGCCCGGTGGTACTTCAAGGGTGCACTCTTCCCCGGCCGCCGCGGCCCGTCGGGCCCGTTTTTTCGCCATCGGCGCGGCGAGCGCGGTGATCACTCCGAAGACGGCGATGGCGAGGATGACGATGCTCGCCCCGGGCGGCACGTTGACGTAGAACGAGCCGACCGTGCCGGACAGGCTGACCACCACGCCGATCCCGATCGCGAGGGCCAGCGTCATGGCGAAACCGCGGGTGGCCTGCTGGGCGGCGGCCACCGGGACCACCATCAGCGCGCTGACCAGCAGCAGGCCGACGACCCGCATCGCCACGGTGACGGTGACGGCCGCGGTGACGGCCAGCAGCAGATTCAGCAGCCGGACCGGCAGACCGGTGACCCGGGCGAACTCCTCGTCCTGGCAGACGGCGAACAGCTGGCGCCGCAGCCCCAGCGTGATCAGCACCACGAAGGCGGCCAGTACCGAGATCGCCACCACGTCGGACCGGGACACCGTGGTGATCGAGCCGAAGAGATACGAGGTGAGGCTGGCGTTGGACCCGTTCGGCGAAAGATTGATCAGCAGCACGCCGCCGGCCATGCCGCCGTAGAACAGCATCGCCAGCGCCAGATCGCCGCGCGCCTTGCCGTACCAGCGGATCAGCTCCATCAGGACGGCGCCGAGCGAGGAGACCAGCACGGCCGTCCACACCGGGTTGGTGCCGGTGAGGAAGCCCAGGGCGACACCGGTCAGGGCCACGTGCCCGATGCCGTCGCCCATGATCGCCTGGCGGCGCTGCACGAGGTAGATCCCGACGGCGGGGGCGGTGATGCCCACCAGCACGGCGGCCAGCAGCGCCCGCTGCATGAAGTCGTAGGTGAGGAGGTCCATGGCTCTCAGCACCCCCGGGACGGCCGCGGGAGGCGGCGGCCGGTGCGGTGGGTCGTTGTGGTGGTCATCAGGTCAGCAGCCCCGTCCGGATCGGCTCCGCGGCGGTGTCCGCGTGCGGATGCACATGGTCGTGGCCCGGCAGCGCGTGCTGGCCGACGGCCTGCGGCGGCGGCCCGTCGTGGACCACGCAGCCGTCGCGCAGCACCACGGCTCGGTCGATCAGCGGCTCCAGCGGACCGAGTTCGTGCAGGACGAGCAGGACGGTGGCGCCGTCGGAGACCGCCTCGCGCAGGGTCGCGGCGAGGACCTCCTGGCTGGCGTGGTCCACACCGGCCATCGGTTCGTCCATGATCAGAAGTTCGGGTTCGGCCGCGAGGGCGCGGGCGATCAGCACCCGCTGGTGCTGGCCGCCGGAGAGCGCGTTCACGGAGTCCTTGGCCCGGTCGGCCATGCCCACCAGCTCCAGGGCCCGGTCCACCGCGGCCCGGTCGGCGCGGCGCAGCACGCCCAGCCTGGCCCGGGACAGCCGGCCCGCCGAGACGACCTCGCGGACCGTCGCCGGCACGCCGCTCGCGGCAGTGGTGCGCTGCGGCACGTAGCCGATGCGCGCCCAGTCGCGGAACCGGCGCCCCTCGGTACCGAACAGCTCCAGCTCACCGCCGGTGAGCGGCACCTGCCCCACCACGGCCCGTACGGCCGTCGACTTCCCGGAGCCGTTGGCGCCGAGCAGGGCGACGACCTCGCCGCGCCGCACGGTCAGGTCGACCTTGCGCAGCACCGGCCGCGCGCCGAGCGAGGCGGATGCCCCGCGCAGCGAGACGACCGGCTGCTCCTCGTCGCCGGTACGGTCTTCGGCGCGGCGTGCCATGGATGCCTCCGTGATGTGGTCCCGAGCCGTCATGGGGTCCTGTGCCGTCATGGGGTCCTGAGCGCCTTCTGCAGGTTCCGCAGGTTCGCCTGCATGACCTCGAGGTAATTGTGGCCCTGGGACTGTGCGGTGATCCCCTCGAGCGGGTCGAGGACATCGGTCTTCAGCCGGGCGTCCCGGGCCAGGCTCTTCGCGGTCCGTTTGTTGGCGATCGCCTCGAAGAAGACCGTGTTGACCTTGTCCTTCCCGGCGATCCCGTGCAGCTCCCGGATCCGCGCCGGGCTGGGCTCGGACTCCGGGCTGAGGCCCGCTATGGCCTCCTGGTCCAGGCCGTAGCGCTCGGCCAGGTAGCCGAAGGCGGCGTGGGTGGTGATGAAGGTGTCGGTGGAACGCTTCTTCAGGCCGTTCCGGAACTCCTTGTCGAGCCCGTCGAGCTTGCCCACCAGCTGCTCGGTGTTCTTCCGGTAGTCCGCGGCGTGGTCCGGGTCGGCCTTCTCCAGGGCCTTGCCCACGCCCTCGGCGACCTGGGCGTACTTCACCGGGTCGAGCCATATGTGCGGGTCGGCCGCGTCCCCCTCGCCGCCGTGCGGCTCCTCGCCGTGGCCGTGCTCGTGACCGTGGCCGACGGAGGTGCCGTGGTGCTCCAGCCGGGTCAGGCCGGCGGCGTCGACGGTGTTCTTCACCTCGGCCTGGCCGACGGCCTCGTCGACCGCGGGCTGCAGGCCCTTGAGGTAGAGGATCATGCCGGCCTCGCCCAGCCGGGCGGTCTGCTGCGGGGTGAGTTCGAGGTCGTGCGGCTCGGTGCCGGGCTTCGTCAGGGCGGAGACGGAGACGTGCTTGCCGCCTATCTCCTTCGCCAGGTATTCCATGGGGTAGAAGGACGCCACCACGTCCAGCTTGCCGTTCTTCGTGCCGGTCGAGCCGCCGGCGGGGGAGCAGGCGGAGAGGGCTACCAGGCCGAGCGCGGTGGCGCCGGCGACGGCTGCGGCGGGTATGAGACGGCGTCCTACGTTCATGACACTCATTTTCAACAAAGGTGGAAACGATTGTCAACAAAGCGCATCGGGCGGAGCAAGGCCGAACCGATTTGATCCAGGGGGTACAGCCGCCGGTAATCTGAGGTATTCGCTGGGCCGCAGGGGCCGGCCTCCCGCACCCTCCGGGCGGGGCGGTCCCCATCCGCGCGCGGGTGTTCCGGCGGATCCCACCATGACCTTCGTCGTCGTAATGAAGAGAGCACCGTGGCCGCCGACAAGATCGACACCATCGTCAGCCTGAGCAAGCGCCGTGGCTTCGTCTACCCGTGCAGCGAGATCTACGGTGGCCAGCGCGCCGCCTGGGACTACGGACCGCTGGGCGTCGAGCTCAAGGAGAACATCAAGCGCCAGTGGTGGCGCTCCATGGTCACCTCGCGCGACGACGTGGTCGGTATCGACTCGTCGGTGATCCTGGCCCCGGAGGTCTGGGAGGCCTCCGGTCACGTCGCCACGTTCACCGACCCCCTCACCGAGTGCACCTCCTGCCACAAGCGGTTCCGCGCGGACCACCTGGAGGAGGCGTACGAGGCCAAGCACGGCCACCTGCCCGCCAACGGGCTCACGGACGTGAACTGCCCGCACTGCGGCAACAAGGGCGCCTTCACCGAGCCCAAGCAGTTCTCCGGCCTGCTCGCCACCCACCTCGGCCCGACCCAGGACTCCGGCTCCGTCGCCTACCTGCGTCCCGAGACCGCACAGGGCATCTTCACCAACTTCGCGGCCGTGCAGCAGACCTCGCGCAAGAAGCCGCCGTTCGGCATCGCGCAGATGGGCAAGTCATTCCGGAACGAGATCACTCCGGGCAACTTCATCTTCCGCACCCGCGAGTTCGAGCAGATGGAGATGGAGTTCTTCGTCAAGCCGGGCGAGGACGAGCAGTGGCACGAGTACTGGATGGAGCAGCGCTGGAACTGGTACCGGGACCTCGGTATCCGTGAGGAGAACATCCGCTGGTACGACCACCCGGCGGAGAAGCTCTCGCACTACTCCAAGCGCACCGCGGACATCGAGTACCGCTTCAACTTCGGTGGCACCGAGTTCTCCGAGCTGGAGGGCGTGGCCAACCGCACCGACTACGACCTGGGCGCGCACTCCAAGGCGTCCGGCCAGGACCTGTCGTACTTCGACCAGGAGGCCGGCGAGCGCTGGACCCCGTACGTCATCGAGCCGGCGGCCGGTGTGAACCGGGCGATGCTCGCCTTCATGCTCGACGCCTACAACGAGGACGAGGCGCCGAACGCCAAGGGCGTCATGGAGAAGCGCACCGTGATGCGCCTCGACCCGCGCCTGGCCCCGGTCAAGGTGGCCGTGCTGCCGCTGTCCCGCAACCCGCAGCTGTCGCCGAAGGCCAAGGGCCTCGCCACCGACCTGCGGAAGAACTGGAACATCGAGTTCGATGACGCGGGCGCCATCGGCCGCCGCTACCGCCGCCAGGACGAGATCGGCACGCCGTTCTGCGTCACCGTCGACTTCGACACCCTGGACGACAACGCGGTGACCGTGCGTGAGCGCGACACCATGAAGCAGGAGCGCGTGTCGCTGGACCAGATCCAGGCCTACCTGGGTGGTCGCCTGCTCGGCTGCTGAGCGGCGAACCCCTCGGCCCACGGCTGATCCCGGCGCCCCGGACCTCGCAGGTCCGGGGCGCCGGTGCGTTGCGTTGCGTTTCGGTGCGTTGCCGCGCGTGGCAGTGCATTGCTGGTGGGTTCAAGCCCTGGTTCAGCTCGCGTAGGCCGTCGGCGGTACACCGACCTTGGCGGTGAAGTCGCGGACCAGATGTGCCTGGTCGCTGTAGCCGAGTTCGGCCGCGAGGCCTGCCCAGTCCACGTCCGCCTCCAGCGCGGCGCGCTCCATGGCCTCGTGGATCCGGTAGCGCAGGATGACCCACTTGGGGCTGACCCCGACGTAGCCGGCGAACAGACGCTGGAGCGTCCGCACGGACAGCCCCTCGGCGCGGGCGAAGTCGGCGACCCGCAGGATCGTCCGGTCGGTACGGATGCGGTGGGCGAGCGCCATGGCTAGATCGGCCTGCGGGTCCGCCACCGGGCCGTGCGCCAGGAGGAAGGCGTCGAGGGCGGCGACCCGGGCGTCCTCCTCGGCCGGGCCGAGTACCGCCTCCGCGGTCCCGGCGGCGTCGTGGAAGACCTCGGCGAGCGGGAGCCGCCGCCCCGTCCACCGCGACACCGGCGGGCCGGGCGCGAACGGCCGGAAACCCCCGGGCCGGAACTGCACACCGCACACCCGGCCGATGCCTTCGAGCTTGTGCGTCGCGAGCTCCTGGCCGATGCCCGACAGCTCACCGAAGCCCTCACCGTCGCCGTACCGCTGGAAGACGACGTTGACGGACGGGTGCGGCACCACATGGGAGGCGTACGGCTCGGGCAGATCCCAGTCGATCAGCCAGTAGTGCTCCAGGTACGGACGCAGCGGCCCGGCGGGTTCGCGGCGGCGGAAGCGCACCCGCCGGAGGAGCTCCGGGGCGTCCACGATGCCCCGGGTGTCACGCCGTGGTCGTGCCATGACGGCGATCGTACGTCGCGTTTTTTCAAGCCGCCTCCGCTGGACCTCCTCTAGCGTCGGAGCCATGACGACCGGAATCAGTGAACTGCTCGAATCGGCATCCCGGGAAGCGGCGCCCGTGGTGCAGGGCCTGCGTGACGATCAGCTCGGAGCGCCCACCCCCTGTGCGGAGTACACCGTGGGCGATCTCTTCAATCACCTCCTTCATGTGGTCATCGGCTTCCAGGCGGTGGCCGCCCGGAAGGAGGCGGACTTCACCACCACCCCCGACTATCTGGAGGGGGACTGGCGCGGACGCTTCGGCGACGAGACCGCACGGCTCGTCGAGGCCTGGGCCGCACCGGGCGCCGACGAGGGCACCGCCGGATCCATGAACCTTCCCGCGCGGACGCTCGGCAGTATGGTGCTGCTCGACCTGACGGTGCACGCCTGGGACCTGGCACGCGCCACCGGGCAGTCCTTCACCCCCGACACCGCGAGCATCGGCGCGCTCGCCGCGCTGGTGGACGAAATGGCCCCGACGGCCCGGCAGATGAAGGTCTTCGGCGACCCCCTGCCGGTGCCCGACGGGGCTTCGGCCTTCGACGCGCTGCTGGCCGCGACGGGACGTGACACGGGCTGGCGCGCCCCGGCCTCGGCCTGAGCCGACCGGAGGCCGAGGCCCGTCGGGCACTGCAGCTCCTGAGGGCGACGGGCGCTGCAGCATCCGACACCCTCGGACACGCAGCATTCGATTCGGGTGCCGCGCAGGGTAGGGCTCAGATGCTCGGCGTAGTGCAAGGCACGGACCGGCTACTCGTGTGTTGTGCGGGTTGGTTCAACGCGTAGGCACCGTGCAGCACCTGGCTCAGCTGCGCAGCCCCCGCAGGACCAGGTCCCGTACGCCGGCGAACGCGGTTGTGATCTCCGGTGCGGACCACTCCATCGCATACGCCGGGTCGTGGAAGCGGCCCGTGGCGTCGAACACCGCGCGCGCCGTGACATCGAAGCCGGCCTCCGGCGCGGCGAACACCCCCTGATCGCAGCCGTCCTTGAGGATCTTCGCCAGTTGCCCCACCAGGTCGTCGATGTGCTGGTCGACGACTCCGCTGCTCTCGCCGATCAACACCATGTAGGTGGCGAAGAGCTCCGGGTCGTCGCCCGCCTTGTGGCGCTTGGCGTCGAACAGTGCGGACAGCCAGAGCTCGAGTCGGCTTGCGGCCGGCCCGGGCCCGGAGGCGATCGTGTCCAGTTCGGCCGAGGTCCGGTCGAGCCAGCGCGCCGTGACCGCTTCGCGGAGCGCGGCCTTGCTGGGGAAATGCCGGTAGACGCTGCCGTGACTGACGCCCAGTGCCCGCGCCACATCGACCACCGTGGCCTTGGCCGGGCCATACCGCCGGAGCACCTCCTCGGTGACTTCGAGGATGCGGGCGGGGGTCAGAGTCTCGGGCGGCATCGGGTCCTTGGGGCCTCTCGTTCGGGTACGGGGGCTATATCTTCTCGCTGTCCAGGTGCGCCATCTGGCCCGCGGGATAGCGTGCTCCCGCTGCCGCGCCTGCTGGGACAGCCGTCTCGATCGCCATGAGGTCGTCCGCGTCCAGCGTGACCTCCAGTGCGCCGAGAGCCTCGCCGAGCCGGTCGCGCCGTCGGGCGCCGATGAGCGGAACGATGTCCTCTCCGCGGGCCAGGACCCAGGCGATGGCGATCTGGGCGACGGTAGCACTCTTCGCATCGGCGACCTTGCGGAGAGCTTCCACCAGATCGAGGTTGTGGTCCAGGTTGTCCCCGGTGAAGCGGGGGCTCATGCCGCGGAAGTCACGGGAGTCGAGCCGGCGGTCGCGACTCCAGTGCCCGCTGATCAGGCCTCGGGAGAGCACGCCGTACGCGGTGATGCCGATGCCCAGCTCCCGGCAGGTGGGCAGGATGTCCGCCTCGATGCCCCGGGAGAGCAGGGAGTACTCGATCTGGAGGTCCGAGACCGGGGCCACGGCGGCCGCCCGGCGCAGGGTGTCGGAGCCGACTTCGGACAGACCGATGTGCCGCACTTGCCCGGCCTCGACCGCTTCGGCGATCGCCCCGATCGTCTCCTCGATCGGTACGGCCGGGTCCACCCGGGCGATCCGGTAGATGTCGACGTGGTCGGTGCCGAGGCGCTGGAGCGAGTAGGCCAGGAAGTTCTTCACCGCGGCCGGCCGTCCGTCGTATCCGGACCAGCCGCCCCGGGCATCCCGCAAGGCTCCGAACTTCACGCTGAGGACGGCCCGGTCGCGGCCCTGGCTGCTGCTCCGTAGTGCGTCGCGGATCAGCAGCTCGTTGTGACCCATGCCGTAGAAGTCGCCGGTGTCGAGCAGCGTCAGTCCCGCGTCGAGAGCGGCATGGATGGTGGCGATCGACTCCTTCTCGTCCGTCTCGCCGTAGAGCGCGGACATCCCCATGCAGCCCAGGCCGAGCGCCGGGACCCGGGGGCCGGTGGAGCCGAGAGTGCGGAGGGGGACTTGCTGCAACGTCATGGGAACTCCGTGGAGGTCGGCGGCCCGCGGGCCGGAGAGTGCTGGGCAATGCCCTTCTGCTCATCGACCATGACATGCGCGATGACAGATTTCAATAGTTGTCACTCGTTCGTGGGGATCGGCGGCGGAGTGGGTGCCGACGGCGGCCGAGTGAGGCACGGTGAACGTCGGAACGCAGGACGATGCGATGCGCCGGGACGGACAGGGGGACGCGATGCGCAGGGACAGCGAGATGAGGTGCTGCGGACGAATGGGGGCGCGGGGCGGTGTGGGGTGCCTCCGGCGGCCGGCACCGACCACACCCCACTCCGGCCGCCGGACCCATCCCGTTCTCCAGTGGGCCCCGGTCCTCCTCGCTCTCTTCCGGCTCCGGTCCCCACTCCTGGCTTCCGCATCGCTCCGGTGCGGTCTCGCGCTGCTCCGGCTGTGGCCTCCGTGCCGGCTTACGGGCCTCCGCCCCGCCGAGCGCTCGGTCACGTTCGGCGCATCGGTCCTCCGTAAGTTGTCAGGCGGCCCGGGAGCATCGCCGTGCCCCGCGCCCGGCCCTGCGCCCGCCCGTCGGGCCCGCCCGTCAGGTCACCGTGCGCGGCAACCGCAGGCTCAGCAGCACCGTCAGTGCCACCAGCCCCAGTTGCGCGACGAGCGTGCCGGCCAGCGCGTCGCGCATCCCCACCGCTTCGTCCAGCACCAGGAACAGGCTGCCGAGGGTGGCCACGCCCAGCGCCAGGCTCGACTGCTGGGTGGTCACCATGACACCGCTGCCGACCCCGGCTCGGTCACCCGGCACGTCCGCCAGCACGATGCGGTACAGCACCGGCAGTTGGAAGCCCTGGCCGAACCCCGCCAGTGCCGTGCCCGGCAGCAGGTCCCCGAAGTCCAGCTCCGGCCAGTTCCGCAGTGTGGCCATGACGATCAGTGCCAGCCCCGCGGCCTGGAGCAGACCGCCGGCGGTCACCACTCGGCTGCCGTACCGGCCGACCAGCCGCGGGCCCAGCAGCGAGGCGACGAAGAAGGCCAGCGCCATCGGTACCAGCGCCAGACCGGCCGCCACCGGCCCGAGGTGCAGTCCCTGCTGGAGTGCCACCGCCACGACGAACATGAAGCCGCCGAAGCCGATGGAGAACGGCAGCACCATCGGCAGCCCGCGCCGCAGCCCCGGCAACGTCAGCAGACTCGGTGGCACCAGCGGCGTACGGCCCTGCCGGTCGGCCCGTCGCTCCACCGCCCAGAACGCGCCGACCGTGAAGGGAACCGCCGCCAGCAGGACCCAGGTCCACAGCGGCCAGCCGGCGGCCCGTCCCTCGGTGAGCGGCACCAACAGTGCGGTCAGCGAGATGCCCAGCAGGACGGTGCCCGGCAGGTCGACCGGAGCGGGCCGTTCGGAGCGGGTCTCCGGGACGGTGCGGGCCGCGAGCGCCAGACCGAGCAGCGCCACCGGCACATTGACCAGGAAGACCGAACGCCAGCCGGTCCCCGCCGGATCGGCCGCCACCAGAACGCCGCCGAGGACCTGCCCGGCGACCATCGACAGCCCCGCCGTCGCGCCGTACAGGCTCAGCGCGCGCCCCCGGCGGGCGCCGGAGGTCGTCGCCTGGATGGTGGCCAGCACTTGGGGGAGCATCAGGGCCGCGGCTGCGCCCTGCGCCACCCGGGCGGCCACCAGCGACCAGGCGTCCGGCGCGACGCCGCACGCCAGCGAGGTCAGGCCGAAGGCTGCCATCCCGATGAGGAAGAGCCTGCGGCGACCGAACATGTCCCCCAGTCGGCCGCCCAGCACCAGGAGGACGGCGTAGGAGACGCCGTACCCCGCCACCACCAGTTCCAGCAGTGCGGGGCCGGCGGAGAGCTCCCGGTCGATGGACGGCAGGGCGACGTTGACGATGAAGAAGTCGATCAGGGGAAGGGAGGCGCCCAGCAGCACGGTGAACAGGCCGAGTCGGCCGAGTGCGGGCGGCGCGGCGGCAGCCACAGCGGTGTGGGTGGAGGTCGGGGTGCCTAGTCGGATATCGCTCACGGTTCCGAGGATCGATCAGCACTGAGCCGGGTACCAGAGTCTCTTTATCCTGGTATCGGGACTACCTGGAAACGGGCTGAACGGTGCGGCACCCTGACGTTATGACCACTCCAGCGCAGGCGACGACCTCGCAGTCCGGGACGGCTTCGCAGTCCTGGTCGACCTCGCAGTCCGGGACGGCTTCGCAGTCCTGGTCGACCTCGCAGTCCGGGACGACTTCGCAGTCCCGGTCGACCTCGCAGTTCAGGTCGACCCCGCAGTTCAGGTCGACCCCGCAGTCCCGGACGGCGGCGCAGGCCCCGGCCGGCCGGGTTCCGTCAACGGAGGCTGCCACCCCCACAAACCCCACCACCCGGGCCACCGCCCCGGAGCGCCCCCAAGGGGAAGCGGCGCAGCGGGCCGCGCTTGCCGACTTTCTGCGCAGCCGTCGGGAACGGATCGCCCCCGAGCAGGTGGGACTGCCCCGGGGGCGGCGTCGCCGTACGCCCGGTCTGCGCCGTGAGGAGGTCGCGCAGCTCTCCGCGGTGGGGGTCACCTGGTACACGTGGCTGGAGCAGGCGCGCCCCATTCATGTCTCCGCGCAGGTCCTCGACGCCGTCGCCCGCGCCCTGTTGCTCGACCCGAGTGAGCGCAGCCACCTCTTCGCGCTCGCCGCGGTGTCCGACCCGGCGCCCGGGCGCACGTGTCCCAGCGTCTCCCCGTCCCTGCGTCTGATGCTGGAGCAGTTGGAGCCGTACCCGGCCTGTGTCCAGAACAGCCGGTACGACGTCCTCGCCTACAACCGTGGCTTCGCGCGGATGATCGTCAACCTCGACGCGCTGCCGTACGAGGACCGCAACTGCATGTGGCTGGGCTTCACCAACGCCGACTGGCAGGCCGCCCTGGTCGATCTCGAGGAGTCGCAACGGGCGATGGTGGCCAAGTTCCGGGCGGCGATGGCCGGACACCTCGCCGAGCCCGCCTGGACCACGCTGCTCCACCGGCTCCAGCGGGTCTCGCCCGCGTTCCGGACGTTCTGGGAGGAGCACGAGGTGCTGAACGCGACGGACCAGTTGAAGCGCATCCGGAATCCCCGGGTCGGCATGCTGCGCCTCCACCACACCAGCCTCTGGCTGGGTCCCCGGCAGGGACCGCGGATCGTCACCTACGTCCCTGCGGACGACGAGTCGCGCGAGCGGCTGGAGCGGCTTCACGCCCTCGAGCTCGCGGACGCCTGATCCACCGTGCCCCGTTCGAGCAGGGCGGCGGTCCGCTGGGCCGAACGGGCCGCCCAGCCACCGGTGGTGGCCAGTCCCACGGCCAGCACCGCCCCACCGCACCCGGCAATGATCCACCAGGCCGGGCCGCTCGCCGCGACGAATGCCCCGGCGTCGGCCGTGGCGCGTACCCCGGTCGCCAGCACCGCGCCGATCACCGCCACCCCGAGCGACTGACCGACCTGCCGGCTGGTGGAGGCGACGGCCGCGGCCACGCCTGCCTGGGAGCGCGGCATGCCGGAGACCGCGGTGTTGGTGATCGGCGCGTTCACCAGGCCGAATCCCACGCCGAACAGCACGTAGCCGGTGAGCAGCAGCCCGTCCGAGCGCTGCGCGTCGAACACCGCGAACAGCAGACCGCTCGCGGCCATCGACACCCCGGCGAGCAACAGCGGCAGCCGGGGGCCCCGGACGGCCACCAGCCGTCCGGACAGCGGGGCGCAGACGAACGTCGTCGCTGCCATCGGCAGCATCCACACCCCGGCCTGCAGCGCCGACAGCCCCTTGATCTCCTGCAGATAGAGCGTGCTGAGGAACAGGAAGCCGCCCAGCGCCGCGAACGCGCTCACCGCTATCACCGTGGCCCCGCTGAACGGCGCGCTGTGGAAGAACCGCGGGTCGATCAGTGGCTCCTCGCGGCGCTGCTCGTAGCGCACCAGCGTCACGGCGGCGAGGAGCGCGACGGCGGCGCAGGTCAGGATCAGCGGCGAGGTCCAGCCGGCCGCCGGGCCCTCGATGATCGCGTAGGTGAGGGATCCCAGCAGGGCGATGACGAGCAACTGACCGACGGCGTCCACCCGCCGGGGCCGCGCCGCCCGCGACTCGGGGACGTACCGGGCGGTGAGCACCAGGGCCGCCAGCCCCACCGGGAGGTTGAGCCAGAAGATGGACCGCCAGCCCACGCCGTCCACCAGCACCCCGCCCACCAGTGGTCCGGCGGCCATGCTGATGCCGACGACCCCGCCCCAGACGCCGATCGCGCGGGCCCGCTCCCGGGGGTCGGTGAAGGTGTTGGTGATGATCGACATGGCCACCGGGTTGAGCATCGAGCCCCCGACGGCCTGCACCATCCGGAAGGCCACCAGCCAGCCCAGGCCGGGAGCCACGCTGCACAGCACCGAGCCGACGGTGAACAGCACCAGACCCGCCTGGAACACCCGCCGCCGACCGATCCGGTCCGCCGTCGAGCCGGCCAGCATCAGTAGCGACGCCAGCACCAGCGTGTACGCGTCGATGGTCCACTGCAGGCCCGGGACGGAGGCGTCCAGGTCGCGGCGCATGGCGGGCAGGGCGACGTTCAGAACGGTGTTGTCGAGGCTGACGATCAGCAGGCTCATACAGCAGATACCGAGCACGAGTAGCCGCCGCCGGTGGCTGAGTCCGGACACGGTTGAACCGTACAACCATCGGTCGGGCGGCCACGACGAACCGCACCGTCCGGACCGTCCCCGGGATGCGGGACAATGGGAGGCCGTCCCGCCGGACAGCCGGTCGCCGAGACCGCACCGCGGGGACGCCGACCCGCCCGTCACGCCTGAAGGACGCTCTCCCGATGACCCAGCTGCAGATCGGCCCGCACACGGTGCAGCCGCCGGTGGTCCTGGCCCCCATGGCCGGCATCACCAACGCGCCGTTCCGCACCCTGTGCCGCGAGTTCAGCGGCGGCAAGGGGCTGTTCGTCAGCGAGATGATCACCACGCGGGCGCTGGTCGAGCGGGACGCCAAGACGATGCGGCTGGTCCACTTCGACGGGACCGAGAAGCCCCGCTCCATCCAGCTCTACGGAGTGGACCCGGTCACGGTCGGCAAGGCCGCCCGCATGATCGCGGACGAGGACCTGGCCGACCACATCGACCTCAACTTCGGCTGCCCGGTGCCCAAGGTGACCCGGAAGGGCGGCGGCTCCGCCCTGCCCTTCAAGCGGAACCTGCTGCGTTCCATCCTCCGGGAGGCCGTGGCGGGCGCGGGCTCCCTGCCGGTCACCATGAAGATGCGCAAGGGCATCGACGACGATCACATCACCTACCTCGACGCGGGGCGCATCGCCGTCGAGGAGGGCGTCACCGCGATCGCCCTGCACGGGCGCACCGCGGCGCAGCACTACGGCGGCACCGCCGACTGGGACGCGATCGCCCGGCTCAAGGAGGCCGTGCCGGAGATCCCGGTGCTCGGCAACGGGGACATCTGGTCGGCCGACGACGCGGTGCGGATGATGCGGCAGACCGGCTGCGACGGCGTCGTGGTGGGCCGGGGCTGCCTCGGGCGTCCCTGGATCTTCGGAGACCTGGTCGCGGCCTTCGAGAACCCGGACGGGCGTGAGCCGGGCGGGGCCGGTACCGGCGCCGGACCGGCAGCCCCGACGCTCAAGGAGGTGGCGGTCGTCATGCGGCGGCACGCCCAGCTCCTGGGGGAGTGGCTGGAGGACGAGGCACGGGGTGTCATCGACTTCCGCAAGCACGTCGCCTGGTACACCAAGGGCTTCTCCATCGGCTCGGAGATGCGCAAGAAGCTCGCGATCACCTCGTCGCTCGACGAGCTGGACGCTCTGCTGAACGAGCTGGACCTGGACCAGCCCTGGCCGCAGGGCGCGGACGGCCCGCGCGGACGGACCTCCGGCAGGAACCGGGTGGTCCTGCCGGACGGCTGGCTCGACGACCCCTACGACTGCGCCGGGATCGGGGCCGACGCGGAGCTCGACACCTCCGGCGGCTGATCCCGGGGACGGCAGGGGACGCTGGGCAACGGCCGGGGACGACGGCAGAAGGGCCGGTCCGGCCCGGTCGCCGTGCCCGCTCCCGGACGGCCCGGGTGCCTCAGGCCCGGGCGCGCCGCGATCCGGGCCGGCCGCGCGCTCACCCCAGCCCCGCGGTGCCACCCCAGCCCAGCAGCGACCGCCCCACCCCCGCAGCGATCACCCCGGCCCTACGCCTCAGCCCTACCCCAGCCCCAGCCCCAGGCCCGGCGTCAGCCCCAGTCCCGGCCCCCGGCCCACCAAGCCCCAGCCCCAGCCCCAGCCCCAGCCCCAGGCCAGCCCCAGGCCCCGCTCCCAGGCCTCCGCCCGATCACCCCAACCCCGGACTCAGCGCGCTCAGCAGGGCCAGCGGGGTGGCGGCCGCCCACGCCCGGGGTGAGCCCGAGTGCGGGCACGGCACCGGTACCGGATGCTCGTCCCGGCCGTAGCCGGCCATGATCTCCGGCAGCCGCCAGCCGTGCACCGCGGCCGCCTCGACCAGACCGCGGGTCACGGCCAGGGCCTGTTCGGTCAGCCCGTAGCGGGCCAGCCCGAGCACGCTCAGTGCGTTGTCGTGCGGCCGGATCGCGCCCCGGTGCCAGGAGAGCGGGTGGTACGGCCGCTGGCCCGCAGCCAGGGTCCGGATGCCCCAGCCGGAGAAGAAGTCCGGGCCCAGCAGCCGGCGGCCGACCGCCTCGCCGTGCGCCGGGTCCAGAATCCCCGACCACAGCAGATGGCCCGCGTCCGAGGTCAGGACCTCGACACGGCGGCCCGCCCCGTCCAGGGCCGCTGCCGGGAAGTCCGCCTCCGGCATCCAGAACTCCTCGTGGAAGCGGCCGCGCAGTCGGCCGGCGGCCTCCTCCAGCCGGTCCGCGAAGGCCACGTCGTCCCAGGTCTTGCGGGCCAGGCCGGCGGTGCGGAGCAGCGCGTCGTACGCGTAGCCCTGGGCGGCGGCCACCGTGACCGGCCCCGCCGCGGGGGTGCCGTCGTCGTGGCAGAAGGCCCCGGGGGAGTCGCGCCAGCTCTGGTGGGAGTCGCCGCCCCGGTGGCTTTCGTCCCCTGAGCAGACCAGCCAGCCGTGCTCGGTCAGCCCGCCGTCCCGGAACATCCACTCCACGGCGGCCCGTGCCTGGGGCGCCAGCCGCCGTGCGAGGCCGTCGTCCGCCGTCCGCTCGGTGCACGCGTGCAGCAGGGTCAGGAAGAGCGGGGTGGCGTCGACGGCGCCGTAGTAGCGCCCGTACGGGACCTGTCCGAAGTGCGCCAGTTCGCCGTGCCGGATCTCGTGCGGGATCCGGCCCGGCTGCTCTTGCCGGCCGGTGCCGCCGGGCGCCGGGGGCTCGTCGTACCCCGTCCCCTGGGCCGCGGCGAGCGCCGTCAGGGTCGCGGCGGCCGGCTCGGGCCGGTACGGCAGGGCGAACAGCGAGGTGAGCAGGGAGTCGCGCCCGGAGAGGGCGAGGAACCAGGGGATGCCGGCCGCGGGCACCCGCAGCGGCTCCCCGCCCGGGCCGTTCGCCGGGATGCGCAGCCCGGCGAGGTCGGCCAGCCCCTGCTCACATGTGCGGGCCAGTTCGGGCCAGCCGATGAGATCCCGGGGCCGGGGGTGTTGTCCGGTGAAGGCGGCGTTCTCCCGGGCGGGCCCGGCCAGTGCCACGGCCGGAGGCTCGATGGGCGGCGGCTCCTCCCCGGTGCCCGAGGGCACCGCCCAGGCCTGGAGGGTGATCTGTCCGCTGCCGTGCGGGGGCAGCTCGACGCGCCACTCCAGCGTGTGGGCGGTGCCGCCCGCGGTGCGCGCCACCGTGTCCGGGGCGGGGATCGCGCGGATCACCGTGCGGGAGTGCCAGGCCGGGCGCCCGGCGGGCGCCGTCCGCTCGTAGCCGAAGGTGACGCCGTCCGGCGAGGCGTCGGCGGAGCGTACGGCGTCCGCCTTGTCGTAGCGGTGCCGGTCGCTGCGGAGCTCGAACTGGTCGGCGAAGTCGGCGTCCACGGTCAGGGTGATCCGGGCGGTCACCGGCTCGGGCCGGTTGCTGGTCAGCCGGATGCGCTCGGCCAGGGAGCGGTCGGCGACCGCCTGCTCCCGCCGGACCGTGCAGGCCGCCGGCTCGGCCGGCGCGGCGGGCGGGGTGAGGACCGCGGCCAGTGGGCGGTCGGGGCCCGCTTGCGCGGCGGCGACGAGCACCTCGGGCGGTGCGCCGTCCACGGTCAGCTGCCACCGGCTCAGATGACGGGCGTCCCGGGAGAACAGCCCGTCGGGAGAGGCGCCGCGGGCGCCCGTGATGTCGCCGGAGTCGGTCACCACGGCGAAGGTGCCGTCGTGGACCAGGAGATGGTGCCCTGTCATGCGGCCGGCCCTGCCCTTCGTCGCGCTCCGTCCGGAGCTGGTCACTCCGAGTCTCGGTATCACAGAAACGGCCGACGCAACGGGTCGCCACACGGGTGCTCATCTGAGCCGACACTGCTCCGAATGTGTCCACAGGATGAGATCCGGCCTTCGCTGAGCGCGTGATCCTCGCCACCCCTGATAGGGGCCCCGCTCAGATGAGCATTCGTGGGCGGGGTGCGCCTTTTCAATGGGTGGCACTGGGTGCCACCCATTGAAGCTTCGAGAACTGGACGACTTTCTCGCGTTGAGTGATTAGATCTTGTGTTTCAGTGGCACTCAGTAGTCTTGAGTTCAATTCTTGAAGGCGCTCAAATGAGTGACGTCTGAGCTTCGTACTTTCGATCTGGTGGCGGACGAGTGGTTACAGCCGCATGACGGCCGAGTGGACGTACTCACATGCCTTCGATCTGGGTACGCTCCCGGCCGTCAGGGCAGCCGTCCGCGAGGAGTCGAGTCCCGTGCCGGAAACAGAAGATCAGCAGAAGTTCGTCTACGACTTCACCGAGGGCAACAAGGGCCTCAAGGACCTGCTCGGCGGGAAGGGGGCCAACCTCGCCGAGATGACCAACCTCGGTCTCCCGGTGCCTCCGGGCTTCACCATCACCACCGAGGCCTGCAAGGTCTACCTCGACAGCGGCAGTGAGCCCCCGGCGCTGCGGGACGAGGTGAGCGCCCACCTCGAGGCGCTCGAGCAGAACATGGGCAAGAAGCTCGGCCAGCCGGACGACCCGCTGCTGGTGTCCGTACGTTCCGGTGCCAAGTTCTCCATGCCCGGCATGATGGACACGGTCCTCAACATCGGCCTCTCCGACGAGTCGGTGAGCGGGCTCGCCGCGCAGGCCGGGGACGAGCGGTTCGCCTGGGACTCGTACCGGCGGCTCATCCAGATGTTCGGCAAGACCGTGCTCGGCGTCGACGGCGACCTCTTCGAGGAGGCCATCGAGGAGGCCAAGCAGGCCAAGGGTGTGAAGGTCGACGTCGACCTCGACTCCGCCGACCTCCAGCGGCTCGTCGAGCAGTTCAAGGGCATCGTCGCCAAGGAGACCGGCCGCGAGTTCCCGCAGGAGCCGCGCGAGCAGATGGACCTCGCCGTGCGGGCCGTCTTCGAGTCCTGGAACACCGACCGCGCCAAGCTCTACCGCCGTCAGGAGCGCATCCCCGGCGACCTGGGCACCGCGGTCAACATCTGCTCCATGGTCTTCGGCAACCTCGGCCCGGACTCGGGCACCGGCGTCGCCTTCACCCGCGACCCGGCCAGCGGCCACCAGGGCGTCTACGGCGACTACCTGCAGAACGCGCAGGGCGAGGACGTCGTCGCCGGTATCCGCAACACCGTGCCGCTGGCCGATCTGGAGCGGATCGACAAGGCGTCGTACGACCAGCTGATGCAGATCATGGAAACCCTCGAGACGCACTACAAGGACCTGTGCGACATCGAGTTCACCATTGAGCGCGGTCAGCTGTGGATGCTGCAGACCCGGGTCGGCAAGCGCACCGCGGGTGCCGCCTTCCGGATCGCCACCCAGCTCGTGGACCAGGGGCTGATCGACGAGGCCGAGGCGCTGCAGCGGGTCAACGGCGCCCAGCTCGCCCAGCTGATGTTCCCCCGGTTCGACGAGAACGCGAAGACCGAGAAGATCGGCCGCGGCATCGCCGCCTCCCCGGGCGCGGCCGTCGGCAAGGCGGTCTTCGACTCCTACACCGCGGTCAAGTGGTCCCGCTCCGGTGAGAAGGTCATTCTCATCCGCCGGGAGACCAACCCCGACGACCTCAACGGCATGATCGCCGCCGAGGGCATCCTGACCTCGCGCGGCGGCAAGACCTCGCACGCGGCCGTCGTCGCCCGCGGCATGGGCAAGACCTGTGTCTGCGGTGCCGAGGAACTCGAGGTCGACACCAAGCGGCGGCGGATGACCGCGCCCGGCGGCGTGGTGATCGAGGAGGGCGACGTCGTCTCCATCGACGGCTCCTCCGGCAAGGTCTACCTCGGTACGGTGCCGGTCGTGCCGTCCCCGGTCGTCGAGTACTTCGAGGGCCGGATGCACGCCGGTGCCGAGGACGCGGACGAGCTGGTCAAGGCCGTCCACCGGATCATGGCCTACGCGGACCGGGTACGCCGGCTGCGGGTACGGGCCAACGCCGACAACGCCGAGGACGCCTCGCGGGCCCGCCGCTTCGGCGCCCAGGGCATCGGGCTCTGCCGCACCGAGCACATGTTCCTCGGTGAGCGCCGCGAGATGGTCGAGCGGCTGATCCTGGCGGACGCCGAGGACGAGCGCGACGAGGCGCTGGGCTCCCTGCTGCCGTTGCAGCGCGACGACTTCGTCGAGCTGTTCGAGTCGATGGACGGGCTGCCGGTCACCGTGCGGCTGCTCGACCCGCCGCTGCACGAGTTCCTGCCGGACATCACCGAGCTGTCCGTCCGGGTCGCCCTCGCCGAGTCCCGCAAGGACCCGAACGAGAACGACCTGCGGCTGCTCCAGGCCGTCCACAAGCTGCACGAGCAGAACCCGATGCTGGGTCTGCGCGGTGTGCGGCTCGGCCTGGTCATCCCGGGGCTGTTCGCCATGCAGGTGCGGGCCATCGCCGAGGCCGCGGCCCTGCGCAAGAACGCCAAGGGCGACCCGCGGGCCGAGATCATGATCCCGCTGGTCGGCACGGTGCAGGAGCTGGAGATCGTGCGCGACGAGGCCGAGCAGGTCATCGCCGAGGTGGAGGCCGCGACCGGCACCGACCTCAAGCTGACCCTCGGCACCATGATCGAGCTGCCGCGGGCCGCGCTGACCGCCGGCCAGATCGCGGAGGCCGCCGAGTTCTTCTCCTTCGGCACCAACGACCTCACCCAGACCGTGTGGGGCTTCTCCCGCGACGACGTGGAGGCGAGCTTCTTCACCGCGTACCTGGAGAAGGGCATCTTCGGCGTCAGCCCGTTCGAGACCATCGACCGGGACGGTGTCGGCTCGCTGGTCCGGAACGCCGTCGAGGCCGGCCGGGCGACCCGTCCCGACCTCAAGCTCGGCGTCTGCGGCGAGCACGGCGGTGACCCGGACTCGGTCCACTTCTTCCACGAGGCGGGCCTGGACTACGTCTCCTGTTCGCCGTTCCGGATCCCGGTGGCGCGTCTCGAGGCGGGCCGTGCGGCCGCCGAGAGCGAGGGCAGCGACCACCGCTGAGAAGTGGCGGGGCGACGGTCGGCGCCTCGCCACGCACGCCGGAGCACCCGCCGGGACTCACCCTCGACCCGGCGGCTTCGGCACCTGAATGGGGCGGCACCTTGTGCGGAGGTGCCGCCCCCGTTCCTTTCCGGCCCGCACTCCCTCCGGACCGCGGCACACCTGACGTCGGTCGGATGCCCGATGGGCTGTGCGGCACGATCCTGATCGGGCCTCGATGGCGAGAGCCCGGCGATGTGTCCGCCGGCGGCCACGGACGAGCGCTACACGCTGATGTTCAGCAGGCGCGCTTCGTTCCGGTAGGCCGTGGGCGACATGCCGTAGGCGGACGTGAAGACGCGGGTGAAGTCGGAGGCGCGGGGGAAGCCCCAGCGGGCGGCGACGGCGTAGACGGGTGTGTGGCACAGCGAGGCGTCGGCGAGGTCGTGGCGTGCCCGTTCGAGTCGCTGGTGGCGGATCCAGCCGGCGACGGTGAGCTGCTCCTCCTGGAAGAGGCGGTGCAGGTAGCTGCGGGAAATGTGGTGGGCGGCCGCGACGGTGCGGGGGGTGAGGCCGGGGTCGGAGAGGTGCTGGTGGATGAAGGTTTTGATGCGCAGGGTCAGGTTGCGGCGCTGGGTCTCCGGTTCGAGGGTGCGCTCGGCGTCGAGGACGTGGGCGAAGAGGGCGAAGAGCAGATCGGTGGCGACCGTGCCCAGCCGTGGCCCGTCGGTGGGGTGATAGGAGCCGGCGTCGTCCCAGATCCGGGTGAGAAAGGTGGCGAGTATGCCTCCGAGCCCGTCCCGCCCGGGAATCCGCCGGTTGAGGAGCCGGCTGATGCCCGTTGCCGGCAGCGGCAGCAGGTGACGCGGAATGAAGGCATCCGTGCTCAGGACGCGCTCCCGGCCGTCTTCGGCGCGTGCCTCCATGAGGTAGGGGCGCGAGGTGTCGAGGAGCGTCATGTCATGGGCTCCGTAGTGCACTTCGCGCCCGTGCAGGGTCAGTGTCCTGCTGCCGCGGAGGACCAGTGACAGGTGGAACATCTCCGGATCGGAACGCCGGATCAGTTTCCGGGTGCGGCGGAGCGTCATCCGGGGGTGCTCGGCCCTCCACAGGCGTACGGCGCCCAGCTGCAGGATGCGCAGTGACGCGGGGAAGTCGGCTGCCCGTCCGCTGAGAATCTCCGCGGGCGCGTCGTTCTCGGACAGGACTTCCCGCCAGTAGTCGAACCGGTCCTCCGGAGCCACGTCCCGGGTGCAGAATCCCTTCTCGGTCAGCATGGCTCGGTCCCCCCGTGGCCGGCCGGCCGATCGGTGGTGGGCCCGTCGGCGCCCACCGCCGCCGGCTTCCTGTCGTCGGTTCCGCTCTTCGTCCATGTGCCGCGCACTGTTGGCTGGTTCGTTCGCATGGTCTCGTTCCCCCGTTTCGAAGGGAGGGGTGGCGCGGTACCGTGCCGCGGACGCCCCCTCCTGACGCTCCTGCTCCCGTACGGGTCTCGACGCAGGCACGTCGGGCCCGCACGACCGCGACGGATCGCCTTTGCGCGCCCTCCGCCGCGCACCATACGGAAGCGTATGGATGTCCATACGGTAGCGTATGGCGTCATGGTGCACCGCAAGAATCAGCCATCCCGTGAGAGTGGCCGACTGGCTGCTCAGGACTGGGTCGACGCAGCCCTGACGGCCATCGGTGAGGGCGGCCTGAGGGCTGTCGCGGTCGAGCCGCTCGCCAAGCGCCTGGGGGCCACGAAGGGCAGTTTCTACTGGCACTTCCCCAACCGGGACGCGCTGATCGAGGCCGCGCTCAGCCATTGGGAAGAGACGAATACGGAACACGTGATCGCTGTGGTGGAACCGGAGACGGACCCGAAGCGGCGGCTGCGCAGTCTGTTCAAAGCGGTCCCTGCGGCGGCGACCACCGGGGATCCGATCGAAGTCACGCTGCTGACGTCGATCTCACACCCTCAAGTGGCCGCTGTACTGCGACGGGTGACCGAGCGCCGGATCGCGTTCGTCACCCAGATCTTCACCGATCTCGGTTTTCCCGCCGACGAGGCGCACCGTCGCGGCGTGCTGGTCTACACCGCGCACCTCGGTCAGATCCAGCTCATCCATGCGGTCCCGCAGGCCCTGCCCTCCGATGTCGAGGGTCAGCGCCGTTATCTCGACACCCTGCTCCGGACCCTTACCAGCAAAGGCTGAGCACGAGGGCGGGGCGTCGGGGTGAACGGCGCCGCCCCGGAGTCCGGCGCTCCGTCGCCCGGCGCGCTGCTCGGCATGTGCCCGGCCTCTCCGGGCCGGTGTGAGTCCTTCGAGCCGCGGAGCGCGGGCCGCCGTCATGCGAGCCGATACTCACGAGCCGTCCTGCCCCGGAGTTGTCCATGGCGCGCTCGGATGATTTCCGGGCCGGAGAAGGTGCCTCAATCGCCATTCCGGGCCCGGGCGCCTGTCGCGCGAAAATCGGCCCGTCTCCCGGTGTGAATGATTTCGCTCGGACAGGCAGGGCCGTTGGCGTACTTGTCGAAGCTTCTTGTGCGGCGTTCCGGGGGATACCGGCAACCCCTCTGCGGCGGTGGAGACTTCTGCAGGATCGGTGGAACGACCGCCTTGCAAATGAGCATGGGACGCATGCGGCAGCGCTGTCGTGGGTGGCCGGTGTGCGGCTGGTTCGTCATGCGTGAAGGTGTCGACGCGTCCGGAGGGGCCCGCGTCCCGAGGGTGCCCTGTCGCGGACGGCTGCCAGGTGGTCGACCCGCGGTCCGGGCGGGCTCGTATGCACCGGACCGCAGGCCGTAACCCCTGCCGAGCGCGAGGCGGTACCCAAAGCCGCCCGGAAGCGAACCGCCGCACTGCCCCCACAACAGTCCCATCGGCGGCTTCCGTGTGCCCGACGGGGTCCAGCATTTCGGTAGCGGCCGGAGGCCCGCGACCCGTTTCAACTGTGGCTTAAACGGCGTGGTAACCGACAGTGCTGGAGTGCATACTCGGTGACCGGGACAAAGGCGGGGGCCACTTGTGGGGGTTTGGTGCTACGCATCCATTTCACCGGGCTTGATCTCGCCCGGGTCCGGATAGCCGCACGTCCGGACGCGCTATGGGAATCCGTCCTCAGTTTTCACCGACTACGCGACAAGCAAGGGCCAACGGTTTACGGACCGTGGCGTTGTGAAGCGCGATCCAGGTTGAATGGTGAAACACGCCTGCTCTCTTCCCTGGTGCCGTCGCGCGGTTATTTCCCCGACTTCCTGACGCCTCCGGAAGGGGTGCTCGGAGTGGAGCCGGCGATCGAGGCGCTGCGCGAGACACCGGCGCCGCGGCTGCAGCGCGAGCTGTCGCTGCTCGGCACGGCGCGCACCCGGCCGGGCTGGCTGCGCGAGCTCGCCGACGGCGACAGCGGGGCGCTGGGCCGGCTCATCGGCGCCCTGCGCAGCTACCACCGGGCCGCCATCGCCCCGTACTGGCCGCACATACGGGCCCGGATCGAGGCCGACCGGGCGGCGCGCGGCCGGGCGCTGCTGGACGGCGGCACCGACCGGCTGCTGGCGTCGCTGCCCGGGACCATGCGCTGGCGCTCCCCGGTGCTGGAGTCGGACTATCCGGTCGACCGGGACCTGTACCTCGGCGGCCGGGGGCTGTTGCTGCTGCCGTCGTTCTTCTGCCGCAGGACCCCGGTGACGTTCCACGACCGGGATCTGACGCCGGTGCTGGTCTACCCGGTGGAGCACACCGAGGAGTCGGTGCCGACGAAGCCGGTGCGCAGCTGCGCGGGGGACGTCGGCTCGCTCGGCAAGCTGGTGGGCCACACCCGGTCCGCGGTGCTGCGGACCATCGGCCACGGCTGTACGACCGGGGAACTCGCCCGCAGGGTCGGGGTGTCGGCCGCGTCGGCCAGCCAGCATGCGAGCGTGCTGCGGGAGGCCGGGCTGGTCGTCACCCTGCGGCACGGCGGCGCGGTGCTGCACACCCTGACGCCGCTGGGCGCCGCCCTGCTGCGGGGCGGCGCCGCCGTGGTGCCGTCGCCGTCGGAGCTCGCGGAGGTGTCGGCCGCGGCGGGCGGGGCCAGTTCCTGAGGGGCGGTGCCTGAGGGGCAGGTGCCTGAGCAGGCAGGGCCCGCTTCGCGGCAGGGCGACCGCCCGGACGGGGGCCCGGCCGGTGGCGCGACGATGCCGGCACGTGGGGCCGGGACCGCCCGTGCCGGTGTCCGCCCGTCCACCGCTCGTACCGGCAGGCACCGGCACGGGCCACGGAACTTTCGTCCAAGACAGGACTGTCGGCGTCGGCGAGGGTAGCGGCATGCGCAGCTACGACGTGGGGATCTCCGACCCCCTGGACCACGATGCCGAGAACGGCTGGGAGGCCGTCCACCCCCTCGGGGGCACGACTCTCGACGGCGTCCGGATGGCCGGGTTCCGCAACCGTACCGTTGCCGGACTGGACATGCAGGTGCTCCCGCAGCCCGCCGTGATCGTCGTCATCGGGCTCGGGGACGAGCCGTTCACCGTGGAACGAGCCGCCGGGCGCGTGCCGTTGAGGAGCCTTGTCGCCACGCTGTCGCCCGGTCCGGCCCGGATCCGCGGCGAGGGTGCCGAGTGCGTCGAGATGCGCTTGTCACCCCGAGCCGCTCATGCGCTGCTGGGTGTCCCGCTGTGCGAACTGGACGGGTCCATCGCCGGGCTCGACGACCTGTGGGGGCGGCGGCATGTGGGGCGCCTCCACGAGCAGCTGACCGACGTCGCGACATGGCAGGAACGCCTCGTGCTGGTGGACGAGTTCCTCACGCGGCGGGTGGATCCGGCACCGTCGATGTCACCTGAGGTCGCCGCCGCCTGGGACGGCATCGTGGCCCATCGGGGCCGGATCCGGGTCGGTGACCTCGCCGCGTCCTGCGGCTGGAGCCGCAAGCGGCTGTGGTCCAGGTTCAGTGCCCAGATCGGCCTCACCCCCAAGCGCGCCGCCATGCTGGTCCGCTTCGACCACGCCGCCCGGGCGCTCTGCGCGGGCGAGAGCGCCGCCGACGTGGCCCTGGCGTGCGGATACGTCGACCAGCCTCATCTCCATCGCGACGTCCTGGCCTTCGCCGGATGCACGCCGGGCGACCTGGCCGGAAGGGCGACGACCGCCGGCCGGCCTCTGGAATCACCGGAGTGGCCCCTGGGATCACCGGAGTGACAGCGAGGCGCGCGGGCGGGCAGGCCGGTTCGTGCACCGGCCCGGCATCAGCACGTCCACCTCACCGAGCACATCCAACACCGAGCACATCCAACACCGAGCACATCCGACACCGAGCACATCCGACAAGAAGGAAGACACCTGTGGTGAACACCGATGTCCGAGCACCGGGCATGGCCGATCGCGACCTGATCGTCCGGCTGGTCTTCGGGAGCATGGCCGCGCAAACCCTGCGCGCGGCGGTCCGGTTGCGCGTGACGGAACTGATCGGCGAGACACCGCGCCGGGCCGCCGACGTGGCCGCCGACGCCGGGGCCGAGCCCCAGCCCATGACCCGGCTGTTGCGCGCCCTGGCCGGTCTCGGCCTGCTGAGGGAAGACACCCCCGGCTCCTTCGCGGTGACCCCCGCGGGCGCACTCCTCGACCCCGGCCGCCCCGGCTCGCTCGTCTCCCTGGTGCGGATGTTCACCGAGCCGGCGGTGCTGCGTGCCTGGGAGCACCTGGACGACAGTGTCCGCACCGGAGACCTCGCGTTCGACGCCGTCTTCGGCACGGACTTCTTCAGCCACCTCGGCCGGAACCCCGAGCTCTCCGCGGAGTTCAACGCGGCGATGAGCCAGGCCACCGGAGAAACCGCCGCCGCGCTGCCGTACGCCTTCGACTTCGGCCGTTTCGGCACGGTCGCGGACATCGGCGGCGGCGACGGAACCCTCCTGGCCGCCCTGCTCGAGGCGCATCCCGGTCTCATCGGTGTCCTCTACGACACGGCGGAGGGCCTGGCGCAGGCGCCGAGGACGCTGGAGCGGCACGGGCTGGAGGGACGCTGTTCCCTGGTCGCCGGGGACTTCTTCCGTTCGGTTCCGCAGGGCGCGGACCTCTTTCTGCTGAAGAGCGTCCTGCACGACTGGCGGGACGACCAGGCGGTCACGATCCTGAGCCACTGCCGCGAGGCGCTGCCGCCCGGCGGCCGCGTAGTGATCGTGGAACCCGTGCTTCCCGACGCCGTCGGCACCCCCGCCGTCGACACCGGAGCCGGGCCCGGTGCCGGCGGCGGGGTGACTTATCTGAGCGACCTCAACATGCTGGTGAACGTGGGGGGCAGGGAGCGCACCCGCGGGGACTTCGAGGACGTGTGCCGCCGCGGGGGCCTGGCCGTCGTCTCGGTCACCCCGCTCGCGGGGGCCGCACCGTTCTCCCTCATCGAGGCCGTGGCCGACTGACCTCGGCCGCCGGTGCGGCCCCCGCGTCCGCGTCGGGCCGGGGGCTACGTCCGGAACGGGCCGGTGACCTCGTAGGTGATGCCGGCCGATGAACTGCCGCTCGTGCCGCGCTGGCTGGAGAAGTAGAGCCGCCGCCCGTCGGGGGAGAAGGCCGGGCCGGTGATCTCGGAGGCGGACTGGCCGCTGATCCGCAGGAACGGCGCGACGACGTCGTCCGGGGTGATGACGCAGATCTCCATGGTGCCGCCGTCCTCGGCGACGAAGAGGTCGCCGGAGGAGGTGCCGGTGATGTTGTCCACGCCGGTCAGCGGGGCGTCCGTGCCCACGACCAGGGAGTCGTCGTAGGCCAGTTGGTAGGTGCCGGCCGCCAGGTCGAGCTGCCAGACCCGGTTGTCGCCCTTGGTGGTGAACCAGACGGTGTCGTTGGCGTAGTGGCACCCCTCGCCGCCGTTGAACCGCTTGGCGCCGGAGACCTGGTTCCGGGTGACGGTGGGGGAACCGTCCGGGTCGGGCACGGTCGCCCAGCTGAACGAACCGGACGTCGCGGAACCGGCCTTGAGCACCTGGAGGGTGCCGCTGGACAGGTCGCCCCAGGTGTCCGGGGTGAAGCGGTAGAAGCAGCCGTCGGTCTCGTCCTCGGTGAGGTAGACCGTCCGGCGCACCGGGTCGGCGGCGGCCGCCTCGTGCTTGAAGCGGCCCATCGCGTCGCGGCGCCGGGCCGGCTGCACGCCCCACGGGTCCGTCTCGTGGACGTAGCCCAGGCTGACCTCCTCGCAGGACAGCCAGGTGTTCCACGGCGTTCTGCCGCCCGCGCAGTTCTGCCGCGTGCCGGAGAGGATGCGGCGGGCGCCGGTGACGGTGCCCGCCGCGCTGAAGCTGACGGCGCTCGCGCCGCCGCCGGGGTTGATCTCCGAGTTGGAGACGTAGATCCAGCCCGTGCCGTCGGCGAAGCAGGCGCCGCCGTCGGGTGCGCTGTGCCAGGTGTACGAGGTGCCCGGGACGGTCTGTCCCGACCGGGCGATCACCCGGCTGCTGAATCCGCCGGGCAGGTGGATGCCGTTCGCGTCGGCCGCGCCCAGGGCGCCGTAGGGGCCGGGGCCGGGCTGTGCGGGGGCCGCGTAGGCGGCTCCCCGCATCAGGGTGCCGCCGAAGGCCGCGGCCGAGGTGCCGATGACTGCTCCACGCAGGAAAGTACGACGTTCCACTGTCACTCACCGCCAGTTGTGTGACCACCCAGTGGCCGGACGGCGCACGGAGTCACGCGCCACCGGACGATAGGAGCGGGCCGTGACCGGGGTGACAACGAGTGGTGAAGCGGCAGTGCTCTTTGACCGGCGGACGGGGGAGGGGTGGGGGACAGGCCCGCCGGGGCGTGCCGTGCAGGCTTCCCGGCGGCCCGGCATGCATGCTGGGCACTGCCTACGCCGCGCCTTGGGAGACGCGTATGAAATGGCTGGTCTCACTGCTCGGAGCGGGGCTGGTCATGGCCGCCTTGCGAGACGTATTCCATACGCTGTGGCACCCGACCCGCCACGGCGCCCTGAGTCGGCACGTCATGGCCGCGCTGTGGAAACTGTCCCAGCGGCTTCCTTTCCGGAAACGGGCAGCGGGGCTGGCCGGTCCGCTCGCCATGGTGACCGTGGTGGCCATGTGGGCGGGTGCCGTTGTCGTGGGATGGGCGCTGATCTACTGGCCCCATCTGCCGGAGTCCTTCTCGTTCGCCACCGGCCTGGAGCCGGACGAGCACCACGGGCCGGTGGACGCCCTCTACATCTCGCTGGTCACCGTGGCGACCCTGGGGCTCGGCGACATCGCCCCGACCGAGCCGTGGCTCCGCATCGTCGCCCCGCTCGAAGCACTCGTCGGCTTCGCGCTCCTCACAGCGACGGTCTCCTGGGTTCTGGAGATCTACCCGGCACTCGGCCGCAGACGAGCCGTGGCTTTGCGGCTGTCCCAACTGCAGCGCAATGATCCAGGGCCGCCGCAGCTCGACTCGTCACTCGGAGCACGCATCCTGGACGGCCTTGCCGAACGGCTGGCGGCGGTATCCGTCGACCTGCTTCAGTACGCCGAGTCCTACTACTTCCACGAGGGGTATGACCGGACGTCCCTGGCCGCAAGCATCCTGTATGCCGACGAACTCGCCGAACGGGGCAGAAGCGCCCGGAATCCCGAGGTACGACTCGCGGCGGCTCTGCTCACCACCGCACTCGCGGACCTCGCCGCCGTCCTCGACGAACGCTTCCTCCACTGTGGCGGCACTCCTCGCGACACCTTCCGGGCTTATGCGACGGATCACGGCAGGAACGGCGGGTGATGCACAGAGGTGGAACCTGAGAGCCGCAGCCCTCGATCGTCACTGCCCGGATACGGCAGCCTGGGCCCACTGGCACCGTGCTGCTGGGCGGCATCCGCTCCATCGCCGACGTCACCAGGGGGACGCCGGTCCCTGCCCGGCGGCCATCCAAGCCGCTCCACCGGGCGGGGACCGGCCTCACCGCCCCCGCTCTACCGCTCCAGCGCCGCGTACGCCACCCCGGTCAGCCGCTCGGAGGCGCCCCAGAGCTGCTCGCCCGCCAGGTCGTTGCGGGTCCACGAGGCGCGTCGGGCGGGGCCCGGTGCGCCGCGCCAGTGCAGGCGGGGGCCGATGTAGGAGTCCTGGCGCACCCCGGGAGCGGTGGCGGCGTACAGGGAGGGCAGGGCACCGCTCTCGGCGGGCTGGGCCAGCAGCCGGTTGCCGGCGGCCACGATCTTCTCGGCCGCCCGGCGGCCCTCCATGCGCACCCCCGCGGTCTGTAGATTGGTGGAGGCGTAGCCGGGGTGTGCGGCGGCGGCCGTCACCGGGGCGTGCGCGCGGGTCAGCCGTCGTGCCAGCTCGTGCACGAACAGCAGGTTGGCGCTCTTGGACCGCGCGTACGCCACCCAGCGGTGGTAACCGCGCTCGCTGTTGAGGTCGCGCGGGTCGATGTTGGACAGGACGTGCAGCCCGCTGGAGACCGTCACGATCCGCGCGCCCGCGGGCGCCGCGAGCAGCTTGGGCAGGAGCAGGCCGGTCAGGGCGAAGTGCCCCAGGTGGTTCACCCCGAACTGCATCTCGAAGCCGTCGATGGTCCGCCGGTGCGGCAGGGCCATCACTCCCGCGTTGTTGATCAGCAGGTCGAGCCGGGCGCGCTCGAAGGACCGGGCGAAGTCGTGCACGGAGGAGAGGTCCGCGAGGTCGAGCGGGGCGAACTGCACGTCGGCGTCCGCGACTTCGCTCCGGATGAGGGCCTCGGCCTCCTTGCCGCGCGTGGCGTCCCGGCAGGCGAGCACCACATGGGCTCCTCGGCGGGCGAGCTCGCGGGCGGTCACGTAGCCGAGGCCGCTGTTGGCGCCGGTCACCACGGCGGTGCGCCCGGTCTGATCCGGAATGTCGTTCGGGGTCCAGCCCGTCATGACCGGTCTCCTCCTCGCCTCGTCGCCGGAGGGCGCCGCCGACCCGTCCGATGCCGTGCTGTCGCCGCTTCGTCCGAGGGCGTTACCCGCGAGTCAGCCTAGGCGCGGCCGTGCCGTTGCGCGAGGGGCGGCACGGCGGGTTCCGGTGCTCCCGCGCGGGCCGGAACCCCAGGGGCGCCGGCGTTCCCACCGGCCCCATGGTGTCCCGGCCCGTCCCCCCCCGAACCCGCGGCCCGGGCGGTGGGCCGGGCCGGGGGGGGGACACCCGGGACACCAG
>NZ_JBYITE010000053.1:0-46371 GCF_057709105.1 Streptomyces sp. bgisy100
ACCGGGGCTTTTGGCAGGGGCTGCCCCCGCGAAGGGCCCCGGTGCCGGCGGGAACAGCTGTGCCGGCTGGAACAGCTCCGGTCCCGGGGACGTGGGGAGGGGTGGGGGGTTCCGGAAGCTTCCGTGTATTTGTGGCCCCCAGGGCCGTAAATATACGTTCCGGAACCCCCCACCCCGCAGGCCCCGGCACCCGGCACCACGACCCCCCGCGGACCCGGCAAATCCAGCGGGCCCAGGAAAACCCGCGGCCCCGGGAAACCCACCGGCTCCAGGAAACCCTCGGGCCCGAAACCCGCGATCCACGAGGAAACCCGCCCGCCCGAAGAGACCACCGGGACGGGGGACTCCACCGGGGAAGCCTGGGCATTGCCCCGCTCCACCGTCCGCCGCGGCCTCTATCCTCTGCGTAGTTGGGGAACCAGGGGGAGGGGGACGGGACATGGACGGACTGAGGTCCGATGACCCGCAGCGGATCGGGGCGTACCGGCTGCTCGGAAGACTCGGCGCGGGGGGCATGGGGCTGGTGTACCTGGCCCGTTCGGACCGCGGCCGTACGGTCGCGGTGAAGCTGGTCCGGCAGGAGCTGGCCGAACAGGAGGAGTTCCGCCGGCGCTTCCGGCAGGAGGTTCAGGCGGCGCGCCGGGTCGGCGGCGCGTGGACTGCGCCGGTGCTGGACGCCGACACCGAGGCGCCCACGCCCTGGGTGGCGACCGGCTACATCGCCGGGCCCTCGCTGCAGAGCGTCATCGCCGGGCACGGACCGCTGCCCGAGCGGTCCGTACGGTTCCTGACCGCCGGGCTGGCCCGCGCGCTGATGGACATCCACGGCGCCGGGCTGATCCACCGCGATCTGAAGCCGTCGAACGTGCTGGTCACCATCGACGGGCCGCGCGTGATCGACTTCGGTATCGCCCGGGCCCTGGAGAGCGTGACCGGCGACGGGCACGGGCTCACCCGCACCGGCTCGCTGGTCGGCTCGCCCGGCTTCATGTCACCCGAGCAGGTCCGCGGCGAGCGCATCACCGCGGCGTGCGACGTGTTCTGCCTCGGCTCGGTGCTGGCGTACGCGGCGACCGGCAAGCTGCCGTTCGGCTCCGCGTCCAGCGGGGTCGCGCTGATGTTCCGGATCGCCGAGGAGGCGCCGAACCTGGACGCGCTGCCGGAGGGGCTGCGCGAACTGGCCGCCGACTGTCTCGCCAAGGACCCGGCGCAACGGCCGACCCCGGCCCAAGTGCTGGAGCGCACGGACGCCGAAGCGGCCGCCGGGGAGCCCTGGCTGCCGGGCGGTCTCGTCGCCGAGCTGGGGCGGCACGCCGTCCAGCTGCTGGACGCGGAGAACCCGGAGCCGCCGCCCGCACCGGCAGCTGCCCCAATGCCCGCTGCCGTACCGCCCGCCACGGGACAGCCCGTTCCCGGTCAGCCGGCTCCCGGTCAGCACGGCGGCGGCCCCGCTACCGGTCAGCCCGGCACCGGCCCCGCTCCCGGGCCGTCGGCGCCGTCCACGGGCGGGGTGCACGCCCTGCCAACGATGATCTCCGCGCCCGGCACGCCGCCCCCGGGCCAGGGCACCCCGCCGTACGGGCCGCCGGCCGGCGCCGGGGCGTACGGCTACCCGCAGCCCGGTCACGGCCCCGCGGCGGCCGGCGGCTACGGCTACCCGCCCGCGGGGTACCCGGCGTCCGGATACGCCGCGCCGCAGCACCCCGGCCCGTACGCCACCACCGTCGGGTACGCACCCGAACCGGAACCGCGGCGGCGCCGGACGACCGTCCTGATGGTGGCGGTCGCGCTGGTGGTGGCGGTGGCCGGCGGCACCACCGTCTACACCGTGATGCAGCAGGGCCACACGGGCGGCGGCGCCCGGCAGGACTCCGTGAACGCCCGGCGGTCCGGTGAGCCCGCGACCTCCGGCAAGGAGTCCGGAACGTCGTCGGAGAGCGCGTCCGGCGGCATCCCGCGGCAGTACCTGGGCACCTGGGAGGCGCGTCTGGGGGCGGGCGGCTCGGACGTGCGCCGGTTCACGCTGCGGCAGGGCGACCCCGGGGACGCGGTCTTCACCATGACCGCGGACGGGACGAACTACCACTGCTCGTTCGCCGCGACGCTGCGGTCCGTCGGCCCGCCGGTCCAGTTGGAGCCGTCCACGGTGACCGCCGGAACCGCGCAGTCCTGCAAGGCGGGGCCGGTGACGACGCTGGAGCTGACCGACTCGGGTCACCTGCGGCGCACCTTCTCCGACGGCAGCGCCGCGGTGCTCACCTACTCCAAGGTGGACTGACACTCCGACGCTCACCTGCACTGAGGTGGGCCGGTACCCCGATGCTCACCTGCACCGAGGTGGGCCGATACCCCAACGCCCACCTGCACCGAGGTGGGCCGAGCGGCCTCACGGCGGGCCGAGCGCCCCGGCCGTGGGACGAAAACGGCGCTGCCGCTGCCGGCCTCAAGGGCCGGGCAGCGGCAACGCCGTCCGTGGAGCGGTGGGCCGCCCTCAGATGAACGAGTTGATCTCGATCGTCTCGGTGCGGCCGGGGCCGACGCCGATCGCGGAGATCGGGGCGCCGGACATCTCCTCCAGCGCCTTGACGTACCCCTGCGCGTTCTTCGGCAGGTCGGAGAAGGTCTTGGCCTTCGTGATGTCCTCGGACCAGCCCGGCAGCATCTCGTACACCGGCTTCGCGTGGTGGAAGTCGGTCTGGCTGTAGGGGAGTTCCTCGACCCGCTTGCCGTCGATCTCGTACGCCACGCACACCGGGATCTGCTCCCAGCCGGTGAGCACGTCGAGCTTGGTCAGGAAGAAGTCGGTCAGGCCGTTGACGCGGGTCGCGTAGCGTGCGATAACCGCATCGAACCAGCCACAGCGCCGGTCGCGACCGGTGGTGACCCCACGCTCACCGCCGATGGTGCGCAGCGCCTCGCCGTCCTTGTCGAACAGCTCGGTCGGGAACGGACCGGCGCCGACGCGCGTCGTGTACGCCTTGAGGATGCCGATCACCCGGCTGATCTTCGTCGGGCCGACGCCGGCACCGGTGCAGGCGCCGCCCGCGGTCGGGTTCGAGGACGTGACGAAGGGGTACGTGCCGTGATCGACATCGAGCAGCGTGCCCTGCCCGCCTTCGAAGAGGACGACCTTGCCCTCGTCGATGGCGTTGTTCAGGATCAGCGTGGTGTCGGCCACGTAGCCGCGGATCCGGTCCGCGTAGCCGAGCAGCTCCTCCACGACCTGGCCGGGCTCGATCGCCCGGCGGTTGTAGAGCTTGGCCAGGATCTGGTTCTTGAAGTCGAGGGCCGCGTCGACCTTCTGCTCCAGGATCGACTCGTCGAACAGGTCCTGGACGCGGATCCCGACGCGGTTGATCTTGTCCGCGTAGGCGGGACCGATGCCCCGGCCGGTCGTACCGATCTTCCGCTTGCCGAGGAACCGTTCCGTCACCTTGTCGACGGTCGTGTGATACGGCGTGATCAAGTGCGCGTTGCCGCTGATCAGCAGCTTGGAGGTGTCGACGCCGCGCTCGTTCAGCCCGCTCAGCTCGGAGAGCAGGACCGCCGGGTCGACGACGACACCGTTACCGATGACCGGCGTGCAGTCGGGCGAGAGAATCCCGGAGGGGAGGAGGTGGAGCGCGTACTTCTGGTCGCCGACGACGACCGTGTGGCCGGCGTTGTTGCCGCCCTGGTAGCGCACCACATAATCCACGGAGCCACCGAGCAGATCAGTGGCCTTTCCCTTGCCCTCGTCACCCCACTGAGCACCGAGCAGCACAAGTGCGGGCACAGGCGTACACCCCTTCCGGGCGGGGCATGTCCAACGTGCACGGCGGCGATCGCACGGCGTAATTCGCCGCGCCCCGCCACCAGAGCCGTCGAACCGGTGCCCCGGATAGACGAAGCCCCTGGCGCAACAGCGACAGGGGCTCTTGCACCGAGAGATTACCTGAGGAAGGACCGAGGTGTCGGCTCCAGCTTCCACCGGACACCCCCTGCTCGTCGTCATCGACCCCGTCGCACGGCGGACCGACGGCGAGGCCGTGCGGATCGCGAAAGATGTGCTGTGCGCCGGCGCGACCGCGAAAATCTGCCTCCCGGACGGTCCCGAGGAGGTCGCGCGGGCACTGTCCCGCCGGGGCAGTAGGCGGCCGGTGGTGGTCGGCGACGACGCGGCGCTGCTGCGCATCGTCGGGCTGCTGCACCGGGAGCGGGTCCTGGGTGACGCGGCGCTGGCGCTGGTCCCGGTCGGGGCGTCGCCCTCGTCCGTGGCCCTGGCGGGCGCCCTGGGCGTGCCGACGGGCCCGGTCGCCGCGGCCCGCGCGGTGCTGGACGGGGTGGACCGCGAGCTGGACCTCCTGGTGGACGACAGCGACGGCGTGGTCCTCGGCGGCCTGACCGTCCCCGACCCGTCCCTCTCCCCCGGCCGCACCACCCCGCGGCCGTGGTGGGAGCCGGGCCTGCGAACCTGCCGCTCCCTGGTCCGCACCCTGGCGGGCCAGCGCACGGGGGCTGCGGGGGCGCGGGCTGCGGATGATCCGGATGGTGCGGGTGGTGTGGACGGTCGTGGCGGGGCGGACGGGGCCGACAGTGCTCACGGGGCGGACGGGTCTCCTGACGCGGACGGCTCTCGCGGGACCGACGGGTCTCATGGGACTGACAGGTCTCGTGGGGCAGATGGGTCTCGCGGGACGGACGGGCTCGGCGGAACCGGCTGGATACTCGGCACGGGCCGGCCGACCGGGACGGACACATCAGGCGCATCGCTGTTGGCGGGCGTGCCGCCGCAGCCGTCCCCGGCGGGCTTCCCGGCGGATGCGGCCGCGGGCCACGGGCTCGGTGACGGCGGCACCCACCGGCTGCGGGTCGAGGCCGACGGCGTGGTGCTGGTCGACCTGGACCAGCCCGTCGCGGGCGTCTCGGTGACGACCGGTGGCGGCCGGGGCGGCGAAGCCGACGGCCTGGTGCAGGTCGTCATCCGCCCAGCCACCGAGGACGGCCCGAAGCCGCTGACCGCCCGGGCCCGCACGGTCACAATCTCCGGCCCCGACTTCCGCTACCGCGCGGACGCCCTCCTCCGCGGCCCGGTCCGCACCCGCACCTGGACGATCCTCCCGAGCGCGTGGCGGCTGACGCTGCCGCGGGGGTGAGGCGGGGGGCCTGACGGGGGGGCCTGGCGGGGGCCTGGCCGGCGTGGTCCGGTGTGATGCGGTCCTGGCCGGCGGGCCGCTGAGCTCCGGGCCTTACGGCATCGATGGTGGCGATGGCGTGGATGCCGTCGATGGTGCACGTGCAGGCGCAGGCCTATGGGTGGGTGCAGCCGTCGCCTGCAGGGGCGCAGGCGTGGGAGGAAGGGTCAACGGGCCGGACTCCGTCAGCACCTCGGCCCATACGGTCTTGCCCACGACCGCGCGCGGCATCACACCCCACCGGGCGGCCAGGGCATCCACCAGGAGAAGCCCACGGCCGGATTCGTCGTCGGGGCCGGGAGCCGGGGCCATCGAGCCGGCGGCCCCGTGCCATTGCGGACCGGCGTCCGAGACCTCGATGCGGATCAGTTCGGCAGCTGCATCCCAGGCGAGACGCAGCCGGAAGTCCCGACCGGGTACGCGCCCGTGCCGCACGGCGTTGGCCGTCAACTCCCCGACCAGCAGGGCGACCGTGCACGAAGGGTCCGACGCGGGCGGGTGACCCCACTCCGCCAGACGCCGCACGGCGAGCCGCCGGGCGAGCCGCGCGCCTCGGGGCGACGAGGTGAACTGCATCGCGAACTCCCGGCTCTCCGTCCCGGCGGCTGCCGCCCCGGCATCCCCGGCCTTCCTCTCCCCGTCCTCGGCCTCCTTCCCTTCCGCCTCCCTCTCCTTGCCCTCCACGCCGCGTGGCCTCGCGGGGCTCTCCGTCTCCCGCTCCCGCTCCCGCTCCGGGCCATTGCCCGCCAGTGCCTTGGTCTTGAGCACGGTGCCGTCCATCCCAGTCGTTCGATCCTGCGCACGAACCGCAGCGTGTGCGGATCGTGACGTTCCGTGCTCAAGAGTCGTCCGCCGGGCCTAGGCTCGGAAGGGGATGAAGCCTTACCTTTCCGGCTGTAAGGAACGGAAGTGAACCCATGGCCAAGGGCATTGAGCCGGCTGAATCGATGGCGGCACTCTTCGGGGCGCGCGTCCGCAGGCTTCGGACGGCGGCCGGGCTGACCCAGGCGGAACTGGGCGAGAAGACCCACGTGGTGAGCACCCGGATCACCCAGATCGAGCGCTGCTCAGGGGCCAGACCGACCCGCGAGATGGCCCAGGCCCTGGACCGGGCGCTCGGGGCGGACAACCTGCTCGTCGACTTATGGCCGCACGTTCACCGGGAGGCGTTTCCGGACTGGTCGAGAGCGTTCATGGCCCATTCGGCCAGGGCGGTGGCGATCGGTGAGTATGCGGCCCATGTGGTGCCTGGCCTGTTGCAGACCGAGGACTATGCACGGACGGTTCTGCGGCTGGACGCCCTACTCAGCGGCGAAGAACAACTCGAGGAGCGGGTAGCGGCCCGCATGGGCCGCCAGGAACGGTTGACGTCCCCAGACTCCCCCTATCTGTGGGTCGTCCTGGACGAGGCCGTACTGAGACGCCCGGTCGGCGGACAACGCATCATGCAGGCGCAGTTGGCACGCCTATTGGAGGCGGCCAGCGAGCCTCGTGTCACCATCCAGGTCCTGCCCTTCGATCAAGGCGAGCACGAAGCCATGGGCGGTTCGCTGACCTTGTTGACTCTGCCGGACACCACCGAGATGGCCTACACGGAAGGCGCGGACTACGGCCAACTCATCGAAGAACCGGCAGATGTTCGCCGGTACTCAGTCATTTACGATCGGCTGCGGGCAGCGGCCCTGCCCCCGCTCATGTCACTCGACATGATCCGGTCCGTGATGGAGGGCAACCACGGTGAAACGAGTTTCCCGTCTCGATCTGACCGGCGCCGCTTGGCGCAAGAGCAGCTACAGCAACCAGGCAGGGGGAAACTGCGTCGAGGTCGCCGACGGATTCCCCGGCCTCGTCCCCGTCCGTGACAGCAAAGACCCCAGCGGTCCGGCGCTGGTCTTCCCCGTCGACGCCTGGGCTGCGTTCATAGCTGACGTCAAGGCCGACCGGCGCATCTGAGTCGTCCCGAAACCGGAGGGCATCGACCATGAACCGAATGTCCCGTCCCGACCTGACCAATGCCAGCTGGCGCAAGAGCAGCCACAGCAACCAGGCAGGCGGCGATTGCGTCGAGGTCGCCGACGGACTGCCCGGCCTCGTCTCCGTCCGCGACAGCAAAGACCCCAACGGCACAGTGCTCGTCTTCACTGCGGCTTCCTGGGCCACGTTCATCGATGAACTGAAGATTGCAGCCGAGGCCTGAGTCCATCGGCCACCGATCTGCGCCTGCCGGGCACGCCGGGACCCCGTCCACGGGGTCCCGGCAGCCTCGTACCCCCAGAATTCCAGCAAGGAATGGGGAAGGTCGCCTCATCAAACGCTGGGGTCCCGCCTCACTTCCCTCGGCAAACTGTTGCGGGCAACCACGTCACCGCAGCTTCCCGTCCCGTCTACGCCCCACCCCCGCTCTCGTCAGCGACCCCACGGAGACGTGATGACCGCCCAGCACACGCGCGACGCTTCCGTCACCGACCGCGGCCTTCTTTCCAGCAAGGCGTACGGCTCCGGTCAGCACCTGGCTGCTCGCCAGTCTCTCTACGCATGGCAGACGCCGCGCCACGACCTTCCGGGCATGGTCGTGGACGAGTTGGCCGGGGTAGGTGGCCGGGTCGCTGATGTGGGATGCGGCAACGGAAAGTTCGTACAGCGCCTTCGCGAGAAACGCCGCGACTTGACGGTGATCCCTATGGACGTCTCTCAAGGCATCCTCGGCGATATTCCCGGAGCCGTCGTCGCAGACGCTCAGCAACTACCCATCGATGGTGAGTCACTTGGTGCTGTGCTCGCGCTGCACATGCTGTACCACGTGGAGGACCGGTCCCGGGCTGTGCGCGAACTGGCTCGTGTCCTGGCACCCGACGGCATCGCGATCGTTTCCACCAATAGCCTCACCGACAAGCGGGAGCTGGAGAACCTCTGGCGCCAGGCCGCAGGTGACGTTCTGGGCATCCCGGAGGGGCCGGCCCGAGTGCAGTTGTCAGCGCGCTTCACTCTGGAGGACGCTCCGGCGATGCTCGGCGCGTTCTTCACCGAAGTCCGCACGATCCCCCTCCCCGGAGTGATCGCGGTTACCGATGCTGAACCGGTCGTCGCCCACTTGGCCTCGTACGCAGCCTGGGCTGATCAGATGGGCGTCCCGTTCCGCGAAACCCTCGACCGCGCACGCGAACGAATTAGCGAGACCATCCGCACAGAAGGTGCTTTCCGCATCCATTGCCTTGGTGGCTTGCTCGTCTGCCGCGGTCCTCACCCGGCGAGTACGTAGACGCCCCAGTCCGCACGGACCAAGTGGGGATCAGCAGCGCCTTATGGAGGCCGACACCGTTCGAGCCGACGCACGCCTCCGGCACGTGCGGTCCCCAGCCGACCACCCCCTCGCCCGCCGCGCACCGGTCGTCGCTGGGTCCCCAGGGCCAGGACCGGCCTCGCCGGACCCCCGTCCACCGGGCTCCGGTGGGCCGCGTGGCTCCCCAAAGGACCTGGGGAAAGAACCCCAACCCTCCCTCCCCTCCCGCCACATCACCCGGACGGGTGACCGGCTTGCGGGTGGGGGAAGCAGGCGGTTACGTTCGCCGCGACAAGCGAAAACGAATACGGCCCCCGGCCGGGACTGGCATCCCGATCGAGGGCCTCACCGATCAGGAAGTGATCCCTTCCCGATGGCTGGACCGCAGTCTAACGCGCGCCTGCGCGCTGACGCCGGGTCACCGACCTCCGGCGTGATCCATCTCCGCACCCGTCTCACCGCCGACTTCACCGTGATCGCCAACACCTTGGCGCAGCGCCGCGGAAGCGCGGTCACGGTCGGCGTCGCGGCGTACATCCTCTCCCTGCCGGACGGCGCCCCCGTGAGCATCGCGGCCCTGTGCCGCCACTTCACCGAGGGCGAGATCCTCATCTCGCGGGCGCTCCGGGAGCTGGAGGCGGCCGGGTATCTGGAGCGGCGCCGCGTGCGCGGGCCCGGCGGGGTGATCCGTACGCGGACGTTCTTCAACGATGTGCCGGGAGACGCACCCACCGGCGACGTGCCGAGGCGCGGTCCCTTACCCCGGTCCGGCCCCGCACAGCCGACACCGCCCGCGCGGTCCGGCCTCGTACAGCCGACGCCCACACGGTCCGCACCGCCACCCGCTGCACGCACCCCGGAGACGCGCTCCACGCGCTTCACACAGTCCACTCGCCTCGCGCAGCCCACGGCGCCCGCGCCTGGGTCCGTCCCTGCGGTCCCGCCGGAGCGTATGGATGCGCCGGACCCCTCGCTCTCACCTCCGGCCCCGGAACGGGAACCGGTCGGGGAGAGAGAACCTGCCCTGGAACGTGAACCAGCCCCGGAGAGCGAACCCGCCCCGGAGCAGGGCCCAGTGCCGCGAACGGACCCACGGGCCCTGGTCATCCTCGCCTCGCTGCGCATCCGCGACCCCCGGCTGATCCTGTCCCGGCGGGAGGTCGACCGGCTCGCCCCGGCCGTGAGCCTGTGGCTCGCGCGAGGGGTCGGGCAGAAGGAGATCACCGATCTCCTCACCACCGGACTCCCGGACCGTTTCCGGGCGCGGCCGGCCCGCATCCTGGCCTACCGGCTCGACGAGCCACCCGTGGCCGCGCCGCCACCGAGCACTGTCGTACCAGACGCCCCCGCCAAACCCGTCGTCCTGCCCTGGCAGACCTGCGACGGCGGCTGCGAACGCGCCTTCCGGGCGGCGGAACCGGGCTGTTGCCGCGACTGCCGTGTCAATCATCAAAGCCCTGCGGTCGCCAGCCGTCACGAGCCTCTGTCGGCAGCCTGCTGAGCACGAACCAGGCAACAGGACTCGACCGTCTACTGAGCGGCATGCCGCATCGGGGCGTCCCCACACCAACGGAGCAGCTCTTGATCGACAGATGTACCGATGGTCTGCTGACACCTGCCGAGACCTGCTCCTACCTGGGCATCCCTTCATCGGTGCTTGCCTGCTGGCTGGCGGACACCGCTGCCGGTGCTCCGCTCGTGCACCACGTGGCCCCCGTCCGCAATGGGCAGCCTTCGGTGCCGTTCATCGGGGTGGCCGAGGCTCACGTCCTGCGTTCGCTGGACGCGCTCGGACTGCGCATGAGCGAGATCAGGGAGGCGGCAGCCGTGGTGCGGGACGCCTTCGCGACTCCCTTCGGTCTGGTCTCGAAGCGGATGGAAACCGAGGGTGCGGACATCCTCGTCACGCCCCGTTTCGCAACGCTGCCCGAAGCCCGGCGGGCCCCGCAGGGGCGGACTTCGGTACAGGACGCTGTGGCCGACTGTCTCCGCTGCCTCAGCTGGGAAGCGGACGACGACTTCCCGTCGAGTCTGCGACTCCGGCAGTACCCGGACTCCGTTCCGGTCGTGATCGACCCGCGGTTCGGTCACGGACTGCCGGTGATCGCGGCCAATCGCGTCCCGGTGACGGCGGTCACCGACCTCCGGGAGGCCGGGGAGACGGTGGAGGAGATCGCCTTCGGGTTCGGCATGGCTCCGGAACAGGTCGACGCGCTGTGCCGCGCGGCGACGCTCCAGCGGGACCGTGACCGGCTCGCCGAACTGGTCGAGTGGCTGGAGGCCGAGCACGGGCCGGTCACCGAGGACGAACGCACCGCTGCGCTGGAGGAACTGGCCGATCTCGATGCGGAGCACCTGCGTCGCGCGGCTCGTGGGCCCCACCGGGGCAGTGCCCTGTGATGGAACGAAGCAGCGCCGGATGACTCGTCACCCGTGCGCCAGGAGTCGGATGTCAGCACCCGGGTTCTCCGGGCCGACCTCTCCCCGAAGCCGGTGTGTCCGCCCCGGCCCGCGGGCTCACCGCCAGGCCGTGGCCCCGCCGCGCGCCTCCTGGCGTTCGCGCCAGCGGTCCATGATTCCGGTCAGTTCGTTCTGCAGGAACTCGAAGAACTCGGCGGTCTCGGCGACCCTCGTTCCGGCCGGGCTGTCGGGGCCAAGAGAAGCGGCGCCCTCGCGGAGGGTCTTCTCCCAGCGGGTCAGGACCTGGTCGCGGTGGGTGAACGTCTCGTACCAGAGCTCGTTGTGCAGCCGGTAGCGGTCGCGGCGTGAGCCGGGCTCGCGCTCCCGGCCGACCATGTTGACCTGGGTCAGGTAGCTGATCGCGCCGGAGACGGCGGCCGGGCTGATCCGCAGCTGCTCGGCGAGTTCGGCCGAGGTGAGTGAGCCGGAGTCGGAGGCGAGCAGGGCCGCGAAGACGCGCGCGGCCATCCGCTGCATCCCGGCCGCGGTCAGCTCGGCGGCGAACCGTTCGACGAACCGGGAGACCGCGTCCTCGTCACGCCGGTCCGTCGGCGCCGCGGGGGCCGCCGTTCCGGTCCGTTCCGGACGGCTCTCCGCTCCGTCCGCCCTGCTCACGCTGTCGGTCACGCCTCATCCTCTCCCCTGCTCAACGCCGCCTCCCGAGTTTATACGCTTCCTTAACTTCACAAGTTTCTGAAAGTAGCGTACTTTCAGAAGCATGACCAAGGCCCTCTCACCGGAGCCGGCGATCCACACGGCCGGCCTGCACAAGTCCTTCGGCCGGACGCACGCGCTCGACGGTCTCGACCTCGACGTGGCGACCGGCGAGGTCCACGGCTTCCTCGGCCCGAACGGCGCCGGGAAGTCCACCACCATCCGCGTCCTCCTCGGTCTGCTGCGGGCCGACCGCGGCACCGTCCGGCTGCTCGGCGGGGACCCCTGGCACGACGCCGTCGAGCTGCACCGCCGGATCGCATACGTCCCCGGCGACGTCACCCTGTGGCCGAACCTCTCCGGCGGCGAGGCCATCGACCTCTACGGCCGGCTGCGCGGCCGGCTCGACCCGCACCGCCGCGCCCGGCTCCTGGAGCGTTTCGAACTCGACCCGACCAAGAAGGGCCGCGCCTACTCGAAGGGCAACCGGCAGAAGGTCGCCCTGGTCGCCGCGTTCGCCTCCGACGTCGACCTGCTGATCCTCGACGAGCCCACCTCGGGGCTGGACCCGCTGATGGAGGAGGTGTTCCAGAGTTGCGTCGCGGAGGAGCGGGAGCGCGGCCGGACCGTCCTCCTCTCCAGCCATGTGCTGAGCGAGGTGGAGGCGCTGTGCGACCGGGTCAGCATCATCCGCCGGGGCCGGACCGTGGAGAGCGGATCGCTCGCCGACCTGCGGCATCTGACCCGGACGTCGGTCAGCGCCGAGCTCGCCGGGCCGCCGAACGGGCTCTCCCGGCTCCCCGGTGTGCACGACCTCGACATCCAGGGGAGGCGGGTGCGGCTCCAGGTCGACACCGACAAGCTCGACGGGGTGCTGCGGCAGCTGAGCGAGTCCGGGGTGCGCAGCCTGACCAGCACGCCGCCCACGCTGGAGGAACTGTTCCTCCGGCACTACCAGGACGGGGAACCGGGCGGGGAGCGGAACGGCGGCCGGGCCCCAGGGGGCGCAGGATCCGGCGACTCCGCCTCCGGTGACGCGCGGACGGCGGCCGTCCGGTGACCGCCGTCGCCCACGCCCCGTCCGCCCGGGCCCTCCCGGGCCGCCGCGGCGGCCTCGCCGGGACGGGCACGCTGCTGCGGCTCGCCCTGCGCCGGGACCGCGTCATGATGCCCGTCTGGGTACTCGCCCAGACCGCCGTCGTCGCCGGGACCGGCTCCTCGCTGGAGAAGCTCTACGACACGGCGGCCAAACGGGCCGACGTGGCACAGTCGATGACCACCAGCAGTTCGCTGCGCGGCCTGTACGGGCCGGTGTTCCAGGACACGATGGGCGGGCTGATCGCCTGGCGGTCCCTCGGTTTCGGCACGGTGCTGGCCGCGCTGATGAGCCTGATCATCGTGGTCCGGCACACCCGCGAGGAGGAGGACACCGGCCGTCAGGAACTGCTGTCCTCCGCCGTGGTGGGGCGCCGCGCCCCGCTGACCGCGGCCCTGCTCGCCGCGGCGGTGGCCAACGCACTGCTGGCGCTGCTGGTCGCCGCCACGGCCTCCGGGTACGGCGCGTCGGCGGCCGGCTCCCTGGCGCTCGGCCTGACCCTGGGCGCGGTGGGCATGGCGTTCGCCGGTGTCGCGGCGGTCGCGGCGCAGCTCACCGAGGGCGCCCGGCCCGCGAAGGGGCTGGCCGGGGCCGTACTGGGGCTGGCATTCGTGCTGCGCACGGCGGGGGACGTGGTGTCCGACGACGGCTCCTCCCCGTTCGGCTGGGCGTCGCCGCTCGGCTGGGCGGAGAACGTCCGGCCTGCCGCCGACGAACGCTGGTGGATCCTGCTGCTGCTCGTCGCGCTCACCGCGGCGACGACGGCCACGGCTTTTGCGCTGGCCGGCCGCCGGGACCTCGGCGCGGGCTTCCTGCCGTCCCGCCCCGGCCCGCCGGCCGGCCGGATCGGCGGGACGTACAGTCTGGCGCTGCGGCTCCAGCGCGGCTCGCTGCTCGGCTGGGCGGCCGGATTCGCCGTCGCGGGCCTGGTGTTCGGGGCGATCACGGACGGCGCCGCCGAGCTGGTGGACGACAACGAACAGACCCGCGCGATCATCGACCGGATGGGCGGCCATCAGGGCCTCGCGGACTCCTCGCTCGCCGCGATGACCGGCATCCTCGGCATGGTGGCCGCCCTGTTCGCCGTGGGCAGCGTGCTGCGGCTGCGGTCCGAGGAGACCGCGGGACGCGCGGAGCCGGTCCTCGCCACCGCCGCGGGCCGGCTGCGCTGGGCGGGCAGCCATCTGGCCGTAGCGTTCCTGGGCACGGTCGTGGTGCTGTTCGCCTGCGGCGTCGCGATGGGCGTCGGCTACGGGGCGACCGCGGGCGGCCTGGGGGACGAACTCCCCCGCGTGCTGGGGGCGTCACTGGCCCAGGTGCCGGCGGTGTGGCTGGCGGCCGGGTGCGCGATGCTGCTGTTCGGGGCCCTGCCGAGGGCGACCCCGGTGGCGTGGGGAGTGGCGGGCGCCTGGCTCGGCATCGGCTGGCTCGGGCCGTCGGTCGAGCTGCCGCAGTGGGCCATGAATCTGTCGCCCTTCAGCCACCTGCCGAAGCTGCCGGGCGCCCAGGCGCACGCGGCTCCGTTCCTCTGGCTGACGCTGCTGGCGGCGGCGCTCGCGGGTGCCGGGCTGCTGGCGTTCCGCCGCCGGGACATCGGCTGACCATCGTTTGCCCGTTGGCGGCCGGCTGCTCGGCCGGCCGCCGGCCAGTCATCGGCCGGCGGCCCGCGCAGGCGGACGCGGGCCGACCGGCAGCCGCCGGGGCGGACGACGCCGGCCGGCGCCCGGACGCGCCGCGGGCCGGCTCAGGCGGGCAGTCTCGTGTCCACGACGAAGCTGATCTCGACGACCTGGCCGGGAAAGGCCAGTTCGGTGACGCCGAGAACCGTGCTGGCCGGGCGGTGGCCGCCGAAGTACGCCAGGTTGCCCTCCGCCGTCGCCGCGGCGTTCTGCCGCAGGTCCACCAGGTACAGAACCTGCGAGACGACCTGGTTCCGGGTGACTCCGTAGTGGTCCAGGACCTTGTCCAGGTTGGCGTAGGTCTGCCGGAGCTGGGCGGCGAAGTCGTCCGCGTGGAGGAACGCGCCCGCCTCGTCGAGCGAGACCTGTCCGGAGACGTGGATCAGCTCGCCGGACCTGATCGCCTGCGAGTAGCCGAAGTCGTTCTCGGCCGGCACATCGTGGTTGAAGACATCGATGACGGTCATGGTGCACGCCTTCCCGATCAGCTCTCTTGTGGTTACTCAGGAACCGTAGGAGAGTGAGGCCTGAACTGGAAGAACGCACTTTTCGGTGACTGAGGAACCTGATGGTGACCAAGCACATGCTCGAAGGCCTGCCCGAGGACGCCGACCTGCGGCGCGCGGACTCCCTGGCGCGGGAGATCTTCTCGGACGTCGCCAACAAGTGGGCGCTCCTGATCATCGAGGCGCTCGGCGAGCGCACCCTGCGCTTCAGCGCACTGCGGAACGAGGTCGAGGGCATCAGCCACAAGATGCTCACCCAGAACCTGCGCATGCTGGAGCGCAACGGCCTGGTCGACCGGAAGGTGCACCCCACCGTGCCGCCGCGGGTCGAGTACACCCTCACCGAGCCCGGCCGGGCCCTGCGCGCCACGGTCGACGCCATCTGCGGCTGGACCCACCGGTACCTCGGTCACATCGAGGGCGCGCGCCGTGACTTCGACGCCTGACGGGCGCACAGCGCCACACTCCCGTTGCGCGCTTCGCCGTTGCCCGACGTGAGCGAAGCCGCCCGTCAGACCTCGACGACCAGTTCCTCCAGGCCGCGGATCACATAGCCCGGCTTCCAGCGCGGTTCGGAGACCAGGCGCAGCCCCGGCGCCCGCTCCAGCAGGGCGCCGAAGGACGCGGCGAGTTCGATGCGGGCCAGCGGGGCGCCCAGGCAGTAGTGGATACCGGCGCCGAAGGTCAGATGCGGGTTGTCGGAGCGGGTGAGATCCAGGCAGTCCGGGTCGGGGAACCGCTCCGGATCCCGGTTGGCGGAGCCGAACAGCAGCGCCACCTCCGCGCCCCGCGAAAGGGTCCTGCCCGCGATCTCGATGTCGTCCAGCACCCAGCGCTCGAACATCTGCAACGGGGTGTCGTACCGCATCAGTTCCTCGACCGCGGTGGGCAGCAGGGCGGGGTCGGCGCGCAGCGCGGCCAGCTGGTCCGGGTTGCGGAAGAGCGCCAGCCAGCCGTTGGCCGTGGTGTTGACGGTGGCCTCGTGGCCGGCGTTCAGCAGCAGTACACAGGTCGAGATCATCTCCTGCTCGCTGAGCCGGTCGTCCGCGTCGTGGGCCGCGATCAGGGCGCTGATCAGGTCGTCACCGGGGGCGGCACGACGCTCGGCGATCAGGTCGCGCAGATAGGCCGAGAACTCCACCGAGGCCCGGACGGCCCGGCGCGCCGCCTCCTCCGTCGGGTTGAGCTCGAACATCCCGACGATATCGGCCGACCAGGGTCGCAGCAGCCCGCGGTCCGCGCGCGGAATGCCCAGCATCTCCGCGATCACCGCGACCGGCAGCGGTTCGGCGACCAGCTCGATCAGGTCGCCGCCGCCCCGTGCGCACAGCTCGTCGGCGAGCTCGGCGGCCATCCGCTCCACCGCCGGGGTCAGCCGCTGCACGGTGCGCGCGGTGAACGCCTTGGAGATCAGCCGGCGGATCCGTGTGTGGTCCGGCGGCTCCAGGTCCAACAGGCCGTTGCCGTTGAGCACATGGAACGGCTCGTGCTCGGGCGGCGGCGGGGTGCGGCCGAACTCCTCGTGGCTGAACCGGTGCAGATACGTGCGGCCCAGCCGGCGGTCGCGGAGCAGCGCGCTGACATCGGCGTGCCGGGGGATCAGCCACTGCCCGGTCGGCTCGTACCAGTGCACCCGGCCCGTCTCCCGCAGCCCCGCGTAGGCGGGATACGGGTCCGCGACGAAGGCGGGCGACCACGGGTCGAAGACGGCTGCGGCTGCATTCATGGGCAGACCGTACCCAGGAGTACGGCTGCCCGCCCCTGATCGCCCGGGCCCGGTGCGGGGCGGACCCGGACGGCCCGTACCCATGGCATCCCCGGGCCCCCGGCGCCCCCGTACCGGCGGGCCGCACCGGCGTCCCGCCCGCCCCGCGGCTATCCGCCCGGCGTCACCAGCCCGATCTCGTACGCGAAGACCGCCGCCTGCGTACGGTCGCGCAGCCCGAGCTTCACCAGGATGCGGCTCACATGGGTCTTGACGGTGGCCTCGGTGACCACCAGGCGGCCCGCGATCTCCCCGTTGGACAGCCCCTGCGCGATCTGGGCGAGCACCTCGGTCTCGCGCTCGGTCAGCGCCTCGATCCGGTCCATCCGCGGGGCGCGCGGCGCGCCGAGCCGGGTGAACTCGGCCAGCAGCCGCTTGGTGACGGTCGGGGCGAGCAGCGCCTCGCCCGCCGCCACGATCCGTACCGCGTCGGCGAGCTGCCGGGCGGAGGCGTCCTTGAGCAGGAAGCCGGAGGCGCCCGCCCGGAGCGCTTCGTAGACGTACTCGTCCAGGTCGAAGGTGGTGAGGATGAGCACCCGGGCGCCCGCGTCGTCCTGCCGTGCCTCGGCGATCCGGCGGGTGGCCTCCAGGCCGTTCATGCCGGGCATCCGGATGTCCATCAGCACCACGTCGGGGCGGAGGGTCTCCACCTGGCCGACCGCCTCGCGGCCGTCGAGGGCCTCGCCGACCACCTCCATGTCGGGCTGCGCGTTAAGCAGCACGGAGAAACCCTCGCGGACCATCATCTGGTCGTCGGCGATCAGCACCCGGATGGTCATGCGGTGGCCTCCTCGGCCGGCTGGTCGAGCGGGAGGAAGGCCGAGACCTCGAAGCCCCCGTCGGCGGTGGGTCCGGCGGTCAGCTCGCCGCCGAGCATCGCGGCACGCTCGCGCATGCCCATCACCCCGTGGCCCATGCCCGGGGAGGGCTGCACCTTCGCGGTCGGCGGGGTGTTGACGATCCGCAGGCCGAGGCCGGTGAGGACGTAGCTGACCTCCACCCTGACCCGCGAGCCGGGCGCGTGGCGCAGCGCGTTGCTCAGCCCTTCCTGGATGATGCGGAAGGCCGACAGCTCGACGCCCTGGGGCAGGGTCCGCTGCGCTCCGAAGCGCGCGACCTCGACGGTCAGGCCCACGGACCGGACGCCGTCGACGAGTTCGTCGAGCCGGGAGAGGTCGGGCTGCGGCGCGTCGGGCAGCTGCTGGTCGTCGGCGCTCTCGAAGCGCAGGACGCCCAGCACCCGGCGCAGTTCGGCGAGCGCCTCGACCGCGCTGCTGCGAATGGTGCCGAAGCTCTTCGTCAGCTCCTCGGGCGGATCGCTGACCCGGTACGGGGCGGCCTCGGCCTGGATCGCGATCACCGACATGTGGTGGGCGACGACGTCGTGCAGTTCGCGGGCGATCCGCGCGCGCTCCTCCAGCAGCGAGTGCTGGCCGCGGACGTCGGCGACCAGGGTCTCCTGTTCGGCGACCTCGCCGCGGGCCTGCCGCCAGCCGCGCAGGGCGACGGCGGTGGCGAGAAGGACGGCGGAGAAGAAGGCCAGCGGGAGGAACATCACGGTGCGGTAGCCGTCGTTGAGCACCATGTCGACCAGCAGGGCGGCCGCCACCGAGATCAGCCACATCTCCACGGCCACCCGGGGCCGGCTGCGCAGCGCCACCAGGACCATGACGGTGACGAGCGCCATGATGCCGGGGCTGCCCCATTCGCCGGTCACCGGGGACGCGACGGTGGCCGCGAGCGACGCCCAGAAGGCGCCGACCGGCCGGAGCAGGGCCAGCAGCACCGGCAGGGTCTGGGTCAGCACCAGGCAGAAGTCGATGATGTTCCCGGGTGCCGACGTGCTGTAGCGGGTCGACATCTCCGCCATCGTGATGAACAGCGCGAGGAAGGCGACCGTCGCATGGGGGAGCCAGCGGCCACCGATCCGCTCGATCCGCGGCCAGCGGACGAAGCGCTCGGAGCGCAGCGGCGGCAGCGGTCGGAGGGCCCAGGCGTCCTCGATCAGGTCGTGGCGCACCGCCTGCCAGGCGGTCCGGGCTATGCGGGACTCGGTCCACGCGGTTGTCGTCTCATTCACAGGCAGCACGCTACGCAGTACGGGGCCGGGCGTCGTCACCGACAAAGCTGACATCTTCTCGTCCGTCTCAAGGATGACGAGGTATCCACGGAGCGTGAACGCACCGGGGGCGGGTGCGTCCCGGCCCCCGGAGACTCCGCGGAGGACGAGGTCTCCGCGGAGACCGGGGCTTTTGGCGGGGGCTGCCCCCGCGAAGGGCCCCGGTGCCGGCGGGAACAGCTGTGCCGGCTGGAACAGCTCCGGTTCCGGGGACGCGGGGAGGGGTGGCGGCGGTTCCCGGCGCGCGCCGCACATCCGCCGCCCGACGCCCCCTGGACAGCCGCCGCGGCCGTACCCCGACTCCCCGGCAGAGCCGCCGGGGTACGGGGCCGGGGCACCGTCCGCGCTGCTCAGCGGCTGTGTTCGGGGGCGGGGCCGGGGCGGGATCGGTGGCCGGGTCGGGGTCGAGGCGGGAGTGGTGGCCGGGGTCGGGGCCGGGGCCGGGGCCGGGGCCGGGGTCGGACTCGGGGTCGGACTCGGGGCCGGGGTCGAAGTCGGACCCGGAGTCGGGTCGGATTGGTGGCCGGGCTCGGAGCCGGGTCAGTGGCCGGGCTCGGAGCCGGGTTGGTGAGCGGGCTCGCGGCCGGAGTGGCGGCCCGGCTCGGAGTCGCGATCGCGGCCGGGGCCGGGGCCGGGGCAGGAATCGCGGCCGGGCTCGCGGCCGGCGAGCCGCGCGATCTCATCGGCGACGACGGCGACGGCGGGCGCCGCCGGGTCGATGAGCGGGAAGTGGCCCACCCCGTCGAGCAGCACGAGCCGGACCGGCTGTCCGGCCCGCTCGGCCGCCGCCACGAAGGCGCGGGCGACGTCCGGGGGCACATCGGCATCGGTGGCGCCCTGGACGACCGTCGTGCGGACCCCGGTGGGCAGCAGCGCGGCGTTGTCGGCGTACGGCAGCCGCGCCGGCCACTCCTCGGGGCCGCCCAGCAGCTGCACCGCCGCGTCCGAACACACCCCGAGGCGCCGGGCGGTGGTGAAGTCCGCGATGGGGGCCAGGGCGACGACCCCGCGGAACGGCGGCGGTGAGCACCCGCCCGTCCCCGGCGGCCCGGCGCAATGCCACCGGGACCCGACGGGCAGCCGGTGCCGCGCCGCCGCCCACAGCGCGAGGTGCCCGCCCGCGGAGTGCCCGGTGAGCACGGTGCACGCCGGATCGACGCGCGCCCACGCGGGGTCACCCTGCGGTATGCCCCGCACGGCGGACCGCCCTTCGCCGGCCTGCACCCTCCCGATCAGCGCCGGGAGGCGGTCGACGGCCAGCGCGACATCGTCGAAGGTCTCGGGCCAGCGGCCCGCGCGCGGCACCGCGCCCGGCGGGCTCCCGGCTTGGGCCGCGCCGGTGCTCCCGTTCCCGTTCCCCGTCCCGCTCTCCCCCGGCGCCGGAAGGTCGTCCGTCACCGAAATGTCCTCCCCCGGCGCCCCGTCCGTCCGGGAGCCCCGGTCCGTCGGCCCCGGCCCGCGGCGGTACTCCACCGAGGCGACGGCGAAGCCGTACCCGGCGAGCCGGGCGGCCAGCGGCGAGACGTGGTGCCGGTCGTACGGAGCGCGCCAGGCACCGCCGTGCAGCAGGACCACAAGCGGCGCGGGCCCCGTACCGCCCCGCGGGGCGTAGAGGTCGACGACCTGGTCCGGGTGCGGCCCGTACGGCAGGCAGACGTCGGCCGGTACCGGGGCGTGGCCGAACGCGGAGGCCTCCTCGGCCTCCGCGTCCCCTCCCCCGGCAGCTGCCACCGGTCAGGCCCGCCGCTCGGCGAGCACATCACCCAGGATCCGCGCGGCCCGCTCCGCGTCCGCGAAGGAGGTGTAGAGCGGGGTGAAGCCGAAGCGCAGCACGTCCGGACGGCGGAAGTCGCCGACCACCCCACGCCGCGTCAGTTCCCGCATCACCGCACCCGCGTCGGGACAGCGCAGCGCGATCTGGCTGCCGCGCTCCGGGTGCGCGGCCGGCGAGACGGACTCGACCGTGCCCGGCGGCACATGGTGCGCCACGCACTCCAGGAAGAAGTCCGTCAGCGCGAGACTCTTCTCCCGCACGGCCTCGACGGAGACGCCCTCCCAGACGGTCAGCGCCTCCTCCAGCGCCAGCATCGACAGGATGTCCGGCGTGCCGACCCGGCCCCGCACGGAGCCGTCCGCCGGGGTGTAGGCGGACTCCATGCCGAACGGGTCGGCGTGCGAGTTCCACCCCGGCAGCGGGGAGTCGAAACCGGGCTGCAGATCGCGTCGCACATACAGATAGGCGGGCGCGCCCGGACCGCCGTTGAGGTACTTGTACGTGCAGCCGACGGCGAAGTCGGCCCGGTGCGCGTCGAGTTCCACCGGCAGGGCGCCCGCGCTGTGGCACAGGTCCCACACCACCAGCGCCCCGGCCGCGTGCGCCGCGGCTGTGATGCCGGGGAGGTCGTGCAGCCGCCCGCTGCGGTAGTCGACGTGGTTGACCAGCGCCACGGCCGTACGCGGCCCGAACGCGGCGGCCATGTCCCCGGGCGCGACCGCCCGGATGCGGCAGCCGGTCAGCCGGGCGGCGGACTCGGCGACGTACCCGTCGGTGGGGAAGGTGGCGGCGTCGACGAGTACTTCGTCGCGCGGCACCGCTCCCGTGCCCGACTCCCCGGCACCGGCACCGGCACCGGCACCGACTGCGGCCCCGGCCCCGGCACGCGCGGCGCCACCAGCGGCTCCGGCATCGCCTTCGGCTCCGGCATCGCCTTCGGCTCGGGCATCGCCGTCGGCTCCGGCATCACCAGCAGCTCCGGCATCCGCGCCGGCTCCGCTGCCGGCCGCCTGCGCCGCCCGGACCGCGGCCACCACGGCCTTGAACACATTGACGCTGGTCGAGTCTCCGACGACCACCTGGCCCGGCGCCGCCCCGATCAGCGGCGCGATGCGGTCGCCGATCCGTTCGGGCGCGGTCCACCAGCCGCTCTCCTCCCAGGAACGGATCCGCAGTTCGCCCCACTCCCGCTCGATGACCTCGGCCATCCGGCCGGGGACGCTGCGCGGCAGCGCGCCGAGCGAGTTGCCGTCGAGGTAGGTCACCCCGTCGTCGAGGGCGAAGCGGTCGCGCACCGCGGCGAGCGGGTCGTCGCCGTCCCGGCGAGCCGCCCGTGCGGCGAGGTCCCCGGGAGCGGGGGTGTCCGTGGCGCCCGTGGCGCTCGTGGTCTCCGTGGCGTCCGTGGTCTCCGTGGTGCCGCCCATGCCGCTCCGTTCGTCCGTGGCCGCGGCCCGTCCGGGCCCCACGGCCTCCGAGGAATCGTTCCGCTCCCCCAGCACATCGGCATCCCGTCCGCGCGCCGCGCCCGCCGTCCGTGCGGACACCGCGGGCGACCCGGGCCGGCCGTCCGCGCCGGCCCTCGTGTCGGACCCAGCCATCGTTTCGGACCCGGCCGTCGCACCGGACCCAGCCGCCGTATCGGACCCGGCCGTCGCATCGGACATAGCCGTCACGTCAGACATAGCTGCCGCGTCAGACATGGCCGTCGGTTCAGACATGGCTGCGCGCCGTCCACAGCTCGGGGAAGACGTTCTTGGCCGCGCGCTTCTCCAGCCAGGCCACGCCGGCCGAACCACCGGTACCGGTCTTGGCGCCCATCGCCCGCCGGGTCGCGACCAGGTGGTCGTTGCGCCACCGCCACACCAGCTCGGCGACCTCGGTCAGCGCCTCGCCGAGCCGGACCAGCTCGCTGTCCTGCGGACCGGAGTAGACGTCCTGCCAGGCCCGCTCGACCGCCGGATCGGGCTCGTAGCGCAGGGACGGGTCCCGCTCCAGCACGGACGCCGGTACGGCATGGCCGCGGCGGGCGAGCAGCCGCACCACCTCGTCGTAGAGGCTGGGTTCCTGAAGGGCCTTGGCCAGCTCGTCGTGGACGCGCGGCGCGCCCCGGTGCGGGACGAGCATCGACGCCGACTTCTCGCCGAGCAGGAACTCCAGCCGCCGGTACATCGCGGACTGGAAGCCGGAGCCCTCGCCGAGCGCGCTGCGGTAGGAGTTGAACTGCGCCGGGGTGAGGTGGGCCAGCGGCTTCCACGAGGCGTTGAGCGACTCCAGCTCGTACGTGGACCGCTTCAGGGCGGCCAGGGCGACGGGCAGGTCGTCCTGGCGGAGCGCCTCCGCGGCGGTCCGCCACTCATGGACGATCACGGTGAACCACAGCTCCATGACCTGGGTGGTGACCAGGAAGACCATCTCGCCGGGGTCGTCGGAGAGCGGGTGCTGGAGGTGGGTGAGGACGTCCGCCTGGACGTAGTCCTCGTACGGCGTGGTGCCCGCGAAGTCGAGATTCGGGGTGTCGGGGCCGGCCTCCGGACCGGCTTCCGACGCAGGGGGCAGGTGTGACATCGCTGTCTCCTCGTGCGTACTGCCGGGTAGCGGTCCGCCCCTTCCTCTCGGCATCGGAGCCCCGGTCCCCTCTTAGGGCCGAGTTCGCCATGACGGCGAATCCGGCCCTCAGCGCATCATCGGTGCTGGACAGCCACTACGGCAAGAACTCTCCCGCCGATGGCCGCACCGGCGGCCGCGACCCGCCACCCCCGGAACCGACCGTTCCGCGGTGCCGGGCACGGGCCCCGGCGCCGCCCGCGTCCCATGTATCCCCCGAAACGCACGTGACGCATGCGTCGTCGTACGGCGCATGCGTCACTCGGCGAAGAGTGAGCCGCGTCCCCGGCGGGGGACACGGCTCGGAAGAGGGGTTCCTCAGGTGAGGATGTCGGCGGCGGTCGGGGACGAGTCGCGCAGGAAGGCCGTGCAGCGCTCGTACTCCTCCTCCTCACCGATGGCCTGGGCGGCGCGGGCCAGCGCGTGCAGGGCGCGGAGGAAACCGCGGTTCGGCTCGTGCTCGAACGGCACCGGCCCGTGGCCCTTCCAGCCGGCCCGGCGCAGCGAGTCGAGCCCGCGGTGGTACCCGGTGCGGGCGTAGGCGTAGGACTCGACGGTCCGGCCGCCCTCGAAGGCGTCGTCGGCGAGCTGGGCCCAGGCGAGGGAGGAAGCGGGGTACTTCGCCGCGACCTCGGCCGGGGCCGCGCCGGAGGCCAGCAGCTCGCGCGGCTCGGGGTCGTCGGGCAGATGGGTCGGGGGCGGGCCCCCGAGAAGGTTCTCGTGTGTGGACATGGTCCCCAGTCTGCCTGCCGCGGGCCCGGAAGGGGTGATCAGGACCGGCCCGATACGGAAGTACCGGGATCCAGCGGCGGTGCGGTCACCGCGCAGTACGTACGGCACTCGGCCCGGCAGCGCGGCGGCGCCTCGGCCTCCCCAGCCGCCTCCTCCGCACCGGCCGCCCCTTCCGCACCGCCCGGCGCCTTCGCGGGGGCGGGGCCGGAGGGCGCCAGCACGTCGGACCGTACGGTGAGCACGGCGATCAGCGCGCCCAGCAGCAGGATGCCCGCGCACATCGGCATGGCCCGGCGGAAGGTGTCCGCGAACTCCGCCGGTTCCCGGTAGGCCTCCGGTCCCATTCCGGCGAGCAGCGGGAGGGCGGCCACCGCGAGCAGCCCGGCGGCCCGCGCCACCGCGTTGTTGACGCCGCTGGCCAGGCCCGCGTGCTCGACCTCGACGGAGGCGAGCACGGTCGCGGTGAGCGGCGCCACCAGCAGCACCATGCCCGAGCCCATGACCAGCAGGGCGGGCAGCACGTCCGCCCAGTACGAGGCCCCGGCGTCCACCCGGAGCATCAGCAGCAGCCCGGCGCCGCAGAGCAGCGGACCCACGGTGAGCGGGATGCGGGGGCCGATCCGCTGGCCCAGTTCGCCCGAGCGGGCGGACAGCAGCAGCATCATTCCGGTGGTGGGCAGCAGGGCCGTCCCCGCGGCCAGCGCGGAGTAGCCGAGCACCACCTGGAGTTGGAGCACGGAGAGGAAGAAGAAGCCGCCGAAGGCCGCGTACACACAGAAGGTCACGGCGTTGACGGCGGTGAACTGCCGGTAGGCGAAGATCCGCGGCGGCAGCATCGGGTTCCGGCGGCGCCGTTCCAGGTGGACGAAGGCGGCCCCGAGCAGCACCCCGCCGACGCCCGCGATCACCACCGCCGGGGAGGCGCCCTGCTCGGGGGCCTCGATCAGGGCGTAGGTGGCCGCGCCGAGGGAGACGGCGCCGAGCGCGGCACCGGCGACGTCGAAGCGCCCGTGCGCCCGCGGGTCGCGGGTCTCGGGCACGTGCCGCACCGCCACGGTGACGCAGACGGCGGCCAGCGGGACGTTGATCAGGAACACCCAGCGCCAGCCGGGCCCGTCGACCAGCCAGCCGCCCAGGAACGGCCCGACCGCCGCCGCCACCCCGCCCAGCCCGGACCAGGCGCCCACCGCGCGGGCCCGTTCCGCCGGGTGGAAGGTGGCCTGGATGAGCGCCAGCGAGCCGGGGGTGAGCAGCGCGCCGCCGATGCCCTGGAGGGCCCGGGCCGCGATCAGGACCGGCGCGTTGGGGGCCATGCCACAGGCCAGCGAGGCGAGGGCGAACCACACCACGCCGATCACGAAGACCCGGCGCCGTCCGAACCGGTCGCCCAGCGCCCCGCCCAGCAGGATCAGGGAGGCGAGGGTGAGCGTGTAGGCGTTGACGGTCCACTGCAGCACGGCCAGGTCGGCGTCGAGATCGGCGCCGATCCGGGGCAGGGCCACATTGACGACGGTGCCGTCGAGCAGGGCCATGCCCGATCCGAGCACGGTGGTGAGCAGGACCCAGCGGCCCGGCCCCTGCGACAGCCGGATCGTGCCGGGGGCGCTGCCGACGGGCGGCGGAGGCGTCCCGTCCGACGGCGTCCGCCCGGTGGCCTGCCGCCCCGAGAAATCGCTCATACCGGGATCATCCTCGCGCGACCTGCCGGTGGCCAGTCCGGCGGCACCGCGCCCGGCCACCGCAACCCGGCGTCAGGGAAGCCCGGCACACCGCACACGACCGCTGGACGACGCCCCTCGTCCGGGAACGCGTCCGGGAACGCGTCCGGGCCGGGCCCCTCCCTGAGGGGCCCGGCCCGGTTCCGCACGGGTGGCCGTGTCCGCGTCCGGCCCCGCAGGCCCGGCCGGAGCGGTCACGCCCGGCGCGCTACTTCAGCTTGGTGCCGGTGGAGCGCAGGTTGGCGCACGCCTGGGTGACCCGCTCGGCCATGCCCTTCTCGGCGGACTTGCCCCAGCTGCGCGGGTCGTAGGTCTTCTTGTTGCCGACCTCGCCGTCGATCTTCAGCACCCCGTCGTAGTTGCGGAACATGTGGTCCGCGACCGGGCGGGTGAAGGCGTACTGGGTGTCGGTGTCGAGGTTCATCTTCACGACGCCGTTCTCCAGCGCGGTGCGGATCTCGTCCTCCGTGGAGCCGGAGCCGCCGTGGAAGACGAAGTCGAACGGGTTCTCCTTGCCGTACTTGGCGGCGATGCCGTCCTGGAGCTCGCGCAGCAGGTCGGGGCGGAGCACGACGTTGCCCGGCTTGTAGACGCCGTGCACATTGCCGAACGAGGCGGCCAGCAGGTAGCGGCCCTTCTCGCCCAGACCGAGGGCCTCGGCGGTGCGCTCGACGTCGGAGACGGTGGTGTACAGCTCGTCGTTGATCTCGTGCGTGACGCCGTCCTCCTCGCCACCGGTCGGGGTGATCTCGACCTCGAGGATGATCTTGGCCTTGGCGGCCTCGGCGAGCAGCTCCTGCGCGATGGTCAGGTTCTCGTCGAGCTTCTCGGCGGAACCGTCCCACATGTGGGACTGGAAGAGCGGGTTCTGGCCGGCGGCCACCCGCTCCTGCGAGACGGCGAGCAGCGGCCGGACGTAGCCGTCGAGCTTGTCCTTCGGGCAGTGGTCGGTGTGCAGGGCGATGTTCACCGGGTACTTCTTGGCGACGATGTGCGCGAACTCGGCCAGGGCGACCGCACCGGAGACCATGTCCTTGCTGTACTGACCGCCCAGGAACTCCGCACCACCCGTGGAGATCTGGACGATGCCGTCGCTCTCCGCCTCGGCGAAGCCGCGGAGGGCCGCGTGCAGCGTCTGCGACGAGGTCACGTTGATGGCCGGGTAGGCGAACTTGCCTGCCTTCGCCCGGTCGAGCATCTCGTTGTAGACCTCGGGGGTTGCGATGGGCATCTGTCCGCTCCTTGTGATCTGCGGGTGTGCAGCCGGGGTTCCGGGGGCTGCTCCCCGGGAATTTTCCTTGGCCCTGACCTAGGGGGCGACGTCATCGTCGCCCCCATCTTCCCAGACGAGCCCGATTGGTCCACCCGGCCCAGAATGCGGACACCGAAGAGGGGCGGAGCGTTTCACGTGAAACACTCCGCCCCTCACCGAATGCACAGGTCAGAGCCCCAGATCGGGCAGCTCGTAGGCCGGGACGTACGGAATTCCGGCCTCCCCGATGGCGGGCGCGGCGCCGCGGTCCACGATCGTCGCGACCGCCACGACCTCGGCGCCCGCCTCGCGGGCGGCCTGCACCGCGGTGAGCGGGGAGCCGCCGGTGGTGGAGGTGTCCTCGACCACCAGGACCCGGCGGCCCTTGATGTCCGGGCCCTCGATGCGGCGCTGCATGCCGTGCGTCTTCTGCGCCTTCCGGACCACGAACGCGTCGAGCTTGCGGCCGCGGGCGGCGGCGGCGTGCAGCATCGAGGTGGCGACCGGGTCGGCACCGAGCGTGAGCCCGCCCACCGCGTCGAATTCGAGGTCGGCGGTGGAGTCCAGCATGACCTGCCCCACCAGGGGGGCGGCCTCCGCGTCGAGGGTGATCCGGCGCAGGTCGATGTAGTAATCGGCCTCCAGCCCGGAGGAGAGGGTCACCTTGCCGCGGACCACGGCCTTGTCCTTGATCTGCTGCAGCAGGGCGTCACGCACGTCGGAGGAAGAGCTCATACGGACGAGACTAGCCGGGCCGGCGATCAGAGCCGACGCCACCTCCAGGTGGTGGCCATCTCCAGCGGCTGCACCGGGGTGACCAGGCGCGGCGCGGTGTTGAGGCCGTTCGGCGGCCCGGACTGCGGCTCGACACAGATCGCCTCGGGCTGCTCGTCGTAGATCACGACCCACTCACCGCGGCTGGTGACCGTCAGCTCCAGCTCGTCCGGCCAGGTGAGGGTGACATCCACCCCGTCCGGCATCCCGAAGCAGTCGTCCCAGGGACCGGGCAGCGGATCGATCCGGCGACCCGTCGGCAGATGATTCGTCCCGCGCTCCTCCTGCCAGGCGGGCGCGAAGTCGATCACGGCGTCCGCTCCGCCGGTACCGAGGTTCCGCAGGAACCAGGGGTGCCAGCCCACCTGGGCGGGGAACGAATCGTCGATCGTCTCGACCCCCATGGTCAGCGTCAGCGAGTCCTCGGTGAGCTCGACCAGCTGGGTGACCCGGCCCGGGTACGGCCACGGGTCGGCGAGGTCGTAGGTGAAGACCGCGGACGCCTTCTCGGTGCGGGCGATGCTCCATTGGGCGTCCCGGCCGGTGCCGTGGATGGCGTGCGGCGGGGAGTTCAGCGGCAGCTGGTGCACGGTGCCGCCGTTGCGGAACCGGCCGTTCTCCGTCCGCCCGCAGAACGGCACCATCGGGAACGCCCCGTGGTCGGGGCCCTGCCGCAGCAGCTCCGTGCCGCCGATCCGCAGCGATCCGATCCGGCAGCCGAGCGCCGGCAGCACGGTCAACTCGGCATCGCCCGCGCCGAGTCGCACGCCGCCGTCGGGGGTGTCATGGGTACTCACCCCTCGAACCCTAGCCGCGACCCGATCACCGCGCGCCCGGCGCTACCGCCGGCGGCGCAGGATCCGGCCGACGACCACGGCCGAGGCGACGAGCGCCGCCGCGGCGGGCGCCGCCCAGCGCAAGGTGGCCGTGGTGGAGGTGGCTTCGGGCGCGGGCACGGGGGCGTACCGGCCGCGCGGCGGCGCGTGGTCGACCTCCTCGGCGCTGCGGCCGATCATCGTGCGACGGGCGTGCGCGGCCTCGGCCGGCGGTTCCTCACCGTCCTCGATGACGGCGTCGACCTCGGCGTCGTCCTCGTCGAACGCGGACTCCGACTCCTCATCCCCCTGCCTCTCCGGCGGGGAGGGGATGCCGGGGATGACGCGCTGATTGTCGTCGCCCTCACCCGAGCCGGGCGGCTCCTCCAGCGCCGCGGCGAGTTCGGCGGCGAAACGGTCCAGCAGCCGCCGCCCCGCGGCCCCGGCCGCGGCGTCGTCCGCCTCGGCCAGCCGGCCCTCGCTGTGCACGGTCCCGCTCCAGGCGAGCAACGTCCCGCCGTCCCCGGCGGTCAGCCGTACGGTCAGCGCACAGCGCACGGACCCGCTGCCCCGCGCCTCCGTGCCCTCGCCCTCGACGGCGAGGTCGCCACCGTCCCGAGGGGTGACACGCAGGCTTCCGCGGTAGGTGATGGTCGAGTTGGCGACGCGCAGCCGCAGCCGGCCGACGACCGCGCCCGGCTCCCGCGCCGCGTCGGCGTCCTCCTGGAACCCGGGAATGCACCCGGCGGCCCTCGTCGGATCGACGAGGACCTGCCGCACGGTGCCGGCGGAAAACGGAACGAACACCTCATGCTCCATGAAGACCGAGCCTACCCAGCCATCCCCCTCCAGCACCCGCTCCGCCCCGACATCAACACCTCCACACCCGCCCAATGCCCTCCCAACCAACGGGAAACAGTCGCTCCGCCAGACACGAACACCGACGCGAGGAGGGCCACCTGCGACAGGGACGGGATTGCAGGGACTGGCCACCGAGGAATGCGTAAACACCAGCGGAAGGAGACCAGGAGCGCCGAAGCCACGAGGGAACCGACCGCCAACCCCCGAGAACGAAACCGCACATACAGACCACTGGCGTTAGAAGGCCGAGACCCTGCGGACGGGCCACCGGCGGGAGAGGCCACGGCCCTGAGGGCAGGTCACCGGCGGGAGGGGGCGGGGCCGCAGGGGTGGGGGGTTCCGGAAGCTTCCGTGTATTTGTGGCCCCCAGGGCCAAAAATATACGTTCCGGAACCCCCCACCCCGGAGGCCCCGCCCCCGCACCTCACCACGCACCGCTCCCAACACCGGCCCGAACCCGGGCCCCACCACAACCACCACAACCACCACCATCGCCACACCCGCCACAACCCCCACGCGGCAAGGTCACCCCGGATACCGCGGATGCATCAACGTAGAAGCAGGCAACCCCGCCAGACGCCCCCGCTCCGCCGCCCACCCCGCCCTCCGCAGCGCCGCCGGAGTGAGCGAGTCGAGCCCCGGAGCCCGGCCCGGAAGCCCCAGCCGCACCGGCCCGCCCCCGCGCGACGCCAGCACGAACCCCCAGTCCCGCAGCTCGGTCACCCCGTCGCTGTGCCGGTCCGGCCCCCCGGGGAAGCCCGAGACCCGGCCCCCCACCCGGTAGGGCGCGGTCCGCATCCCGACCGAGCGCAGCGTGGCGTCCACGGTCCAGAACACCCGGGGACGGACGGACAGGGTCCCGGCGTGGACGGCGAGCCGCCCGTCCGGCGCCAGCACGCGCCGCGCAAGGCCGTAGAACTCCTGCGAGTACAGCTTGGTGCTGGCCGTGATGCCCGGGTCCGGCAGATCGGAGATCACCACGTCGTACGGCCGCTGGTGCGGGTCCCGCACGGCCCGCCGCAGCCATTCGAACGCGTCGGCCGGGACGACCCGCACCCGGTGGTCGCCGAACGCGTCCTCGTTGAGCGCGGAGAGCCCCGGGTCGGTACGGGCCACCCGGACGACGCCCGGGTCCAGTTCGACGACGGTCACCGCCCTGACCCCCGGATAGCGCAGCACCTCGCGCAGAGCGAGCCCGTCCCCGCCGCCGAGCACCAGGACCCGGCCGCGCCCTCCGGCCATCGCCGGGTGGACGAGCGCCTCGTGGTACCGGGCCTCGTCGCGGCTGCTGACCTTCAGCCGCCCGTCGAGGAAAAGCGAGAGGGACCGGGGGTGACGCCTGTCCGGACGCCCCACGCCCACCGGCCCCGGCCCCGGCCGGCCGTGCACCACCGCGGAACCCCGCTCCCCGGCACCCGCGGAACCGTCAGCCCCACGGAAACCCCCGCCGGACGCAGCGCCCGACGCACTATCGGCGCCCGAACCGCCCCCGTCCCGACCCCCCGCACCCCCGTACCCGTTCCGCCCGGCGCCCCCCTCATCCCCCGCGCCACCGGCCCCCCCCGCATCGCCCGCACCCCCCGCGTCGCCCGCATCGCCCGCATCGCCCGCATCGCCCGCATCGCCCGCATCGCCCGTGAGAACGATCTCCTGCACCTCCGTCTGCACCGCAACCCGCACATCCGCCCCGTACACCGCCCGCCGCGCCGCCGCCTCGAACGGACCGACCGCGACGGCCGCCGTGGCGAGCAGCCCCAGCACCAGCAGGTTCACACCGAGCAGCAACCACCGCGCCCGCACGGTCAGATCGCGGCGGAACAGCCACAGCACCGTCGCCCCGCCCGCGACGACGTTCACCGCGCCGGTCAGCAGCGCACCGCTCAACTGCCCCAGCGCGGGCAGCAGCAGGAAGGGGAACGCCAGCCCGCCGACGAGCGCCCCGACGTAGTCCGCGGCGAAGAGGTCGGCGACGGCGCAGCCCGCGTCCTGCACCCGGATGCGCTGGATCAGCGTCATCAGCAGGGGCACTTCGGCCCCGATCAGCACGCCGATCGCCAGCGAGAAGGCGACCAGCACGGTGCTGGACTGCCCGAACCAGACGAACGCCCCGTACAGCGCCATCGCCGAGGTGCCGCCGACCAGCGCGAGCGTGGCCTCGACCAGCCCGAAGCCGACCGTCGGCCGGCAGCGCAGCCGCTTGGCCAGCAGCGACCCGATGCCCATCGCGAACACCATGACGGAGAGCACGACGGACGCCTGCGTGACCGAGTCACCGATCAGGTACGAGGCGAGGGCGACGAGTTCGAGCTCGTAGACCAGTCCGCAGGCGGCGCAGGCGAAGACGGCGCCGAGGACGAGGTACCGGCCGAGTCCGGCCGGTACGGGCAGCTGCGCCGGGCCCTGCGGCTGCTGCGGCGGAGCCGCACGCGCAACGCCGGCCATGGGCGGGTCGATCACGCTGGAACGGTACGTCACACCCATCCACCGACATGTCACCCACAAGAGTGCAATGGGTCAGGAAGCGGCGGACGGCCCAACGGCCTGCAGCGTTGCGGGGGTTCGGCTGGTGATCCGGGTCCGGGTCGCGACCAGGCGCCCCTCCTGCGGATAGGCGTGCCAGGTCCGCCACCGCAACTGCCCTTCGTGGAGCTGCGCCATGAGCGCGGTGAAGGCGTGCGGGCTGCCGGGGAAGGTGCCGGCCAGCCCGTGCGGGTGTTCGGCGACCAGGGCCAGCAGCTCCTGGGCGCGCCCGGCGAACGAGCCCCGGGAGAGGGTCTCGACGCGGGCGGCGAACTCGTAGTCCCAGTGTCCGACGCGTTCGGCCACACCGAGCGGGAGCGGTCTGCTGCTGCCGGGCATGCAGGCCACGGTCTCCGAGCAGGTGCCGTGCTCCTCCTCGACGATCACTTGGTGGGAGGCGCCGAGCAGCCGCAACTGCACGGCGGCGGAGCCGAGTCGGAGGTCCCGCACGGCGAGGGCGGGCAGCGGCTCCCTGCCCAGGGCCCAGGCGAGGTCGGCTGCGCGGGTGTCGGTGTAAGCCGTTGTGAGAGAAGTGAGCATGGGTCGGCTCCGCAAGCACGCGAGTGGAATGGTGGGCCGGCCCGCCCCGGAGGGGGGGAAGAAGTCGTCGCCGGCTCGCGCCCACGTGGGGTCGGTCCGAGGAATACGGAATCATGAAATGCGCGGGGCTCACAGCGTTTTTACCCATCTTCTCCGGGTTTCCATCCCCCAGAGGGCCCTACGGTTCAACTGTTCAAAATAAAAGCACCCGACGAACCGCTGGTCCGCCGGGTGCATATGCGTGCAAGCATGAGACAGCCGCACAACCGCTGCTCACGGGCCGCTCTCCGGCACGGGCCCGCCCCGTGTGCCGAGGCCGGGCGCTCTCGTGCCGGGGCGCTCTCGCGCTGGGGCCCTCTCGTGCCGGGCGGGCTCACCGTCGTCGCGACTCCCGTCGCGTCGGCCGCCCGCGGAGCCGGTTCAGCTGCCGCCACCGCCGCCGCAGCCACCACCGCCGCCACCGCCCCCGCCGCACGAGGAACCGCCGCCGCACGAGGAGCCGCCCCCGCAGCCACCGCCGCCTCCACCACACGAGGAACCGCCGCCGCCCGCCCACCAGCTACCGCTGCTGCCGGACGAACCGCCCATGCCCCCGCCGCCGTTGTTCTTCCAGCTTCCCGTCACGGCGGCCATGCCGATGGCCAGGACTGCCAAGGCAATCAACAGGTAGAGAACGGTGTCCATCGCACCTCACGCTCCTCTCGTCCCCCGAAGCGAGATCCCCCGCTCCTTGCGTGCGGGGGCTGATGCCCCCGACTTCTCCGGCCGAAAACAGAGTTGAGGAAGACCAGAGCTTCGCGACGGCAACGACTCCCCCGGTCACGCCCCGTCCGGGCGGGCGCTCACAGCAGCGCGGAGCAGCCCGGCCGGCGCCCGGAACCAGGTCCGGGCCGGCGCCCGGAACCAGGTCCGGGCCGGCGCCCGGAACCAGGTCCGGGCCGGGTGCCCGGAACCAGGTCCGGGCGGGGTCCGCCCGTCCTCACGGCAACCCGTCGCGGCGTCCCCATCGTCACGGCAACACGTCGCGGCCGCCCATCGTCACGGCACCCCGTCGCGCCGGCCGCCCGCGGAATCGGCTCAGCTGCCGCCACCGCCACCGCCACCGCCGCAGCCACCACCGCCGCCGCCACCGCCCCCGCCGCACGAGGAACCGCCGCCGCAGGAGGAACCACCGCCGCAGCCGTGGTGCCCGCCGTGGTGGTGGCCCGAGGACGATCCCCCGTCACCGGCCCACCAGCTGCCGCTGCCGCCGGAGCTCGAACCACCGCGCCGCCTCCGGCTGCCGTTCGAGTTCCCGGACGTGATGATCGCAGCCAGCACCACCACCGCCAGAACGATCACTACCGCGAAAACCGCACTCTCCATCTCGCTCACGCTCCTCTCGTCCCCCGAAGCGAGAACCCCCGCTCCTTGCGTGGAGGGCTGATGCCCCCGGGCTCCGCGCACGAAAACAGAGTTGAGGAAGTCCAGAGCTTCACGACGACAACCACCCCACCGGCCCCGTTCCCGCAGGCCGCGCCCTCGCGCCGTCACCCCAAGACACCACGGCGGGGGACTCGTTCGGCGGAAATCGCGGGTCCGGCAGGCGCCTCACAGGCATGCCCGGCCGACCCCACGGCGCCTGCACCAACGCCAGGCAGTACGGCCGACGATGATGCGGGTGCCGACGCATCGCACGTCGGCACCCGCTCCTCCGGTAAACGGTCAGCTCACCCGTCTTCAGTCGCTCACGTCTTGAGGTGGTTCACCACCTGGGCCGGGGTTCCGTTCTGCGTGCGGAATGCGAGACATGCATTCGGCGGCCCAGGCAGTCGGCCGCGGTATTCCCCTCCGTTGCGGTGGAAATCAGAACACAGTCTGAGTACAGTCGGAGCATGAGTATCGCGCCACTCGGGGCAGAATCGGAGTCGGTCTCCTTCACCGACCTGTCCCGCAACCCGAAGGGCGTGGCGGCACGAGCCGCCACCCTGGGACGGCTCCGCGTCACGCACCGCGATGCGCCGGACATGGTGCTGACGACAGCTGTGCAGGCGGAGCACGCCGAAGAGAACCTGACCACTGCCTCCCGGCTCTTCCTCGCTCTGATGAAGCAGGACGACGGCGCCAAGTCACTCCTGCTCGCGCTTCCCGAGGTGTTCCCCTGGGTGCGGCATCTGGACGCGGAAGAGGTGAGGGCGTTCACGGTCGAGCTTCTGGAAGCACTGTCCGATGCCGCCGAGCTGGGGGCGGGCGAAGCCGTGCATCGCGCGATCGTCTCCTGGCGCGCCACTGCCCGCATCAACACCGATCCCGAGCAGCTCAGGGAGGCTCTAAGCCCTCTCGATGGAGAGAACCTCGGCCAGGTCGAGGTACCTGCATGAGCCCGAAGAAGGGGGACCGGATCAGTGTCCCTCCGCTGAGCGGCTGGAATGTTGTCTTCGGGACGACGCAAGCGGTGACCGGGTGGGAGGAGCTGTGTCGAGCCGCGTTACCGAATGCACATCGCTGCCTGGAGGCACTGCGCACCGCCCCGCAGTCCCGATCCAACTGGAACCGCCAGCACCAGCTCCGGGGAAGGCACGCCACCAAGGAGTGGAAGGGGTCCGAGCTGGAGCAGTGGGAGTACGAGATCACCAGTGGCGGCCGAGTCCGCTATCTGGTCAGCCCGGAGACCTCCACCGTGATCGTTGTGTTCGCCTCGCCACGGCACCCGAAGGACACCGAGTGACCCCAGCTGAGCCGACAGTTTCGGTACCGACCCGCATGCCGGGCGTACCCCCCCGCCCGGCACCCGTCAGCCCACACGCCACTTCAGGCAGGTCACCCCTTCAGGCGGTTCACCGCCTCGTCCAGGACGCCCTTCTGCTTGCAGAAGGCGAACCGGACCTGGGTCCGGCCCGCCTCCGGGTCGTCGTAGAAGACCGCGCTGGGCACCGCGACCACCCCGCAGCGCTCCGGCAGGCCGCGGCAGAAGGCGATGCCGTCCTTCTCGCCGAGGGCGGAGACATCGGTGGTGATGAAGTACGTGCCCTGCGGCCGGTACACCTCGAAGCCGGCGTCCGCGAGCCCGGCGGACAGCAGGTCCCGCTTGCCGCGCAGGTCCTCCCGGAAGTCCGTGAAGTACGCGTCGGGCAGCCGCAGCGCCTCCGCGACGGCGTACTGAAACGGTCCCGCGCTGACGAACGTCAGGTACTGCTTGGCCGTGCGCACGGCGGCGACGAGCGCGGGGGAGCCGGTGACCCAGCCGACCTTCCAGCCGGTGAAGGAGAAGGTCTTGCCGGACGAGGAGATGGACACCGTCCGCTCGCGCATGCCGGGGAGCGAGATCAGCGGGATGTGCTCGCCGTCGAAGACGAGGTGCTCGTAGACCTCGTCGGTCACCACCAGGAGGTCGTGCTCCACGGCCAGTTCCGCGATCGCCGTCCCCTCCTCCCGGGTGAGGACCATGCCGGTGGGGTTGTGCGGCGAGTTCAGGAGCAGCAGCCGGGTCCGGGGCGTGATCGCGTCGCGCAGGGCGTCGAGGTCGGGACGGAAGTCCGGTGCGCGGAGGGTGAGCGGCACCCGCACGGCGCCGGCCATGGCGATGCAGGCGGCGTAGGAGTCGTAGAACGGCTCGAACGCGATCACCTCGTCCCCCGGCTCCAGCAGCGCCAGCAGGGATGCGGCGATGGCCTCGGTGGCACCGGCGGTGACCAGGACCTCCGTGTCGGGGTCGAAGTCCAGGCCGTAGAACCGCCGCTGGTGGGCGGCGACCGCCGTGCGCAGCTCCGGAACGCCCGGGCCCGGCGGGTACTGGTTGCCCCTGCCGTCCCGCAGGGCCCGCACGGCCGCCTCCCGGATCTCCTCCGGACCGTCCGTGTCCGGGAAGCCCTGGCCCAGGTTGATCGCGCCCGTCCGGACCGCCAGCGCCGACATCTCGGCGAAGATCGTCGTCCCGTGCCCGTCCAGCCTGCGGTTCAGCAGCGGCCTGCCGTCCATCTCTCCACCGTCCTCGCGTGGGTGCCCTGCCCCGGTGGCCGGTTCCGCGGTCCGCCGTCCCGTCCCGGGGCACCGGGATTCGGCCCCACGATAGGCGGGCCCCGGGCGGCGGGGCAGACATCCGGGCAGTTCGGGCGGACAGCGGCGAGGTCCGGCCACCGGCGCCCGGCCCCGATCCCGATCCCGGCCCCGATCACAATCACGATCACGATCCCGCCGAGTCGAAGGGCCCGCCGTGGTCGCGGAGCCCGCCGGGTCCCGGGGCCCGGCCCCCGCGCCTCCCGATGCCGCCCGGTCGCCCGGCCACCGCCACGGCGCGGCCCGGCCGGGCTGCACGACCGCCCCTGCCGACCGGAGACCGTCCCCGGTCCCGCAGCCCCCGGCCCGCAGCCCCCGGCCCCCGGCCCCCGGCCCCCGGCCCGAGACGAAAGCCGTGCACCCGAGCGGGTGCACTTCCGCACACCGTCGGACGTGAGCGGTCGCGCGCCCCGCGGGCGCCCCACAAGGTCGGGGGTACGGACCCTCTCCCGGCGGGGGGCCGCGTCCGCTTCGCCGCGCCCGCACCGGAGGTGCTCCCGTGTCCGCCGACACCCATGTGCGCGTCACCGCCCACGGGCCGCGGCCCGTGCGGGTCCGGGCAGGACTGTTCTGGCGGGTACGGGGGGCGCTGCTGCGGGCCGGGCCCGCGCTCGCGCTGTACGCGGCCGCCCGGCTGACCGGCCTGGCCTTCATGACGCTCTGGGCCTGGCACACCGGCCGGCACCCGCGCGACCTGCTCGGCTCCTCCTGGGACTCCGTCTGGTACGCGCGGGTCGTGGAGCACGGCTACGGCACCATCGTGCAGGGCGGGGCCCCCGGCCGCCTCTACAGCGATCTGGCGTTCTTCCCGCTCTACCCGGCGCTCGTCCGGGGGACCCGCGGTGTGCTGTCGCTCGGCTTCGTCAACGCCGGGCTGCTCGTCTCCTGGACCGCCGCGGCCTGCGCCGCCTGGGGGATCTACGCGGTGGGCGAGCGGCTGCACGGCCGTCGCGCCGCCACCCTGCTGGTGCTGCTCTGGGGCGTGCTGCCGCACGCGGTCGTCCAGTCGATGGCGTACACCGAGAGCCTGCTCACCGCCTGCGCCGCCTGGGCGCTGCACTCCGTGCTGGCCGGACGCTGGCTGTGGGCCGGGGCACTCGCCGTGCTCGCCGGGCTCTCCCGGCCGAACGGGATCGCGGTCGCCGCGGCCGTCTCCCTGGCCGCGGCCTGGCAGATCGTGCAGCTGTGGCGGGCCCGGGACCCCGGCCTCGTGCCGCTCCGCGGCGGCCGGACCCGGCTGTGGGCGGGGGCGCTGCTGGCGCCGCTCGGCTGGTGCGGATACGTCCTGTGGGTCGGCCGGCAGCAGGGCAGCCCGCTGTTCGGCTACTTCCGGGTTCAGCGGAACTGGGGGTCGGAGTTCGACTTCGGGCAGGACGCCTGGCTGTCGGTCCGCGCGCTCGTCGTGGGCCGCGAACACCTCACCTACCCGATGGTGGTGGCGGTCGCCGCGCTTGCGGTGCTGATGTTCGTCCTCCTGCTGCTGGACCGGGCGCCGCTGCCCCTGCTGGTGTACTGCGCGGTACTGCTGGTCATCGCGCTGGGCGGGGCGAGCTACTTCACCTCCAAGCCGCGCTTCCTGCTCCCGGCCTTCCCGCTGCTGCTGCCGGCCGCCGCGGGCATGGCGAGAGCCCGGCTGCGCACCGTCGCGTTGACGGTCGGCGCGCTGGCCGGGCTCTCGTGCTGCTATGGGACGTACTTGCTCACGATCGCCACCTCGGCGCCCTGACGGGCCCGGGCGATCACGGCGTACGGCGGGGGTCAGTCCTCGCCGTTGTCGTCCTTCTTGTCGTCGGGTTCGGCGGACTCCACGTCCGCCTCCAGCCCGAGCTGCTCCACGACCCACTTGTCGAACTCGATCGACGCCCGGACCCAGCTGACGGTGCTGGACACGAAGTGCTCCAGGCTGACGCCGGTGCCCACCAGCATCTGCGCCTCGCCGATCAGGCGGACGGTGCCGTCGTCGTTGGTGTGGCTGTAGACCTTCGGCCACAGGGTGCGACGGTTCCAGTCGTCGATCGACTCCAGCAGCTGGGGCTTGGACTCGATGGGGTGCGAACGGTCGTAGAAGGTACGGACCGAGAAGACTTCCTGCTCGTCCTCACCGCGGAACATGAAGTACGTGCGGAACTGCTCCCACGGGGCGGCGAGGTCGCCCTCGTCGTCGACGACGTACTTCAGCTCCATCTGGTCGAGGAGCTGCTTGACCAGATCCTGATCAGGGACGACGGGGCCCACCGGCCCCGACGGCTGCGGTTCGGGCTGGCCCCCGAAATTCGGAATCGAGGACGGGTCGATGCTCACCGTGGATTTCCCTTCGTACGGTTCCTCCCATCCTCTCCCATGCCGGGCGGGGGCTGGCAACCCCTGCCCGCCGCGCACCGGCACGGGCGGCACGATCAGCCCGTTCGGTGCAGCGGGGCGGGGCGGCGCGGGGGCGGGGGCCGCCCGGCTTCCGCGGGAACGTCCCGCCCCCGGCATGCCCTGCGGGAGGACCGCACGCCCGGCGCGTGCCGGGCGTGCGGGCGTGCGGGTGCCGGCCGGTTCAGCGGGTGTGCGCCGGTTCAGCGGACCGGGGTCACCGACAGCCCGGCGCCGTCCAGGTCCACCCGGACCGTGTCGCCGTTCTGCACCGCGCCGGAGAGGATCTCCTTCGCCAGCCGGTCGCCGATCGCCGTCTGGACCAGGCGGCGCAGCGGCCGGGCCCCGTACGCGGCCTCCGGGCCGGGCACCCGGTCCCCTTCCTCCGCCGCGCCCTCCGGGGCGTAGCCGAGCCGGCCCAGCCACTCCAGGGCGGCGTCGGTGACGTCGAGGGTGAGCCGGCGCTCCGCGAGCCGCTGCTGCAGATGGGCGATTTGGAGCCGGGCGATCCGCTGGAGCTGGTCGGCGCCGAGGGCGTGGAAGACCACCAGGTCGTCCAGGCGGTTGAGGAACTCCGGCCGGAACGAGGCGCGGACGGTCTCCATCACCTTGGCCCGCTTCTCGTCCTCGCTCAGCGCCGGGTCGACCAGATAGGGGGAGCCGAGGTTGGAGGTGAGGATGAGGATGGTGTTGCGGAAGTCGACCGTCCGGCCCTGGCCGTCGGTGAGCCGTCCGTCGTCCAGCACCTGGAGCAGGATGTCGAAGACCTCGTGGTGGGCCTTCTCCACCTCGTCCAGCAGCACCACGCTGTACGGCCGGCGGCGCACCGCCTCCGTCAGCTGACCGCCCTCCTCGTAGCCGACGTAGCCGGGCGGGGCGCCGACCAGCCGGGCCACCGAGTGCTTCTCGCCGTACTCGCTCATGTCGATGCGGACCATGGCCCGCTCGTCGTCGAAGAGGAAGTCCGCGAGGGCCTTGGCCAGCTCGGTCTTGCCGACGCCGGTCGGTCCGAGGAACACGAACGAGCCGGTGGGGCGGTCGGGGTCGGCGATCCCGGCCCGGGTGCGGCGCACCGCGTCCGACACCGCGCGGACCGCCTCGGCCTGCCCGATCAGCCGCTTGCCGAGCTCCTCCTCCATCCGCAGCAGCTTCTGCGTCTCGCCCTCCAGCAGCCGCCCGGCGGGGATGCCGGTCCAGGAGGCGACGACATCGGCGATGTCGTCCGGTCCGACCTCCTCGCCGATCATGCCCTCCAGGGCCTTCTGCTCGACGGTCGCCTCCTCCAGCTCCTTGCGGGTCTGCGGGATGACCTCGGAGCGCAGCCGGCCGGGGGTGACCCAGTCGCCGGTCTCGGGGGCCTTGCGCTCGGCGAGTTCGAGCTCGGTCTCCAGCTCGTCCAGCCGCTTCTTCAGATCGCCGACCCGGGTGTGGATCTCCTTCTCTGCGTTCCAGCGGGCCCGCAGGCCACGGAGCTTCTCCTCCTTCTCGGCGCGGTCCCTGCGCAGCCGGTCCAGCCGCTCCCGGGCATCCGGCGAGAGGTCCTTCTCCCGGTCCTGCTTCTTGCGGAACATCCCCGCCGACTCGGTGGCCTGCGCCGCCAGCAGCGACTCCTCCTCCATGAGCAGCCGGTCGACGGCACGCTGGAGCTCGTCGATCTCGACGGGCGAGGAGTCGATCTCCATCTGGAGCCGGGAGGACGCCTCGTCGACCAGGTCGATGGCCTTGTCTGGGAGGAAGCGGGAGGTGATGTAGCGGTCGGAGAGGGTGGCGGCGGCGACCAGGGCGGAGTCGGCGATCTGCACCCCGTGGTGGGCCTCGTACCGGCCCTTGAGGCCGCGCAGGATCGCGATCGAGTCCTGCACGGACGGCTCGGCGACCAGCACCTGCTGGAAGCGGCGCTCCAGGGCCGGGTCCTTCTCGATCCGCTCGCGGTACTCGTCGAGGGTGGTCGCGCCGACCATCCGCAGCTCGCCGCGGGCCAGCATCGGCTTGAGCATGTTGCCCGCGTCCATCGCGGAGTCGCCGCCGGCGCCCGCGCCGACGACCGTGTGCAGCTCGTCGATGAAGGTGATGATCCGGCCGTCGCTCTCCTTGATCTCGGCGAGCACGGTCTTCAGCCGCTCCTCGAACTCACCGCGGTACTTGGCTCCGGCGACCATCGCGCCCAGGTCGAGCGAGACGAGCCGCTTGTGCTTCAGCGACTCGGGCACATCGCCCTTGACGATCCGCTGGGCAAGGCCCTCGACGACGGCGGTCTTGCCGACGCCGGGCTCACCGATCAGCACCGGGTTGTTCTTGGTGCGGCGGGAGAGCACCTGGATGACCCGGCGGATCTCCTGGTCCCGGCCGATGACCGGGTCGAGCCGGCCCTCGCGCGCCAGGGCCGTGAAGTCGGTACCGAACTTCTCCAGGGCCTTGTAGGTGCCCTCCGGGTCGGGCGTGGTCACGCGTCGTCCTCCACGACTGTTCTCGAAGGCTTCGAGCAGCTTCTCCGCGCTCGCGCCCTGCTGCTCCAGCAGCTCTCCGGCGGCGCCGCCACGGGCGGCGACGCCGATGAGCAGGTGCTCGGTGGAGAGGTAGTCGTCCCCGAGCTCCTTGGCCCGCTCCGCCGCGTCGGCCACGACCGCGAGCAGGGTGCGGTCCGGCTCGGGCGGTGCCACTGTGGACCCCTGGACGCTGGGCAGCGAGCCGAGCAGCCGCTCGGCACCGGAGCGCACCGCCGCCTGGTCGGCCTCGACCGCGGCGAGCAGGTCCTGGAGATTCTCGTTGTCCTGGCCCTCCAGCAGCGCGAGCAGCAGGTGCACGGGGGTGATGTCCGGGTTCCCCACGGCCACGGCACGGCTGCTGGCAGCGCTGATGGCTTCCTGGCTCTTGTTGGTCAGCTCGGCATCCACGTGCGCCCGCTCCTCCTCCTGGTCACATCAACCCTGCTGGTCACATCAGTACTGGCCACATCAAGGCTGGTCACATCAATCCTGCCAGATTGACCCTGCACTAACTTGAGTCTATCCGACTCAAGAATATACCGGGGAGCTTTCCCGTCCCGCTCGCTCTCACCCTCCAGGGGCCGGCCCCCGTCCGACTCTCCCGGTTTCGAAGGGGCAGGGCGCCTGCGAGAAGGCCTCCCGATGCCGATGAAGCCCCCGAACCACCGTTTCCACGGGACGCCCGCACCACACCCTCCCCCGCTCACCCGCACCACAGGCCGGCGGATCAGACCGCACCTCACGCCGACCGCCGCACCGGGCGGCTCGTCAGCAAGTACGCCGCGCCGCCCGCATCGCACTCATGCGGCGCACATCCCGGAGCCCCGGCGGGCGCCCGCAGGCCCGTGCGCCGCCCCTGCAGCAGCCCGCCCCCCGGCGCCCCCGGACTCCGCCACCCGTCGGCCCGGGCCGCCCCCGCGGCTGGGTAGTGTCGGAGCATGGCTCTTCCCCGGCGTGACCCCCGCGACCCCGGCCCGGAGTACGTCGCCTTCTGGCAGGAGCGTCATCTGTGCACTCTGACGACGCTCCGCCCCGACGGCACCCCGCACGTGGTGCCCGTCGGCGTCACCTACGAGGCGGAGGCCGGGACGGCCCGGGTGATCACCAACAAGAACAGCCGGAAGGTCGCCCACGTCCAGGCCGCCGGGCCGGAGGGCGCGCGCGTCGCCGTCTGCCAGATGGACCGGGGCCGCTGGGCGACGCTGGAGGGCCGGGCCACCATTCGTACCGAGGCCCCGCTCGTCGAGGACGCCGTGCGCCGCTATGCCGAGCGCTACGAGCGCACCCCGGCCCCGAACCCGGACCGGGTCGTCATCGAGATCCGGGTCGACCGCGCCCTCGGCCGCGCCTGAACCTCACGCGCCTGAACCTCACGCGGCCGAACCTCACGCGGCTGAACCTGATGCGCCCAAGCCGCACAAGGCCGGGCCGGCCGCTGTCCGGCCGCGCCGGGCGGCCGTGGGGACGGGCCGTCCGCTCAGGCCTGCTCCTCCATGACCTCCAGGTTCATGAACCGCGGCTCCCCCGTGCACAGCGCCCGGAACTGCTCGGCGAGCTTCTGCGTCTCGGGCAGCCGGTTGTTGACCATGGCCTGCTCGTAGGAGGGGAACTCGATGATGTCCACGTAGTGGTGGGTGTCGTCGCGGTCCTGGGTGTGGGCGTCACGGGTGACCGTGCGCTTGCCCTCGGTGGCCCGCAACCACGACTGGAAGAGCGCCTCCATCTCGTCTGCCCGGGTCGTCTCGTACTCGATGATCTGGACGAACGTCATCGCGATCAGCCCTTCTTGGCGAATGTCTGAGCGGTCTGCCCGGCGAAGTCGTACGCGATGAGCGGCTCGTCACCGACCACCCACGCGTCGTGACCGGGCGAGGCGACGTAGACGTCACCCGGTCCGATCTCGCTCTCCGCACCGTCGTTCATCCGGATGCGCATCCGCCCCTGCACCACTATCGCGGTGTGGTGGATCTGGCAGCTCTCCGTACCGGCGATCGGGCCCACGGACTCCGACCAGCGCCAGCCGGGCTCCAGGGTGGCCACGGCGAAGTCCAGACCGGTCAGGTGAAGGACTTCGAGGTGGCCCCGGGGGAAGTCGCGCCGTTCATCCGGCTTCTCGGTCGTCTTGACTTCCAACATGACGTGCCTCCTTGCCACCCTTCCATCGTGCTCGCCGGACGACCCGATGCGCGACCGGAGCCGCCGCCCCGGTGTCGCCGCACCACAAACGCCGGGGCGGTGTGCCCCCGTGGGGACACACCGCCCTGTCCGATCGCGCGGCCGGCCACCCGGCGGGGCAGTGCCCGCCCGGCGTTCCCACCGAACGGAGCCAGGCCGACGGAGACCGGCCTGCAGAGACCGGCCGACGGAGACCGACCGCGCCGCGGCCTCCGTTCGCCCCCTCCGGCCGTCCGCCCCGTTCGTCCGCCCCGGTCCCCGCCGCCGGCCGCGGACGTGAACCGTCGTGCTGTTCTGCTGCTCGTGCTGTTCTGCTGCTCGTGCCGTTCGTGCCGTTCGTGCCGTTCCGGTCAGTACTCCAGGGCGTCCTCGGCGCGGGCGAGCCAGTAGGTGACGCGCAGCGAGTCGTCGATGTGGACGCCCGCGCTCGGCAGGGAGGGGTGCGCGACCGGGCCGACGCCGTTGGCGCGGGCGTCGAAGAACGAGACCGCGAGGGACTTCTCCGTGTGGCCGCCCGAGCCGCTGCCGTCCGCGGCCGACAGCCGCACCCCCGCGTAACCGGACTCGCCCGGCGCGAGTGTGGTGACCGCCTGCGGCTTGCTCTCCTCGAACACCGGGGGCACGGACTGGGCCTCACCGAACTGGACGGCGGGGTAGTAGTACAGGTCGCAGAGACCGGAACCGGTGTTGGTGACCGTGATCAGCATGTGGTTGAGCGGACGGGTCACCTGCTTCGCGGTCACCTTGGTGTTGGCGCCGGTGCACACGGCGCGCTTCTTCGTCTGCTGCGAACCGCCGTTCGCGGCCGAGTTCGTCCTGGCGGTCGCGCCCGGCTCGGCGCCCCGCGCCGGGGCGTCGGCGGAGTCGCCGCTCTTCCCGGACGGGTCCGAACCCTGCGCTCCGCCACCGGACTTCGCACCGTCGGTGGTCCCGCCGCCGGACTGCGCGGTCTGCGACGAGGAGGCGGGGGCAGCGGCGCCCTCGTCCCGCGGGGCAGGGTTGTCCTGGCACGCGGTGAGCGAGAGCGCGGCGAGGGCGGCGGTGGTGGCCGCGAGAAGGCCGGTACGGCGACGGCTGATGAAGGCAGACATGGCGGATCCGTTCGTCACAGGTGTGTATTGGTCGGCACGCCATCCGGCCGGTCGGCGGCGGCGTGCTTGGATGACCGCAGCTTGTGCCGAGCCTCGTCCCACCGGCCAGACCTGCCGGACCATCAGGGAGGCTCGAACGTTCGCACCGGCTGTGAGCTGGGGAATCTCCCTTGCCTCGAATGCTCGAATGGGATGGAGGAACGGTGGGGGCAGCTGAGGAGTTGGCCGGGTTCGGACAGCATCTGCGAGAGCTGAAGGACCGCTCCGGGCTGAGTTACGGCACGCTGGCCAAGCGGCTGCACATGAGTGCGTCGACACTGCACCGCTACTGCAACGGGGAAGCAGTACCGGCGGAATACGCACCCATCGAGCGGCTCGCCCGGCTGTGCAAGGCGACACCGGAGGAGCTCCTGGAGCTGCACCGGCGGTGGGTGGTGGCGGACGCCGCGCGACGGCACGAACGCCGATCGGCGGGGGCGGCCGGCGGAAACCGGCAGGGGGCGGCGGCTGCGGACCGGCAGGGTCCACCGGCCGGGGGCGGAAGACCGAACCCCGCGGCCGACGCGGGCCGGAGAGACCCGTCGCCCGACGGCGGGCCCGGGACTCCCGGAACGACGCACGCGTCCGCGGTCCGAATCCCTGCCCCGGGAGGCCCCGTTGCTGCGGAGGCACACACCGTCCCGCATCCACGCGCCCGGCCGGAACCGGAATCCACGGCGGACCGGACCGACGCTCCGGCGCCGGGAGCCGTCACGGGGTCACGGGCCGGTACAGGGTCACGGGCCGGTACGGGGTCGCGGGGCGATGCGGGGTCAGGGGCCGGTGCAGGGCCGCGGGCCGATACGGGGTCGCGGGACGGCGCAGCCGACGCTGCCCCGCCCGGCACCGCACCCGGCACCCGCCCCGGAGCCGGCGACCGCCCCGGCGCGCGCGGCGGCGCATGGGCCGGACGACGGCTCGCCCTCGCCGCGGCTGCCGCCGCCGCGCTCCTCGGAGCCGCCGGGCTCGTCGTCGCCCAGATCTCGGGCCCCGAGATGGGCCGGCCCGCGGGCAGCGCCCCCGCCGGCAACGACACCGTCTCCGACGACGAACCGCCCCGGGCCTCGGCATCTCCCTCCGCGTCCCCCTCGCGCTCCGCGAAGCCGAGCGTGTCGGCGTCCCGCGGCAAGGGCGGCAAGGACGGCAAAGACGGCCTGGGCCCGGCCTCGCCGGCGGATCCCCCGTCCGCCCGCACCAGCCGCTCCCCGGCCCCGGCCTCGCTGACGGTGGCCACCCGCCCCTACGCCTGGGAGAACCCGCCCTGCAGCCGGAAGTACCTGGTGGACCGCTCGCCGGACGACGTGGGACCGCCGCCCGGCGAGCAGGACGCCCCGAGGTGGGTGCGGTCGCTGGACGCGGTCTCCGCCGGTGACCAGCTCGTCGAACTCACCGTCCAGGGCACCGGGAAGGACACCGTGGTGGTGCAGGGCCTGGACGTCCATGTGGTGAGCAGCCGGGCGCCGCTGGACCGGAACGTGTACAGCATGGGCGTCGGCTGCGGCGGTGACGTCGTCACCCGCTCGTTCGGCGTCGACCTCGACGCCGGCCGCCCGCAGCCCTCGCCGCGGGACGGACAGCGCGACTTCCCGTACAAGGTCAGCGAGTCCGACCCCGAGGTCTTCTACGTGCTCGCCGGCACCCGGGCCCACGACGTGAGCTGGTACCTGGAGCTCCGCTGGTCCAGCGGCGACCGGCAGGGCACGGTGCGCATCGACGACCACGGCAAGCCGTTCCGCACCAGCGGCACGGGCGGCAGCCCGCACTACGACTACCCGCTGGGCGGCAACGAGTGGATCCGCAACGAATCGGATCAGTAGCACCGCCGCCGGGGCCCCCGGCGGCACACGACAGGGGACGGGGGGGA
>NZ_JBYITE010000054.1:0-46287 GCF_057709105.1 Streptomyces sp. bgisy100
GCTTCCGGAACCCCCCACCCCTGCGGCCCCGTCCCCTCCCGCCGGTGGCCCCTTTCCCTTCGCTCGTCGGCCGTCCGGTCGCGGTCTCGTGCACGTTGAGTGTTCCGGGTGGGCCAACGGTCGGCTCCGGCCCGGCGGTCCGAGGGGCTGGGCGTCCGAGGGGCGCTGCGGTTCGATGACCCGATCCGGTGGGAGTTCGGCCTTCCCCGGTAGGGTTCGGCGGATGAGTGGTCTTGATCTCGACGACTTCGGCAATCTGATCGAGCGCCCCGACTCCGGTGTCCGGCGCGACGCCGAGGAGCGCCGGGAGCGTCTCGTGGCGCCCGCCGGTGCGCTGGGGCGCCTCGACGAGCTCGGTGAGTGGCTCGCGGCCGCGCAGGGCGCGGTTCCCGTGCGGCCGGTCGAACGCCCCCGGGTGGTGCTGTTCGCGGGTGATCACGGAGTGGCGGAGCTCGGTGTCTCCGGCCGGCCGGCGGGGACCACGCAGCGTCTGGTCCGGTCCGTCCTGGAGGGCGCGAGTCCGGTCTCCGTTCTCGCCCGCCGTTTCGACGTTCCGGTGCGGGTGGTCGACATGGCCGTCGACTGCGACCCGGCCGAGCTGCCCGAGGACGTCGTACGGCACCGGGTGCGCCGCGGTTCGGGCCGGATCGACATCGAGGACGCGCTGACCGCCGAGGAGGCGGAGCGGGCGTTCCGGGCCGGGATGGCGGTCGCCGACGAGGAGGCCGACTCCGGCACCGACCTGGTGGTGCTGGGGGATCTGAGCGTGGGCGGCACCACCGCTGCCGGGACCCTGATCGCCGCGCTGTGCGGCACGGACGCGTCCGTGGTGACCGGCCGGGGCGGCGCCGGGATCGACGACACCGCCTGGATGCACAAGTGCGCCGCGATCCGGGACGCCCTGCGCCGGGCCCGCCCCGTCCTGGGCGACCAGCTCGAACTGCTCGCCACGACCGGTGGCGCCGACCTCACGGCGATCACCGGTTTTCTGCTGCAGTGCGCCGTGCGCCGCACGCCCGTGGTGCTGGACGGCGTCGTCTCGGCCGCCTGTGCGCTGGTCGCGCAGCGGGTGGCGTTCCGGGCGCCGGACTGGTGGCTGGCGGGCCAGGCGACCGGCGAACCGGCGCAGGTCAAGGCGTTCGACCGGATGGCACTCAACCCCGTGCTCGATCACGGCGTCACAGTGGGTGAGGGAACGGGGGCGTTGCTCGCACTGCCGGTCGTGCAGGCGGCTGCCGCCCTGTGGGCGGAGCTCCCCGAGCGGCCGTCCCCGGAGCCCGAGACGGCCGAACCGTCGGAGGTGTCCGAACGCGACTAGCGCGATCGTCCGGTCTCTCCCACCGCGCCACCCGAGCCATATGATCAATTTTCATGGGAGACGTCCGCTTGAGTCACGATCGTCGCTCCGATGCGGCTGACCGCGTATCAGCCCCGGCTCGCCCGCCGCGCCAGGCCGGCGAGCCGGAGGACGAGAAGGCTCGCGCCCGGGACCCGGAGTCCCGGACGTGGCTCGACCGGTGGCGGTCCCGCAGCGCGGCGTTCGCCGTCTGGTACCTGCGCCTGGTCACCTTCGTCAATCTGCTGAGCGCGGTCTGGGTCTCCCTGGGGCAGGACGTCCGGCGGCACAACGTCGACGAGTTCTTCACGCCGTACCTGCTCACCGCGGGCTTCGCCTCGGGTGTCTTCACGCTCTTCCTGGCGGTCACGATGCGCCGCCGCAAGCGGGCGGCGTGGATCCTCAACCTGGTGCTGGCGGGGCTGTTCTCGCTGCTGCTGTGCCTGGTGATGACGCTGCCGGACTTCAACCGGCACGTGCAGAACTGGATCTCCCTGGGCCTCACCCTGCTGTTCCTGCTGTCGCTGCTGGTGGGGCGGCGTTCCTTCGCGGCGAAGGGTGACCGGTCCAACCCCCGGCTCGCGGCGGTGGTCGCGGCCGGCGGGTTCCTCGTCGCGTCCCTGATCGCCACCGCGCTGGTCACCTTCAGCAACGGCGCCGACGGCGGCCACCGTTCGACGTTCCTGGCCCGCTTCCAGTACGCGGTGCTGCGGCTGATCTCCCTGGAGGCCGACGAGTCGGTCTTCGACGGGATCAGCACGCCGCCGTGGGTCGATGTGTTCATCAACGTGATGAGCACCCTGCTGCTGCTCGCCGTGCTGTGGGCGGCGTTCCGCTCCCGGCGCGCCACCGATCCGATCGGGCCGGAGGACGAGGAGCGGCTGCGCGCCCTGCTGGAGCGGCACGGCGAGCGGGACTCGCTGGGCTACTTCGCGCTGCGCCGGGACAAGAGCGTGATCTGGTCCCCGTCGGGCAAGGCCGCGATCACCTACCGGGTGGTCGGGGGCGTCTCGCTGGCCTCCGGTGATCCGATCGGCGACCCGGAGGCCTGGCCGGGGGTGATCGACCGCTGGCTCGCCGAGTGCCGGGAGCACGCCTGGATCCCCGCGGTGATGGGGGCGAGCGAGGAGGGCGGCACCATCTACGCCCGGCACGGTCTGGACGCCCTGGAGCTGGGCGACGAGGCCCTGGTGGAGGTGGGCGAGTTCACCCTGGAGGGGCGCGCCATGCGGACCGTGCGCCAGGCGTACAACCGGGTGCGCCGGGCCGGTTACACCGTCCGGATCCGCCGTCACGAGGACATTCCGGAGCCGGAGATGGCGGACCTGCTGCGGCGGGCCGACGACTGGCGCGACGGGGCGACCGAGCGCGGCTTCTCCATGGCGCTCGGCCGGCTCGGCGACCCGGACGACGGCCGGTGCGTGATGCTGGAGTGCCACGACGGCGACGGTGAGCTGCGGGCGCTGCTGAGCTTCGTCCCCTGGGGGCCGAAGGGCCTGTCGCTGGACCTGATGCGGCGCGACCGGGACGCGGAGAACGGCCTGATGGAGTTCATGGTGATCGAACTCCTGCAGCGGGCCTCGGAGGTCGGCATCACTCAGGTGTCGCTGAACTTCGCGATGTTCCGGTCGGTCTTCGAGCGCGGCGCCCGGCTGGGCGCCGGGCCGGTGCTGCGGCTGTGGCGGTCGCTGCTGAGCTTCTTCTCGCGCTGGTGGCAGATCGAGTCGCTGTACCGGGCCAACGCGAAGTACCGGCCGATCTGGGAGCCGCGCTACCTGCTGTTCGGGAAGAGCGTCGAGCTGCCCCGGATCGGCATCGCCAGCGCCCGCGCGGAGGGCTTCCTGGAGGCACCGGCGCTGCCGTCCTGGCTGACCCGCCGTCACCGCCTCGGGTCGAGACGATGACCGTCGCGGTCCGCCCGGCGCTGCACCGCGCGGCCCGCGCGGAGTGGGGCGCGCTGTACGCCGCGGTGCGGGGCGGGCCCCCCCGGAAGAGACCCGTCTTACTGCGTGCCCTGCCGCTGACGCTCGGCGCGGTCGCCCTGACCGCGCTCCTCCAGCTGGTGCAGAACCAGCCCTGGGGCTACGGGCCAGTCCAGGACCTCGGCGCCGTCCAGGCCTCCCTGCCCTGGTGGCTCGCCCTCCTCCGTACCCCTCTCTCGCTCTTCGTCCCCGCCCTCGACCTGCCGGTGTGGGGCGCGCTGGCCCAGATCCTGGTCGTCTTCGGCCTCTGCGAGATCTGCCTGGGCCGGCTGCGGACGCTGGCGATCGCCTATCTGGCCACGCTCACCGGGAGCCTGTACGCCCGGTACGGCACCTCGGCCGGCCCCGGCGGGTTCCTCGGCCTGCCCGCCGAGGACGCGTTCGTCCACGACACCGGCCCGTCGGCCGCGGTCGTCGCGCTCGCGGTGCATCTGTCGTGGACCCACCGCGCCTGGTTCACCGGCGGGGCCGTGGTGCTGGCCATGGTCGTCGAAGTGATCGTCAAGCCGAATCTGGCGGGCAAGGAGCATCTGGCCGCGCTGGGCGGTGTGCTGGCGCTGTGGGCGGTGCGGTCGCTGTGGCGGGCGGCGCGGGTCAGGTCCGCGCGCCGGCGCTGGGCCGGACGGCCGGGCGCCCCGGCGGCCGGCCGGCTCACCGGCCACCGGTTCACCGGCTGGGGGCGCCGGCCACCAGGTCCGACAGCCGCCGTCGCAGATGGTTCCAGCGCTTGTCGTGCCGATACGCCCGCAGCCGTGATCTCGCCCGGGCCCGCGGCCGGTTGCGGTAGCAGCGCTTCGCCCAGAACGAGCCGGGCAGGGCGAGGCGTACGGCGCCGATGAGCGCCAGATACGGCACCAGGACGCCGATCACCGCGAGCTGGGTCTTCCCCTTCAGCAGGGCGATGAGGACGATCAGGAAGTTCACCGCCACGGTGAGCGCCACGGTGGCCCGGTCCTGCTGCTCGTCGGCCGACAGGTCGTTCACGCCGAAGGGGAGGAAGCCGACGAGCATCAGCCCGACGACGGCCGCGGTGAGGACGACCGCCTCGACGCTCTGCCGCCCCTGATCGGTCCAGTAGACGTCGGAGAGGTGCAGGACGAGCGCGAACTCGTCGAGGACCAGTCCCACGCCGATGCCGAAGAGAACCGCGGCGAGGGCGGTGCCGAAGCCGTGCCGGTCGCCGGCGATCACACCGAAGCCGCCGATGACGGTGAGGATGATGCCGGGGACGACGTGATGGACGTGGACGCCGCCCGAGCTGACGTTGCGGAACGGCCCCTTCCCGGCCCGGATCATCCGGGTGATGGAGCGGGTGATGAGGAACGTCAGGATGAACGCGGTGAGAGCGAGCAGCAGGGGCAGCTTCCCCGGCTCCCCGATGTTGTGCTCCCACCAGTGACCCATGACACCCGCTCCCGGTTCCCGCAATGCCCGGCCTGATCACGTATGAGCAATCTAGCCCCGGGACGTGCCCGATACCCTGCGCGCGATGACCGACACGACTCCGGAACCGGCCTCCGGCCCCACCGGTCCCACCGACTCCACCGAGCCCGAGGGCGCCGCGGGCCCGGCCGCCCGCGCCTCGCTGGGCGACGGGCTGCGCTTCGCCTTCGGCACGCTGACCGTGCTCCGGGTACGGGTCTCCCGCTGGGACCGGGCCGCGGCCCGGGGCGGCATGCTCGCCGCCCCGCTGACGGGCGCGGTGGTGGGCCTCGCGTCGGCGGCGCTCGGCGTGCTGTTGCTGCTGCTCGGCGGCGGGCCACTGCTCGCCGCGGTGGCGACCGTGGCGGTGCCGGCGGCGCTGACCCGCGGACTGCATCTGGACGGGCTCGCCGACACCGCGGACGGCCTGGGCAGCGGCAAGCCGGCCGAGGACGCCCTGCGCATCATGAAGCGTTCGGACATCGGCCCGTTCGGCGTCGTGACCCTCCTGTTCGTGCTGCTGGGCCAGGTGGCGGCGGTGAGCGAGCTGTACGCGGAGGGCTGGGCGCGCGGCGCCGCCGCGGCGGTCGTCGCGGCGGTGGCGGCCCGGCTGGCCCTCACCCTCGCGGCGCGGGCCGGGGTTCCGGCCGCCCGGCCGGAGGGGCTGGGCGCGGCGGTCGCGGGCGTGGTCCCGGTGCGGTCGGCGGTCGCGGCGACCGCCGTCACGGCCGTTCTCTGCGCCGCCGCGGGCGCGGCCTTCGGGCCGGACGCGGCGGTCCGGTACGCGGCGGCGCCGCTCGTCGCCGTGGCCGCCGCCGAGGTGCTGCTGCGCCGGTGCCGGCGCCGCTTCGGCGGGGTCACGGGTGATGTGTTCGGCGCCCTGGCGGAGACCGCGGCGACGGCCGCACTGCTGGTGACGGCCCTCGGCTGACCGGGCCGTCACGGGGCCGGCCCGCTGGGGCCGGGCCGCGGGTCCGGGCTGCGAGTCCGGGCTGCGAGTCGGGGCTGCGAGTCGGGGCTGCGGGGACAGGCCGCGGGTGCCGGGCCGCGGGTGCCGGGCTTAATTTCTGACGCAACATCACATTCCGCCGCGGCAAGGCCTCCTGGCCCCGTACCCCGGGATCAAGCGGCGGAGGGATTCGTTCCGCCCTTGGTCGCGCACAACGGCGCCCCCGGCCCCCATTCCGGCGGGCATCCGCGGGCCCAGGCTTCGTACAGCCGGTCGGAACACTCGGAATACGATGCACGGAGCGCCCGGGGCCGTGCGTGGATGCACGGCTGGTGGGCTGGGCCCGGCGACGGGCCCGAGCGGCGGCCGGCCCACCGACTGGCCGAGGAACGCAACGGAAGAGGAACCCCAACACCGTGACTGCTCTGACTCTCAGCACCTCCTCAGCGGCGTCGCTCCGCGCGGACGCCATCGTCATCGGCGTGGCCAAGGGCGAGAAGGGCCCGATCGTCGCGTCCGGAGCCGAGGACGTGGACAAGGCGTTCGACGGAAAGCTGGCCGCCGTCCTCGAGACACTCGGCGCCTCGGGCGGCGAGGGCGAGGTGACCAAGCTCCCGGCACCGTCCGGCTTCAAGGCGCCGGTCGTGCTGGCGGTCGGGCTGGGCGAGAACCCCGGCAAGGGCGAGAACTTCGACGCCGAGACGCTGCGCCGGGCCGCCGGAGCCGCGGCCCGTGCGCTGTCCGGCTCCGCGAAGGGCGCGTTCGCGCTGCCCGTGACGGACGCGGCGGACGCCGCCGCGGTGGCCGAGGGCGCGCTGCTGGGCGCGTACACCTTCACCGCCTACCGGACCGACGGCGGCAAGAAGAAGGCGGCGGACGACAAGTCCGCCCCGCTCGCCGAGGTCGCCCTGCTCGGCACCAAGCCGCGCGACAAGGCGTTCAAGGCCGCGGCCGAGCGGGCGACCGCGCTGGCCGCCGAGGTCAACCGCGCCCGCGACCTCGTCAACACCCCTTCGAACGACCTGACTCCGGCGTCGTTCGCCGCCGCCGCGCAGTCCGCGGCCAAGGAGCACGGCCTCAAGGTCGAGGTGCTCGACGAGAAGGCGCTCACCAAGGGCGGCTACGGCGGCCTGATCGGCGTCGGCAAGGGCTCGGAGAACCCGCCGCGGCTGGTGAAGCTCAGCTACACCCACCCCAAGGCGAAGCAGCACCTGGCCTTCGTCGGCAAGGGCATCACCTACGACTCGGGCGGCATCTCGCTGAAGCCGGCCGGCCACAACGAGACGATGAAGTGCGACATGAGCGGCGCCGCGGCGGTGCTCGGCGCGGTGGTCGCCGCATCCCGGCTGGGCCTGAAGGTGAACGTGACCGGCTGGCTGGCGCTCGCCGAGAACATGCCGTCCGGCTCCGCCACCCGCCCCGGCGACGTGCTGCGGATGTACTCCGGCAAGACCGTCGAGGTGCTCAACACCGACGCCGAGGGCCGGCTGGTGCTGGCCGACGCGCTCACCCGCGCCTGCGAGGAGAAGCCGGACGCGATCGTCGACGTGGCGACCCTCACCGGCGCCATGGTGGTCGCCCTGGGCAACCGCACCTTCGCGGTCATGGCCAACACCGACGCCTTCCGCGACACGGTCCACGAGACCGCCCTGGAGGCCGGCGAGCAGTGCTGGCCGATGCCGATGCCGAAGGAGCTCCGCAAGAGCATGGACTCCCCGGTCGCCGACATGGCCAACATCGGCGAGCGCGCGGGCGGCGGCCTGGTCGCCGGTCTCTTCCTGAAGGAGTTCATCGGCGAGGGCATCGACTGGGCCCACCTGGACATCGCGGGCCCGGCGTTCCACGAGAGCGCGCCGTTCGGCTACACCCCCAAGGGCGGCACCGGCTCCGGCCTGCGCACCCTGGTGCGGCTGGCCGAGCGGGCCGCCGGCGGCGGCCTCGCCTGACGGATCACCGCTGCCCCCGCGGCTTCGTCCGGGCCCGTCCCGGCGGGCCGCGGGGGGCGGAGAACGGGCGCCCGCGCCTGTGCCGACGGCCGGGCGGACCGCACCCGAGCCCGCGCCCGAGCCTGCGAGCGGCCCCGGGAGCCCCGGCAGCCCCGGGAGTAACAAGTGCAATGGACGCACCGGGCGCACCGGCGGACTGCGGCCGCATCGCAGCTCACTGCTGACGCAGGAGTACCGGAAGTGGGCCACGGACTCGGAAGCCCCGAGCGCCACAGGAACCACAGGAGCCACAGAGGTTCGTCCCCGGACGCCGGGCGCGCCCTCCGGCGGGCCACCGCACCCCTGGAGCCGCCTCCCGCACGGGGCTCGGGCCGGTCCGTGCCCGGTCCTCGGTCCCGGAGGAGGGGGCTCCGCCGGGACGTCCCCGGCGCCCGCCGCGGATCGGCGAGTTCGCCCTCAACGAAATCCGCAACCACTTACGCGCAAGTAACCCTTATCCCTGACGGGAGAGGCATCTCACAGCCTGGCCCCGCGTCCCGCCGCCCGCGAACAAGTGCGAAGATGTTGTCTCGGCAGAACAGGGCCCAGGCTCATTCACACCCCGAGCCCGACGCAAGGGCCGAAGCAAAGCGGCCGAACAACAGCCGCCGCCGGTCGGCAGGACCGGCTCCGGCGTACCCATGCATGGAGGACGTGACGTGGCGAACGACGCCAGCACCGTTTTCGACCTAGTGATCCTCGGAGGCGGTAGCGGTGGTTACGCCGCTGCCCTGCGCGGGGCGCAGCTGGGCCTGGACGTCGCCCTGATCGAGAAGGACAAGCTGGGCGGCACCTGCCTGCACCGCGGATGCATCCCCACCAAGGCTCTGCTCCACGCCGGTGAGATCGCCGACCAGGCGCGCGACGGCGCGTCCTTCGGCGTGCAGACCTCGCTCGACGGCATCGACATGGCGGGCGTGCACAAGTACAAGGACGGCGTGATCTCCGGCCTGTACAAGGGCCTGCAGGGCCTGGTCGCCTCCCGCAAGGTCACCTACGTGACCGGCGAGGGCCGGCTGACCTCGCCCACCACCGTGGAGGTGAACGGCGAGCGCTACGAGGGCCGTCACATCCTGCTGGCGACCGGTTCCGTACCGAAGTCGCTGCCCGGCCTGGAGATCGACGGCGAGCGCGTCATCTCCTCCGACCACGCCCTGGTGCTCGACCGCGTGCCGAAGTCCGCGATCGTGCTCGGCGGCGGTGTCATCGGCGTCGAGTTCGCCTCCGCCTGGAAGTCCTTCGGGGCCGACGTCACGATCGTCGAGGCGCTTCCGCACCTCGTCCCGGTCGAGGACGAGAACAGCTCCAAGCTGCTGGAGCGCGCCTTCCGCAAGCGCGGCATCAACTTCTCCCTCGGCTCCCGCTTCTCCGGCGTCGAGCACACCGCCGACGGCGTGAAGGTCTCGCTGGAGAACGGCAAGACCTACGAGGCCGAGGTGCTGCTCGTCGCCGTCGGCCGCGGCCCGGTGTCGCAGGGCCTGGGCTACGAGGAGGCCGGGGTCGGCATGGACCGCGGCTACGTCCTCGTCGACGAGTACATGCAGACCAACGTGCCGACCATCTCGGCCGTGGGCGACCTCGTTCCGACCCTCCAGCTCGCCCACGTCGGCTTCGCCGAGGGCATCCTGGTGGCGGAGCGCCTGGCCGGTCTCAAGACCGTGCCGATCGACTACGACGGTGTGCCGCGGGTGACGTACTGCCACCCGGAGGTCGCGTCCGTCGGCATCACCGAGGCGAAGGCCAAGGAGCTGTACGGCTCCGACAAGGTCGTCGCGCTCAAGTACAACCTCGGCGGCAACGGCAAGAGCAAGATCCTGAAGACCGCGGGCGAGATCAAGCTCGTCCAGGTGCGGGACGGTGCCGTGGTCGGCGTCCACATGGTCGGTGACCGTATGGGCGAGCAGGTCGGCGAGGCGCAGCTGATCTACAACTGGGAGGCGCTGCCGGCCGAGGTCGCGCAGCTCATCCACGCGCACCCGACCCAGAACGAGGCGCTCGGCGAGGCCCACCTGGCCCTGGCCGGCAAGCCTCTGCACTCCCACGACTGACCGTCACGGGCGCGACCCCATCCGCACAGATTTTTAAGGAGCAACCGTAACCATGGCGGTTTCCGTAACCCTTCCGGCGCTCGGCGAGAGCGTCTCCGAGGGCACCGTCACCCGTTGGCTCAAGGCCGAGGGCGAGCGGGTCGAGGCCGACGAGCCGCTGCTCGAGGTCTCGACCGACAAGGTCGACACCGAGATCCCGGCCCCCGCGTCGGGTGTCCTGTCCTCCATCAAGGTGGCCGAGGACGAGACGGTGGAGGTCGGCGCCGAGCTGGCCGTCATCGACGACGGCTCCGGCGCCCCCGCCGAGGCCGCTGCCCCGGCCGCCGAGCCGGCCCCGCAGGCCGAGCCGGAGCCCGAGCCGGCCCCGGCGCAGGCCGAGGCCCCCGCCGCCGCTCCGGCCGCGGGCTCCGCCGAGGGCACCGACGTGGTGCTCCCGGCGCTGGGCGAGTCGGTCACCGAGGGCACCGTGACCCGCTGGCTGAAGCAGGTCGGCGAAGAGGTCGCGGTCGACGAGCCGCTGCTCGAGGTCTCGACCGACAAGGTCGACACCGAGATCCCGGCCCCGGCCGCGGGCACCCTGCTCGAGATCCTGGTCGGCGAGGACGAGTCGGCCGAGGTCGGCGCCAAGCTGGCGGTCATCGGTGCGGCCGGTGCCGCTCCGGCCGCCGCCCCGGCCGCGCCCGCGCCCGCGCCGGCCGAGGAGGCTCCGAAGCAGGAGGCCCCGAAGCAGGAGGCTCCGGCTCCGCAGGCCCCGGCCGCTCCGGCTCCCGCCCCGGCCCCTGCTCCGGCCCCCGCGCCGGCTCCGGCTCCGGCGGCGCCCGCCGCTCCGGCCGCCCCGGCCGGTGAGGCCGACGGCGCGTACGTCACTCCGCTGGTGCGCAAGCTGGCCTCGGAGAACGGCGTCGACCTGGCGGGCGTGAAGGGCACCGGTGTCGGTGGCCGCATCCGCAAGCAGGACGTCATCGCCGCCGCCGAGGCCGCCAAGGCCGCGGCTCCGGCCGCGTCCGCCGCCGCGCCGAAGAAGGCCGCCGCCGTCGAGGTGTCGCCGCTGCGCGGCCAGACGGTCAAGATGACCCGGATGCGCAAGGTCATCGGCGACAACATGAAGAAGGCCCTGCACGACCAGGCGCAGCTGACCACCGTGGTCGAGGTGGACGTCACCAAGATCATGAAGCTGCGTGGCCAGGCCAAGGACGGCTTCGCGCAGCGTGAGGGCGTCAAGCTCTCGCCGATGCCGTTCTTCGTCAAGGCCGCGGCCCAGGCGCTGAAGGCCCACCCGGTCATCAACGCCCGGATCAACGAGGACGAGGGCACGATCACCTACTTCGACACCGAGAACATCGGTATCGCGGTGGACTCCGAGAAGGGTCTGATGACCCCGGTCATCAAGGGTGCGGGCGACCTCAACATCGCCGGTCTCTCGAAGAAGACCGCGGAGCTGGCCAGCAAGGTCCGGTCGAACAAGATCACCCCGGACGAGCTGTCCGGCGCGACCTTCACGATCAGCAACACCGGCTCGCGCGGTGCGCTGTTCGACACGGTCATCGTGCCCCCGAACCAGGTCGGCATCCTGGGCATCGGCGCCACGGTCAAGCGCCCGGCGGTCCTGGAGACCCCGGAGGGCACCGTCATCGGTGTCCGCGACATGACCTACCTGGCGCTCTCCTACGACCACCGCCTGGTGGACGGTGCCGACGCGGCCCGTTACCTCACGGCCGTCAAGGAGATCCTGGAGGCCGGCGAGTTCGAGGTCGACCTCGGGCTCTGAGCCGCAGCAGGCACGCACGACGGCCGCGCCCCCGCTCCCGCACTCGCGGGGCGGGGGCGCGGCCGTTCCGCGGTTCTCCCGTCCCGTCCGACGTTCTCCCCTCCCGTTCCGCGGTTCTCCCCTCCCGTTCCGCGGTTCTCCCCTCCCGTTCCGTGGTTCTCCCCCTCCCGTGCCCGGTGCGGCGGGGGCGTTCGCCGGTCCGCGGCCCGGCGCGCGGGCGGCGCGTATCGTTCCGGTGCGACCCGGCCGGGCGGCAGGTGATCCGGCAGGGCGCTACGGCACCCCGGCCGGGCGGTGTGCGCGGCCGGGGCGGGCCCCGGCTCCGGGCCCCGGCTCGGTGAACCCGGAGCGCCGGTCGGTCCCGGAGCGGCGGCCCCGGACGCCGTAAAGCAGCGGGCCCCGGAACCGTTCCCGTCGGCCACGGCGTCCCTGCCGGCGGCGGGGGCGGGCCGAGGAAGGAGAACCGGTGCGGGCGGCACGGCTGATGCGTCTGGTTCTGCTGCTGCAGAGCCGCGGCAGCATGACCGGCGGCGAACTGGCACGGGAGCTGGAGGTCTCGGAGCGCACGGTGTCACGCGACGTCCTGGCGCTCTCCGAGGCCGGGGTTCCGGTGTACGCGGACCGGGGACGGACCGGCGGCTACCGGCTGGTCGGCGGCTACCGCACCCGGCTGACGGGGCTGGGCCGGGCGGAGGCGGCGGCGCTCTTCCTCTCCGGCGTGCCCTCGGCACTGGCCGGGATGGGGCTCGCGGACGCCGGGGCGGCGGCCCGGCTCAAGGTGGCCGCCGCGCTGCTGCCGGAGCTCCGGGACGCGCCCGAGGACACCGCGCAGCGCTTCCACCTCGACGCTCCGGGCTGGTGGCAGGAGCCGGTGACGCCGGAGCTGCTGCCCGAGGTCGCCGAGGCGGTGTGGGACGACCGCCGGCTCGCGGCCCGCTATGTGCGCGACGGGTCGGAGGTGGCCCGGGAGCTGGAGCCGCACGGCCTCGTGCTCAAGGCGGGCGTCTGGTACGTGGCGGCCCGGGTGACAGGGCAGTTCCGGGTCTACCGGGTGGACCGGTTCGCCGCGGTGACCGCCGTCCCGGAGCGGTTCGTCCGGGACGCGGACTTCGACCTGCCGGCCTTCTGGGCGGAGCGGGCGGCGGCATTCGCCCGCTCCATCCTGCGCGACCGCGTCGTCCTGCGACTGTCGGAGGCGGGCGCCCGGTGGCTGCCGCAGGTGACGGACCGGGCGGCGGCAGCGGAGGCACTGGCGGCGGCCGGGCCGCCCGACGCGCAGGGCCGGGTGACGGTCACCCTGGCCGTGGAATCGCTGGAGGTCGCCTACGCGCAGCTCCTGGGCCTCGGCCCGGAGGCGGAGGTGCGGGAGCCGCCGGAGCTGCGGCAGCGCTGCGCCGAGGCGGCGGAGCGCTCGGCGGCCCTCTACGGCCGGGCGTCCGGCGGGCCGGGAGCGGAGGAGGACCCGGCCGACGCACGGTGAGCCGGCGCGGGAACCGGTCCCGCCGCGCGGCGGGAGGGCGGAGGACCGGTGCCGTCGTCCTGCCGAGCGGCAGAAGAGGCACGTTCCCGGGGGCACGGGCCTGGCGCCGTTCCCGGGCGCAGGGGACCTGGCGGGCGCACGAGCCCTGGCGGGTGCACGGGACCTGGCACCGCTCCCCGACGCACGCCCTGGTGGCCGCTCACGCACGCTCGGGTGGCCGCTCACGGGCACCCGGGCCCCGGGAGTGCGTCCCGTGCGCCGGAGGCCGCAGCCTCGCCGGCACCGCCCCGGGCGCTGCGCCGACCGGGCGGGCCGTAGGACAGTCGCAAGATCACTTCGATCACGGCGCGGCACCCCGGCCGGTAACGACACAGCCGCAGCCTCGCCGCTCCGCGTGCGTCGGGGGGTGGCAGGGCCGATCCTGGTCCCGTGATGGACGAGACGGACTTCTGGGAGATCATCGACAGCGCCCGTGAGGCCGCCGAGGGCGACCCGGAGGAGCAGGCAGAGCTGCTCGTGGACCGGCTGCTGCAGTTCGACCCGGAGGCCGTACTGGACTTCGCCCGCCACTTCGAGGCGCGTTTCAACCGCGCCTACCGGTGGGATCTCTGGGGCGCCGCCTGGGTCCTGCTGGGCGGCTCCAGCGACGACGCCTTCGACAACTTCCGCTGCTGGCTGATCGGCCAGGGCCGGGAGGTCTTCGAGGGGGCGCTGCACGAACCGGACGACCTGGCGGAGCTGCTCGACGACTTCGACGAGGAGGTCGACGGCGACGCCGAGGAGCTGGGCTACGCGGCCGACGAGGCGTACGAGCAGCTGACCGGGCTGGAGACGCCGGAACTGGGCCTGGCCCCGCCGCCCCGGGAGCCCGCGGGCACGGCCCTCGACTTCGAGGACGACAGGGCCCTGACGGAACGCTTCCCCAAGCTGTGGGACGCGTTCCGGGCCTGAGGTTCGGGACGTTCCCCCCTGGGGCCCGGCCGTTTCCGGCCCTGAGGCCCGAGTGTTCCGATCCTGGGGCCTGCTCGTCCCGGCCCTGAGGCCCGCTCGTCCCAGCCCTGGGGCCCGCTCGTCCCGGAGCGAGCCGGGGCCCGTGGGTCCTTCGCCCCTCCCCCGGCCGGTGCACGTACGCCGCCTCCACTCCTTGCTCCGCACGCCCCGCCCCGTACGCCCCGCCCCCGTACGTCCTCCTCACGCGCGCCGTCGTGCCCACGCCCGTACCGCGGCATTCCCCCCACCCCTGTTCCGGGCCGCAGCCGCCGCAAAACCGGTTGTGGGCCGGGGCCGCGCGGTGCTGGACTCTGCGGATGGATCATGAGTCGATGCTCGACCTGTTCGACCGACGGATGCGGCGCGACGTACCGGCCGACGGCCCCGGCGCCCGGGTCGAGCGGTCCGGAGACGTGGTGCGGCAGGTGGGTGCGGACAGCGGCTGGAACGGCGTCGTCTGGTCGGACCTGACCCCGCGGACCGCGGACGCCGCCATCGCGGAGCAGGTGCGGTACTTCACGGCGCTGGGGCGGGAGTTCGAGTGGAAGCTCTACGCCCATGACCGGCCGGACGACCTGTCCGAGCGGCTGACGGCGGCCGGGTTCGAGCCCGGTCCGCAGGAGTCCCTGATGGTGGCCCGGGTCGGCGACCTGGCGACCCGCATCGAGCTGCCCGACGGCGTCCGGCTGCACCCGGTCACCACCCCGGCGGACGTGGACCTCCTGGCGGCCGTCCACGAGGAGGCGTTCGGCACCGGCGCCGCCGGTCTGCGGGAGCGGATGCACGCCCAACTGGCCTCGCATCCGGACACCGTCCACGCGGTGGTCGCGATGGCCGAGGGGCTGCCGGTGTCCGCGGCGCGGATGGAGCTGTATCCGGGCACCGGGTTCGCCGGGCTCTGGGGCGGCGGCACCGTGGCGTCGTGGCGCGGGCGGGGCATCTACCGGGCACTGATCGCCCACCGGGCCCGGATCGCCGCCGAGCGCGGCTACGACTACCTCCAGGTCGACGCCTCCAGCATGAGCGCCCCGATCCTGGCGCGGCTCGGATTCGTCCGGCTGAGCACCACGACACCGTTCATGTACCGGCCCTGACTCCCGCGAGGTACCGGAGCCCGCCCGCCGGCGGAGCCGAGCCCGCTGCCGGCCGGTGGGACCGTTCGGTCCGGTGGACCTCATCGGCCGGTGCAGTCCCCAGGACGGGGGGCGCCGGTCGGCCGGTGGTGCCGGCTGGCGGTGCCTGCCGGCGGTGGTGCCGGCCGGTGGGGCACCGGACAGCGGGCCGCTCGCTCAGGGGGTGAGCCACCGCCCCATCACCACGTCGTCGACGTACTCGCCCGCCACCAGGAACTCCCCCGGCAGCACGCCCTCCACCACGAAGCCCGCCGCCGCGTAGAGCCGCCGGGCCGGGGTGTTGTGCCCGAGCACCCGCAGGGTGATGCGGGTCGCGCCCTGCCGGCGGGCCTCGTCGCAGGCGGCGTCGAGGAGCGCCCGCGCGACGCCCCGGCCGCGGGCCCAGGTGTCGACCGCGAGGCCCTGGATCAGCCGCACATGGGCGTTGGTGGGAAGCGGCGTGGGCCGGATCAGCCGCAGGTAGCCGGCCACGCGCCCCTCGCACTCGGCCACCAGGAAGTGGGCGGGGAGGTGCCGCTCGTCGAAGAAGGGGTCGGTCTCCAGCGGCGGGCTCGGGGTCACCGCGTGCAGCGTCGACCAGGTGCGCCGGTCCAGTGCGGCCAGCACGGCTTCGTCGTCGGGGACAGCACGACGAATCACGGTACGTATGTGCGAGTCGGGCATGAGGGACACTGTGCCATCCCGTGCGTGTCCGCCCGGTGCCTTTTCCGGCATCCCGGGGAGCGGCCGGGGCAGGATGTCGGACATGCGCATCGCGGTCACCGGCTCGACCGGTCTCATCGGAACGGCACTCGTCCGCTCGCTGCGGTCCGACGGACACGAGGTGGTCCGCCTGGTGCGGCGGGCGCCCCGGGCGGCGGACGAAGTCGAGTGGGACCCGGAACATGGATATGTCGACACGGCCGGCCTGATGGGCTGCGACGGGATGGTGCACCTCGCGGCCGCGGGGATCGGGGACCGCTACTGGACCGCGGCGTACAAGCGGAAGCTGCGGGACAGCCGGGTGCTGGGCACGGCCACCGTCGCCGAGGCGCTGGCCTCGATGGACAACCCGCCCCGGGTGCTGCTGAGCGGCAGCGCGGTCGGCTTCTACGGCGACACCGGTGACCGGACCGTGGACGAGTCCGCCCCGCCCGGCGACGGGTTCCTCGCACGGCTCTGCGTGGACTGGGAGGAGGCGGCGGCGCCGGCCCAGGAGGCGGGCATCCGCACGGCGTTCGCACGCACCGGGCTGGTGGTCTCGGGCGAGGGCGGGGCCTGGGGCCGCCGGATCATCCCGCTCTTCAAACTGGGGCTGGGCGGCCGGCTCGGCGACGGCAGCCAGTACTGGAGTCTCGTCGCGCTGCGGGACGAGGTGGCGGCGCTGCGCCACATCCTGCAGACGGAGGAGCTGTCGGGGCCGGTCAACTGCACCGCGCCGGAGCCCGCGACGAACCGCGACGTGACCGCCGCGATGGGGCGTGCGCTGCGGCGGCCGACCGCCCTCGCCGTCCCGGCCCCGGCACTGCGGCTGGGCCTCGGCGAGCTCTCCGAGGAACTGCTCGGCAGCAAGCGGGTGCTGCCCCGGCGGCTGCTCGAAACGGGCTTCTCCTTCGCGTATCCGACGATGGACGCCGCGGTGCGCTCCGCGCTGACCTGACCGCCGGCCGGTAACCCGGTCCCGCCCGCCCCGGTCCCCGCCCCGGGGAGGACGTGAGATACGGGGTCCGCCGCGGCCCGTTCGACCGCCCGGCGCCCGGCCCGTTCCGCGTACCGCCCCGACGGGGTCCGGCAGCCGCGGGCGAGCTGCGACGGGCCGGGGTCGGCGGGCAGCCGGCGACAGGTTCCGGACAGGCGTCGATTGACCGCTTTCGACCGCTCTCTTCCACCTCTTGACCAGCCAACAATCCCTATGCGTTCATCGTGCGACGGGTGTGCGCCCGTGCCCGGTCGATGCGCGACTGACTACGACCGAATTCGTTCCTACGCTCGTCCATAACTCGAGCATCCCGAGAGGCCGTTGAGGGCATGAGGTCCCCAGCGGCCGGGCAGGGCCGCTCAGCGCGAGACACCGCCGACCTCGGGGAGGGGCCCGTGCTCAGCAGCGCAGCACGCCACAACACACACCGGACGGACGTCGTCGTCGTGGGCGCCGGGCTGGCGGGTCTCTCCGCGGCGCACCAGTTGACCGAGGCGGGCGTCGGGGTCACGGTCCTGGAGGCGGCCCCTCATGTCGGGGGCCGGATGGCAACGGACGTGGTCGACGGCTTCCGGCTCGACCGCACCCCGCAGCTCCTCAACACCTTCTACCCCGAAGTGCTCCGGACTCCGGGCCTCGGCGGTCTGACGCTCCGCCCGCTGTCGTCCGGAGTCCTGGTGCAGCTCGGCGGCCGGCACCAGCGGTTCGGCGACGCCCGGAGCTCCCGCGGCGCGCTGACCGCGGCCCGCGCCCTCGCGTCGGCCGCGCGGTCGCCGCTGGGCGGCGCCCTCGACCCGGCGCGCGCCTCGGCATTCCTGAACCGGCTCGCCGCTCTCCCGGCCGACCGGCTGCTCACGCGCCCCGAGCAGACCGCCGCCGAGGCCCTGCACTCCCGGGGGCTGCCGGGCCGTACCGTCGACGGCTTCCTCCGGCCGCTGCTGACCGCCCTGCTCAGCGACCCGGGCATGAACACCTCCAGCCGCTGCGCCGAGCTGGCGCTGCGCGGCTTCGCCCGGGGCCGGCTCTGCCTGCCGGCGGGCGGTGCCGCCACCGTCCCGGAGCTGATGGCAGCGGCGCTGCCCCCGGGCACCGTGCAGACCGGGGTGCGCGCCGTCGCGGCGTCCACCACCTGCGTCGACACCGCCGAGCACGGGCAGTTCGCCTGCCGGGCGGTGCTGGTGGCCACCGGTGCGCGCGCCGCGGCCGAACTCCTTCCGGGCCTGCGGGTCCCGGACTTCCACCCGGTGACCGTGCTGCACCACACGGCCGAGGTCTCCCCGCTGACCGAACCGACGCTCCTGCTGGACGGCGAACGGCGCGGGCCGGTCTCGCACACGGCGGTCGTCAGCGAGGCCGATCCGTCGCGGACGCCGCCCGGCGGGGTCCTCATCACCTCGACGGTGCTCGGCTCCGCCGCCGCCCAGTCGCCGGACGTGCTCGACAAGGCGGCCCGCGGCCAGCTCGGCGAGCTCTACGGCACCTCCGCGGACGGCTGGCGGCTGCTCGGCGCCCACCACGACCCGGAGGCGGTGCCCGCCATGGGCGCGCCGCACGACCCGCGGCGTCCGGTGCGGGTGCTGTCGGGCCTGTACGTCTGCGGGGACCACCGCGACACCAGTACGGCCCGCGGCGCGATCCTCTCGGGCCGTCGCGCCGCGCACGCCGCCCTGCGGGACTTCGGCCTCCCGCCTGCCGAGGAACCGCCGGCGCTGCCCGTGGCGGCCTGAGGGAGGACGCACCGGCGCCGGGGCCGGCCGGCGGTCGCCGGTGCGCCCCGTCGCGTCCGTGTGCGTCCCGCTCGCAGGCGCGTCCTGCCCGGACACATCCCGCCCAGCCAGGGGGACGGCCCGGTCACCGGCCCGCACCGCCCGTCCCCACACCCCCATCGTGCCCTCCCCCCTGCCGGGCCTCACACGCCGAGCGCCGCCACCCGCTCCCGGTACCCCCGGACCGCCGGCGCCTCCTTGTAGGGCTCCAGCCGCCGTTCGAAGTCCCGGACGTACTCCACGGCACGCGCCGACCGCATCTCGGTCGCCTGCTGGGCGGCCTCAGCCCCCAGCGCGCACGCCTGCTCCAGCTCGCCCATGCCCAGCCGCGCCGAGGCCAGCACCACCCGGCAGAACAGCCTGCTGCGGGCGAACGCCGTGCCGCGCAGCTGCAGGGAGCGCTCCGCGTGCTGCGCGGCGACCCGGTACTGCTGGAGGTCGCGGTGGCAGTGGCCGAACTCGTCGGCGAGCTGCGCCTCGTCGAAGAACCGCGCCCAGTGCGGCACCTCGTCACCGGGCCGTGCCGCCTCCAGCGCCTTCTCCGCCCGGGCGAGCGAGGTGGTGCAGGCCCGGACGTCGCCGACCACGCCGTGCCCGCGCGCCTCCACGGCGTGCAGCAGTGCCTGCACCACCGGCGGCGCTCCGCTGCCGACGCCCTGCTGGGCGACCCGGGCGAGCTGCACCGCCTCCCGGCCGTGCCCCAGGTAGACGGCCTGCCGGCTCATGGTCACCAGCACATAGCTGCCGTACGGGCGGTCCCCCGCCGCCTGGGCGAGCCGCAGGGCCTGGACGAAGTAGCGCTGCGCGAGCCCGTGGGCGGCGATGTCGAACGAGGTCCAGCCCGCGAGCCGGGTCAGGTCGGCGACGGCGGCGAACAGCCGGCGTCCCGTCGACTCCCCGTACGCCCCGCGCAGCATCGGCTCGGCCTCGTGCTCCAGGTAGCGGACCAGGGCCTGCCGGGCGTGCCCGCCGCCGTACGCCTGGTCGAGGGTGCGGAACAGCTCCGCCACCGAGCGCAGGGCCGCGATGTCGCCCGAGGTGACCCGCTGGCCCGCCACCCGGTCGGTCTGCCGCTGCCGGGGCACCTGGACCCGGCCGGGGGCCTGCGCCCGCCCGCCGGTGTCCCCCGGGGCGCCGGGAGCACCGCCGGACCGGGGGGCCGGTGCCGCGGGCGCCTCGACGCCGCGGCCGACCCGTTCGTCGGGCCGCCCGATCAGCCAGTCCCGGCTGGGCACGACCAGCCCCGCCGGGGTGAACGCGATCTTGCGCAGCTCGGCGTGGCTGCCGGAGTCCTTGCGCCACAGCCCGCTGACGATGTCCACCGCCTCGGCGGGGCTCGCCGCGAACTCCAGGCCCGCGTAGACCGGGGCGCAGGCGTCCAGCCCCAGGTCCTGGGCGGAGAGCCGGCGGCCCAGGCGCCGGGTGAACACCTCGGCGATCAGCGCGGGCGTCGTGCCGCGCGGCTGCTGGCCGCGCAGCCAGCGGGTCACCGAGGTCTTGTCGTAGCGCAGGTCGAGGCCGTGTTCGAGGCCGAGCTGGTCGACCCTGCGGGCGAGCCCGGCGTTGGAGAACCCGGCCTCCGCGATGAGCGCGGCGAGCTGACGGTTGGGAATGCGCTGCTGGGGTCGATCCGTCATCGGCTGTGCGGTCTCCTGCCTTCCGGGCCCTGGGAGCAGAGGGCGCGAAAAGGCGACGAGCCTGCCGCTTCCCCCCGATCACCCATGTGGAACGGCGCGAACTTAACGGCCGTGGCCGCCCTGATCGCGGCCATCGCGTCGTATTCATCCGATCGTGTGAGCAAACGCCGGGCGGGAGCGACGGCCAGGCGCCGCACGCGGGACCGGGCGGGGCCGCCCGGGGCCCGGGAACCCGCGTGCCGACATTTCGGGACCCCGGCCGTACAGTGGCTACCGCGTGAGAGAAGCAAGACGTGAGTTCGAAGGAGCCCCCGTGAGCGCTGCCCCCTCCCAGGAGACGGCCCCCGTGTCCGAGTCCCTGCGCTTCGTCCACCTGGGCTTCGGGGACGCCGCCGTCGAGTACACGGCGGCGTGGGAGGAACAGCGGCAGGTGCACGCGGCGCGGTTCGCGGACGAGATCCCGGACACCTGTCTGCTGCTGGAGCACCCGCCCGTCTACACGGCGGGACGGCGCACCACCGACAGTGAGCGCCCCCTGGACGGGACCCCGGTGGTCGACGTGGACCGCGGCGGCAAGATCACCTGGCACGGCCCGGGCCAGCTCGTCGGCTACCCGATCCTGAAGCTGCCCCGCCCGGTGGACGTGGTCGCGCACGTCCGCCGCCTGGAGGAGGCGCTGATCCTGACCTGCGCCGAGTTCGGCGTGGAGACCACCCGGGTCGAGGGCCGCAGCGGGGTCTGGGTGCTCGGCGACCCGATCGACCAGCGCCCGTCGACGGGCAGCCTGGCGCTGCACCTCGACCCGCGGCTGGACGACGACGAGTTCGACCCCCGGCTGCACGGCCCCGAGTACGCCCCGTCCAACGCCGGCCAGCGCCGCGAGGACCGCAAGCTCGCCGCCATCGGCATCCGGGTCGCCAAGGGCGTCACGATGCACGGCTTCGCCCTCAACTGTGATCCCGACAACACCGCGTACGACCGGATCGTGCCGTGCGGCATCCGCGACGCCGGGGTCACCTCGATCTCCGACGAGCTGGGCCGCCGGGTCTCCGTGACCGAGGTCGTGCCGGTGGTCGAGAAGCATCTGCGGGCGGTCCTGGAGGCGGCGAACCCGCTGCCCCGCCAGGTCGCGCACGCCGAGTAGCCGGGCCGGCCCGGTCCGGCGCCGTCCGGGGGAATGTCCCCACAGGCGTACGGGTTGGCCACCGCGTAGGACCGTATGAACAACGGGCGTACCCTGGTGTGCGCCGAAGAATCGAAGTCGTAGGGAGCCGGACGTGTCCGCAGTTGCACCCGACGGACGCAAGATGCTGCGCCTGGAGGTCCGGAACAGCCAGACGCCCATCGAGCGCAAGCCCGAGTGGATCAAGACCCGGGCGAAGATGGGGCCCGAGTACACCCAGATGCAGAGCCTGGTGAAGCGTGAGGGCCTGCACACGGTGTGCCAGGAGGCGGGCTGTCCGAACATCTTCGAGTGCTGGGAGGACCGCGAGGCGACCTTCCTCATCGGCGGTGACCAGTGCACCCGGCGCTGTGACTTCTGCCAGATCGACACCGGCCGCCCGGAGCCGCTGGACCGGGACGAGCCCCGCCGCGTCGGTGAGTCCGTGGTCACCATGGACCTCAACTACGCCACGATCACCGGCGTCGCCCGCGACGACCTGGAGGACGGCGGCGCCTGGCTGTACGCGGAGACGGTGCGGCAGATCCACGCGATGACCGCGGAGCGCACGGACGGCCGCACCAAGGTCGAGCTGCTGGCCCCCGACTTCAACGCCGACCCCGACCAGCTCGCCGAGGTCTTCTCCTCCCGTCCCGAGGTGTTCGCGCACAACGTGGAGACGGTGCCGCGGATCTTCAAGCGGATCCGCCCCGGGTTCCGCTACGAGCGGTCGCTGGAGGTCATCACCAAGGCCCGTGAGGCCGGTCTGGTGACCAAGTCCAACCTGATCCTGGGCATGGGCGAGACCCGCGAGGAGATCAGCCAGGCGCTGCTGGACCTGCACGACGCGGGCTGCGAGCTGATCACCATCACCCAGTACCTGCGGCCGACCGTCCGGCACCACCCGGTGGAGCGCTGGGTGAAGCCGCAGGAGTTCGTGGAGCTCTCGGAGGAGGCCGAGGAGATCGGCTACTCCGGTGTGATGTCCGGGCCGCTGGTCCGGTCCTCCTACCGCGCCGGCCGGCTCTTCCGGCAGGCCATGGACCGCCGCTCCGCCGCGGCCGCCCCGCAGGCGGGCTGAGGCGCCGGTTCCGCCATTCGGTCGGTGACGCGGCCCGTACGTTCCCACGTACGGGCCGCGTCAAGGTGTGTACGGGCCACGTATGGGTTTCATTGGTGTTTGACCAACCGGTCACGTGCTGGTAACACCCATCAGTGACTCTGATGGGACCGGGGAGTGACCCCGGGTAAGCACAGCGCAGTTGGTAAGCACAGCGCAGTTCCGTTCCCGCCCACCCGCTCCGAGGGGACTTTCGCCATGCAGGCCGCGCCCGTCCGCGCCACCGCCATCCCGTCCGTCACCGACGCCCTCCGCGCCGTGGAGGAGGTGCTGCTCCGCGGCGGCCAGCGCACCGCCCGCCAGAACGCCTGGACCGCGGTCCTGGAGGACCGTCGCCGGGCGAACGACCGGCGGGAGGCTCAGCACGTGCTGGAGGCCGTGGCAACCCGCGCTCCGCAGGCCACGTAAACTCTGGGGCATGGCGAGGAAGGAAACATCCGAGAACCCCGGGCGGCTGCAGCAGATCGCCCTGACCTACAAGATGACCAAGCGGGTCGACTCCAAGGTCGGTCTTGTCGTCGCGGCTGTGGGAATTGTCACCTTCGGTGTCCTCCTTGCGATCGGCTTCCTGATCGACCACCCGGTCTACCTGGGCCTCCTGGGCTTCCTGCTGGCCTTCCTCGCGATGGCGATCGTCTTCGGACGCCGGGCCGAGCGCGCTGCCTTCGGGCAGATGGAAGGCCAGCCCGGAGCCGCGGCCGCGGTGCTGGAGAACATCGGCCGCGGCTGGTCCGTGACCCCCGCTGTGGCGATGAACCGGAACCAGGACATCGTCCACCGGGCCGTCGGCAAGGCCGGCATCGTGCTGGTGGCCGAGGGCAACCCGAACCGGGTCAAGGCCCTGCTGGCGTCCGAGAAGAAGAAGATGGCGCGCGTCGTCGTCGACGTACCGGTGCACGACGTCGTCGTCGGTGACGACGAGGGCCAGGTCCCGCTGAAGCGGCTCCGCACCACCCTGATGAAGCTGCCGCGGGTGCTCCCCGGCTCCCAGGTCACGGTGGTGAACGACCGGCTGCGCGCGCTCGGCGACCTGATGAGCAACATGCCGATCCCGAAGGGCCCGATGCCGAAGGGCATGCGGATGCCGCGGGGCGGCAAGATGCGCTGAGCCGGCGCAGGTGAGCCCGCGCGCTCACGGTGGACCGCCGCTCGCGGTGGGCTGCTGGTGCGGCGGACGACGGCGCACTCAGCGACCGGCGCGCGAGCGCGTCGAGCAACGCGAAGGGCGGCCCGGAACTCGGTTCCGGGCCGCCCTTCGCGTTTGTGGGGCTCCGCGTTTGCGGGTCGGGTGCCGCTTGTGGGCGGGTGCCGCTTGTGGGGCGGATGCGGGTTGAGGGGCGGCGTGCCTGCGGGGCACAGGAGGTGGCCGTCACCGTCGGCTCGCCTGCGAGGCCGGGGCGGGGGCCGGGCGGCCGGGCCCCGGGCGGACACGGCGGCTTCTGTGGGCCGCCCACTCCCGCCGGTACCTCGGATCCGGATCCGGTGCCTCAGATCCGTACCTGGGTCGCCCGCTCCCGGGCCTGAGCCCCGGATCCGGACCCGGACCGCCTGCTCCCGGGCGGGAGCCTCAGATCCGGACCTGGACCGCCCGCGCCAGCCGGTCGTGCAGCCCCCGGCCGTCGCGGTCCCAGATCAGGGCCGGGACCAGCAGCGCGAGCAGGGCCGAGCGGAGCACGGCGTACGGCAGGGACAGGCGCGTGCCGTCCACGGCGATGACGCGGATCCCCAGCAGCCGCTTGCCGGGCGTGTAACCCACCGTGCCGACCGTGAGCACGCTCAGCACCACGAAGACCAGCAGGGCCCAGTTGTTCGCGGCCGAGAGGTCACCGCGGGCCAGCAGCCCGTAGCCGATCAGTACGCACAGCGCCCAGTCGATGAAAAGGGCTCCGAAGCGCCGCCCGAGGGGAGCGATCGAGCCCGGTCCGTTCTCCGGGAGTCCGAGGCGCTCACCGCGGTGGCCGAAATCGACCCCCATCTCCTCGGCTGCGGCGCGGGGACCGGAGAGCCACGATCCGATTGCTTGCCTATTGTCCACCCGACCACGGTACTGGGACCGCATACATTCCCCGACGGCCAGGCCCCCGTAGAACCGCCCCCGGCCCCGGCCGGGCAGGGGCCGGAGCCCGGCCTCCGGGCCCGCCGGTCCGGGTCCGCGCTGGTCACGGGCGTCCGGACGGCGCCACGGCTGCTGAGCGGCCTTCCCGGCCCGTTGCGCGGGGCTGCGCCGCACAACTTCCGAGGAGGTGTTTCATAGGGTGTGACGGGCGTATGCCCGCCTCATCTGCGGAGGCGGACAGCGACGCCCGGCGGTTAACCTCAGCGAAACAATTGGGTCATGCTCGGGAAATCCCGGAATCCTATGGTCGGGGCCAGCGTGCCACCGCACTGGCCACGCCCCGAGCAGCAATCCCGCCCCCTGGCGGCGGGCTAGGAGGAGTTGGATGTTCCAGAACGCCGACGACGCGAAGAAGTTCATCGCGGACGAGGACGTCAAATTCGTTGACGTCCGGTTCTGCGACCTGCCTGGTGTGATGCAGCACTTCACCGTTCCGGCGGAGGCGTTCGACGCGGACGAGGAGCTGGCCTTCGACGGCTCGTCGATCCGTGGCTTCCAGGCCATCCACGAGTCCGACATGGCTCTCCGCGCGGACCTGTCGACCGCCCGTGTCGACCCGTTCCGCAAGGACAAGACGCTCAACATCAACTTCTTCATCCACGACCCGATCACCGGCGAGCAGTACAGCCGTGACCCGCGGAACATCGCGAAGAAGGCCGAGGCCTACCTGGCCTCCACCGGCATCGCCGACACCGCGTTCTTCGGGCCCGAGGCCGAGTTCTACGTCTTCGACAGCGTGCGGTTCAACACCAGCGCGAACGAGTCCTTCTACCACATCGACTCCGAGGCCGGCGCCTGGAACACCGGTGCCGTCGAGAACAACCGCGGCTACAAGGTCCGCTACAAGGGCGGCTACTTCCCGGCCCCGCCGGTCGACCACTTCGCCGACCTGCGCGCCGAGATCTCCCTGGAGCTGGACGCGGCCGGCCTGAAGGTCGAGCGCCAGCACCACGAGGTCGGCACCGCCGGCCAGGCCGAGATCAACTACAAGTTCAACACGCTGCTCGCCGCGGCCGACGACCTGATGCTCTTCAAGTACATCGTGAAGAACGTCGCCTGGCGCAACGGCAAGACCGCGACCTTCATGCCGAAGCCGATCTTCGGCGACAACGGCTCGGGCATGCACGTCCACCAGTCGCTGTGGTCCAACGGCTCCCCGCTGTTCTACGACGAGGCGGGCTACGCGGGTCTCTCGGACACCGCCCGCTACTACATCGGCGGCATCCTCAAGCACGCCCCGTCGCTGCTGGCCTTCACCAACCCGACGGTGAACTCGTACCACCGCCTGGTGCCGGGCTTCGAGGCCCCGGTGAACATGGTGTACTCGCAGCGGAACCGTTCCGCCGCGATGCGTATCCCGATCACCGGCTCGAACCCGAAGGCCAAGCGCGTCGAGTTCCGCGCCCCGGACCCGTCCAGCAACCCGTACCTCGCCTTCTCGGCGCTGCTGCTGGCCGGTCTGGACGGCGTCAAGAACAAGATCGAGCCGGCCGAGCCGATCGACAAGGACCTCTACGAGCTCGCCCCCGAGGAGCACGCAAGCGTCCCGCAGGTCCCGACCTCGCTCCCCGCGGTGCTCGACGCCCTGGAGGCGGACAACGAGTACCTGCAGGCCGGCGGCGTCTTCACCAGCGACCTCATCGAGACCTGGATCGACTACAAGCGGACGAACGAGATCGCCCCGATCCAGCTGCGCCCGCACCCGCACGAGTTCGAGATGTACTTCGACATCTAAGAACGCCGCAGGTCAGGGTGGGTTTCCGCTCCCCTGGGCCGTCTGTGGGCCGTCGGCCGTGTTCTTCCGCTCCCGGAAGGCACGGCCGACGGCCTTTCAGGGAGGACGGGGCTCAGGCCGCGACCGGAGCCCCGTCCTCGTTGCCGTCCTCACCCTCCGGGGCTGCACCGAACGCGCCGTCGATGGCCTTCCGTGCGCGATCCTGGCTGTTCGGCATCAGGTGCGTGTACGTGCGTCCCGTCACGCGTCACTCCCGGGTGGGGTACGGCGAAGACGGCGTGCCGATCCGAGTCATGGTGACCGTGGCGCCGGGGCACCTGAACACCCCCGTCTAGAGAAGCGTCCGAATTGCGGGGTCGATCACCATGCGCATCGTGGGTGGGAACCCGGGTGATCGGTCCATCCCTTCGGCGATCTCTCCCAGCAGGATTTCAGCCCCAACCGTCCAGGGATACCTGAGGCCGCCCACCAGCCAGGTAGCGATGGAGGGCGCCGGCCGTTGTGTCCACGAACTCGCCGGGAATCGCGTCGGCTGCGACCCACCGGACCTGGGCATGCTTGCGCGGCTCGCGGTTCTCGGGTTCGCCGGTCCATTCGTGGGCGGCGAAGACAACGGTGAGAAAGCCGTTGGGCGCTTCGACCCCCCAGGCTCCGTGGATGATGTGGGCGACCTGTAGGGCCTCCGGCTTCACTGTCAGGCCGGTCTCTTCGTACAGCTCGCGCACGGCGGTTTCCGTGATCGGCTCGCCGGGTTCGCTCTTGCCGACGGGAAGGTCCCACATGCCTTGGGCGAACTTGGCGTTCCGGCTGCGTTGGAGAAGGACGACGCGGTCGGTGGCCTTGTCGTGGACGATGACTGCGGCGACCAGCAGGGTCATGGAGTCGAGGGCGGGCTTGAGAGCTTTGGGCTGGTCGTCGGTTGTCCGCTGAGCCACGGCTGTATCCCTTCGTCGGCCGGTTGGTGGGCAGCTCAGGCCCGTGCTTCGGGTGCGCGGCGGGCGAGTTCGGCGGCTCCGGGCTTTGGTGGCGCTGGTGGATAGTGAGGCCATCGCGTACCGGTGGGTGCGCCTGCCCTCAGCCGTCGAGCAAGCTCCGGAGTTCCGGGACGGACAGGCGGGCGGACGGGGCTGCGGTTCCTGCCTTCATGGGGACGCCGTCCGCCGCCAGCATTTCGGCCGGTGAGTCGGTGCGGCCGGGGTCGGACCATCGGAATCCGGTGCTGACCTTGCCCTTTGCGTTGAGGACGCGCCACGGGTTGGGGCAGTCGCCGCAGTTGGCCAGGTGGGAGCCCACCGGAACGGCGTGGCTTCCGATGACGGCGGCCACGTCTCCGTACGTGGTCCACCGCGTTGGAGGCAGGGCACGGAGCAGGCTGTGGAGGCTCGTCCAGTCCCGCCCTGTGCTTCCGACCTGCCCGGCCAGGTTTGACAAGCTCAGGCCGGCCAGTGCCGACCATTCGTCCGGGTCCACTCCTTCAGGGACAACGCTTGTGTCCACGTCCCACCAGGTGGTGCCCTGGATGCCGCTGACCTTTCGCCCTTCCACCGCCTGGAAGATGTGATCGGCCAGGCCGGTCGGGGTGTACTGCAAGCCGTCGGCGTCCCAGGTCAGCGGCTTGGTCACGTCGTTGGTCCAGGTGGCGGTGGATCGGCCGGCTTCCTCGCCCGCCCACTCACGGATCCTCTCCTGGATGTATTGCGGAGCACCGTGCCGGGGGATCAGACGGAGCCGGGCCCCATCCGGAAGCAACGCGGCTGCGAACAGCTTGTGGACCGCGTTCCTGGACTGTGAGCGCTCCTGCAAGGTCTGGGCGACGACACCGGATTCCTTCCGGGCCGGGGCGAGGGTGAACTCCTCCGCCTCCGGGGTCGGATAGACCTTGGTGAAGCCGGCGACGAGGCGTTCCTCCACTTTCCAGAGATTCACCTCGATGAGGTCGATGTCGAGGTTCATCTCCGACAGCCACACCACGGTGTGCGTCACCTGCTTGGGGAAGGACCCGGCGATGATCACCTGGCGGGGCCGTCGCAGCACCTCGGGCGACAACTCACCGCCCACGTGATCGAGCAGGCGATTCCGGCAGTCGTCCAGGCCGAGGGGCTCGCCCCTTCCCGCCAGGAAGTCGCGGTGCGCCTCGGCCAGCGTGTCGAGGCTGAACCGGGACACCAACGCGGCATAGGTGATCGCCTGGAGATGGACGTCCCGGTCCGCCATACCGCGTTTGAGTTCCGCGACCACGAGCTGCCCGGTGGTGTCCAGGCCCAGCACGTCCAGCCGGTCACGTGCCGGCACCCCGTCGGTGTCGGCCCAGCGGTCGTACTCCGCCGTGACGACCAGCACGGAGTCACCCAGGATCTCCGGGTTGGCGATCACCCATTCCTGCAGGTGCTTGCGCTCGTACAGGCTCTCGGTGGCCAGGGTCGTCGGCGTCGCCGGCTCGGCCGACTGTCCGGTGACCGTGAGGAGATGGTCCACGCGTCCCCCGTTGGCTGTGGGTCAGATGTGCGGGGAGTCTAGGCCGGGGCCGGGCCACTTCACGCAGGAACGGAAGTATCGAGATCAGTCCGACCGAATCCGCTGGACACTGCACAATCCGGTTGCTCTGCCCTGTTCGGACGTCCCGCCGATGGTGCGACCTCCCCCGCCCGCCTTCCGGGTAAGGGAGTTGGCCGTGCTGAGAGGATGCCGGGCATGTCCTCGTTACCGAACGATCGCGCGGTCCGCGCCGCGGTGAGTGTCGCCGCGGAGTACGGCCTCCGGTGTACGGAGCCTGTGGTTCTCGGGCGGATGAGCAATGTGCTCGTCCATCTGGCGCCGCATCCGGTGGTGGCGCGGGTCGCCGGAATCATGGGGGACCTGCGGGACGGCGCGGCCGAGTGGCTCGCGCGGGAGGTCGCCGTCGTGCGGCACCTCGGTGGGCGAGGCGCGGTCACGGTGTCCCGTCTGCCGCCCGGGCCGCACCTGTACGACGGGCTGGCCCTCACCTTTGTGGCTCTGGAGCGGCCGGATCCCGCCGCCGTGCTGGATCCTGTCGAGACGGGCCTGTCCCTGCGCAGGCTGCACGAGGGGCTGCGGGGGCTGGAGTTGGAGCTGCCACGGCTCGGGCTGCTGGACGAGTGCGCCATGTGGTGGGACCGGTTGTCGCCGGACGCGGACCTGCCGGAGGAGACCTTGGCCCGGATCCGGGACCGTCATGCCGAAGTCCGAGCCGCGGTGGACGGGTTGGGGTCCGGAGAGCAGGTTCTGCACGGCGACGCCCATGCGGGCAATGTGATGGCGACGCCCCGTGGGCTGGTGTGGACCGACTTCGAAGATGTCACCGTGGGGCCCCCGTTGTGGGATCTGGCATGCCTGGCCGCCCGTGCACGGGTCCTGGGCGAGGGAGAGAGCGGGTACGGCCCCGAGTGGGCGGACGCGGCGATCCGGGCGTACGGCGCGGATCCGCGCGATCCCCGGCTGGGTCTCCTGGTCACGGCGCGCACGCTCGTTGTTGCCGCGTGGGCCCTGGCAGCGGGAGCGGAGGGGACACGGCTGAGGGCGGCCGGTTTCGATCGGGTCCGATGGCTGCTGGCGGAGGGCGCGGAAGGGGCTTGAGAGCCGCTGCCCGCTCGGACATCCCTCGGCGGCCTTGCTGTGGGCGAGGACGGTGTCTGTGCCGTGCTGTACGGTCGCTGGCGCCGATGATCGAAGGGAGCGGGACACCGTGGCCGATGCCGAGTTCCTTGCCGTGCTGACCACGACCGACAGCGAGGACCGCGCCCAGCGGCTCGCCGCGAGCGCGGTGGAGCAGCGGCTCGCGGCGTGTGCTCAGATCGACGGGCCCGTCACGAGCGTCTACCAGTGGCAGGGGAAGATCGAGGCGGACGCCGAGTGGCGCGTGCTCTACAAGACCACCGCCGCCCGCTACCCGGAGCTCGAGGCGCACATCAAGCGCGTGCACACCTATGACACCCCCGAGGTCATCGTCACCCCCATCACGGCGGGGAGCGATGAGTACCTCGCGTGGCTGCGGACCGAGACCGTCGGCTGACCTGGGCTGGGCTGGGCTGGGCTGGGCTGGGCTGAAGTCACCTGACCCGTGCTGGGCTGAACTCACCTGAGCTGAGCGGACCTGAGCCGGCCCGGCCCGTGGCCGGCTGCCCCGGTCCGGGCCCATGACCTGCCGGTGTGTACCGGGGAGGGGCTGCCTGTCCGGGCCCGTGACCGGCCGGCCTGCGCGCGTCCGGTCCGCACCGGGCAGGGCCCCGGCAGCGGTGCACCCGCGCCCTTCTCCGACCGTGGGCGGGACCCGCAGCAGTGCGCCGGGGCGGTGCGTGCGCGGTCGGTGTCCCCTGCGCTACACCCTGCCCCCGGATGTCCCGGTTCGGTGGGACTGGTGGGGCTGGTGAGATCTATGGGGTGCATGATTCGGTAACTGCAGACGAACCGGGCCTCAAGTGACACACTGCGCGCGTGAGGCATGAAGAACATGAGCTCTTCCGTACCGTCACCTTTCCCTTTCCCGAGGGGCGCTTCCCCCGGGACCTGGGGGCCGTGGTCCAGCGAACCGTGGCCGAAGGAGACCTTCCGGCGCTGACCGTGGTGCATGACACGGACGGCGACTGGCTGGTCGGGGACGGCGTGAACGACCCCAATCTGCCGGGCGCGTGCATCGTCCACTGCCTCGTCCATCTCGCCGAGGCGGATCCCTCGCTCGCGGAGACCGCTTCGCTGCCGGCCGGCTATGCCGCCTACCGGGACGGGCCGGACCAGCCCTGGTCCATCGAGCCCTTCTCCTACGAGGACGGCAGCGACGCTCCCGCTCCCCCCTCTGCCAGTGGCGAGTCCCCCGTCGACACGGTCAGGCACTGCACTCCCCCCGGGAACGGCGCTCCCCGCGGGACCGGAACACCTGGCGACACCGGAACGCTGGGCAATACCGGCTGAGTCCGCGGCAATCCACGCCGCCCAAGCCCGCCCGAGGCCCCCAGGGCCTCCCAGGCCTGCTCCTCCACTGCGGGCCGCCGGGACAAGATGCCGCGCAGGCCGCCCGGCGGAGCGGCCTGCGGCGCAGCACCCGCACGTCCCTCGGCAGTGACCCGACGACCGGCGACTCGGCGACCCCGAAGGACGAAACGCCCCACGGAGGGCGAAAGTGGGTGATCAACTGCCGTAGCGTGGGGCCGCCATCGCCGCGTCCCGTTGCTTCGGGAGGAGCGCCCCCGTGTCCGAGCAGCCGTCGCCGCCCGCGCCCGCCGAGTACCACGTCGAGACCTCCGACAGTCTCTTCGGCGGGGTGTACGGGCTGGTGCTGGCCAGCGCCCTGCTCTCCGCGCTCCAGGCCGAGGGCGCCAGTTACACCCCGGTCTACGACGCCCTGTGGGTGCTGGTCACGGCCATCTCGTCGGCTCTCGCGCACGGCTACGCACGCCATATGTCGACCTATCGTCCCGGCACGGCGGGCCACCGCTGGCTGATGCTCCTCCGGACGTTGCTGCGCGAGTGGCCGCTCGTGACCGCGGCCCTTCCAACGGTGCTCCTGCTGTGCGTGGCCGAGCTGGCCCACTGGTCCGAGGAACCGGCCACGGCGGCGGGGCTCGGCGTGAACACGGTGCTGCTGTTCGGACTGGGCATGTTCGCCGCGCTGCGCATGGGCTACAAGCAGGGCGGGGCGATCCTCATCGGGCTCGCCGACGCCGCGGTGGGCCTGCTCATCGCGATCGCCAACGCCATCATCAAGTGACTGGGCCGGATCAAGTGACCGGGCCGGGTCCCGTTCAGGCAGCAGAATGGCCCCATGATCGGCAATCTGCAGTGTGTGGTGCTGGACTGTCCCGACCCGCGGGCCCTCGCCCGCTTCTACGCCGCGGTCCTCGGCGGTGAGGTCGACCGGCCCGACCGCCGCTGGTCGCTCGACGCGGAGTGGTCGACCCTGCACACCCCGGGCGGCCCCGTCCTCGCCTTCCAGCGGGCGGCGGACCACCGGCCACCGCGCTGGCCGGACCCGGCGCATCCGCAGCAGTTCCACCTCGACGTCGGGGTGAGCGACCTGGACAGGGCCGAGGCGCGGGTGCTCGCCCTGGGGGCCACACGGCTCGCTCCGGCGGTCACGGAGTCCGGTTCCGAGCCGGACGCCGACGCTGTCTCCGAGACCGGTGCCGACCCTGTCTCCGCGGCCAGTTCCGGGAACGGTTCCGGGAGCGGTTTCGCGGCCGGTTCCGGGCCCGGTTCCACGGCCGACTCCAAAACCGGCTCCACGGCCGATTCCGGGGGCGGTTCCGCAGCCGATTCCGGGACCGGCTCCGCGACCGTTCCCAAGAACGGCTCCGGCTCCGATTCCGGCCCCGGCTCGGACTCCGTTCAGGACGAGCCGGGTTGGCGCGTATACGCCGATCCGGCCGGCCATCCGTTCTGCCTCGTCCGGGAGTGAGGCCCGGGGCGACCGGGCTGCCGTCCCGCCCGGTCACCCCCGGTCGCCGTTCCGCCGAAAGGAATCGGCCGGAGACGTGCGTCGCATTCCGTATCAACTCCTGGTCGAGGAGAGCGCGGGCGATGCCGGTTCTGCTTCAATGGGGTCATGGCCAGCTTCCAGAACACCGCACCGGGTCGCCACGACCTCGAGCCGTTCTGGCCTTCACGGCAGCACCACGACTTCGACCGAGTGTGTTGCCGCGCGATTCCCGCGCAGGCCCCTTTCCAGCGCTGACGCCGTCCCGTCGCAGTCAGCCGCCGACCGTTCCGGTCGGCCACCGGCCCGCGCGCCGTACGTCCCTCGACGACTTCTCCGCGCGAAAGAGCTGAGCTTCCATGACCAACACCCGTTCGCTGTCCGCCGCTCCCGTCTCGCCGTCCGCTCCGCTGGGCCGGCACCGGCTCCGCGCCGTCGACCGGGACGAAGTGGTGCAACTCGCCGACTTCCTGCCGCCCGGCACCACCTGGCTGCCCGCGCCGCAGCACACACTCCCGACCCTGCCGGGCCAGCCGCCGATGGTCGGCTACCTGGTCCTGGTGCCGGCGGACGCCCCTGCCGCGGGCGTGGTCCCCGTCCCGTCGGCTGATCCGTCGTACCCGGCCCACGAGTCGGCGCGGGGAGCCGGACCGGTGCCGGAGACCCGCCCCGCGCCGGAGACCGCACCCGAGGCCGGGCCGGTGCGGATCGACGCCGACCGGCGCATCGCGACCGTCGACGGCCGGCCGCTCGACCTGACCTACCTCGAGTTCGAACTGCTCGCCCATCTCGTCGCCCACCCGCACCGGGTGCACAGCCGCGACCAGCTCGTCACCACGGTGTGGGGGTACGGGCACGTGGGTGACGGCCGGACCGTGGACGTCCACATCGCCCGGCTGCGCCGCAAGCTGGGCGTGCACCGGGAGTCGATCGTGACGGTGCGGCGCGTGGGCTACAAGTACACGCCGCCGGGACGGTAGCCCGACTCCACCGGGCAGTTCGCCGGCCGGCAGGTCATCTCCGCTTCGTCACCGCGCGGCTCGGACGACCCCGAACCGCGCGGGTCCCCGGTACGCGAACGGCGTACCGGGGACCCGGGGCTCTCTGCGTCAGGAATGCGCCTGGGTCGAGCCGGCGCGACGGCGGGCGACGGCTCCCAGCGCGGCATCCACGACGAGGAACGCCAGCAGGCTCAGCCCGAGCAGCGGAACCAGCCAGACGATCACCAGCGTTGCGGCCGCCAGCGGCAGCAGCACCGGCAACGGCACCCGCCGCCAGGCGCCGCGCGGCATCGGCCTGCCGAACGTGAGGCCCGTGCTCTGGGCGGGCCGGCGCCGCCACCACATGACGTAGCCCCAGACGATCAGCAGGATCAGCGCCCCCGCGAGCGCGATCAGCGCGATCTGGTTGACCAGCCCGAGGAACAGCCCCTGGTGGGCGTCGATGCCCCAACGGGTGAGCTTGGCGAGCAACGGGTAGTCGGAGAAGCTCAGTTCGTCGGTGACCTCGCCGGTGGCCGGGTCCACGGCCACCGCGTCCAGGTGCACCGGCCACTCCTTGTCGGTCTGCTTGACGAGGTACGCGGTGCCCGGCTCGGTGGGGGCGGCGATCTCGATCGGGCCGGTGAGCTTCCGGTCGAGGGCGGTCGCCAGCACCCGGTCGAGGCCGACGTCCTGGCCGGTGTGGGCGCCGTGACCGCCGCCCCCGTGGTGGCCCGCGTGGTCACCGTGGCCCTGGCCACCGCCGTGCCCGCCGCCGACCTCGGCGGAGATCTCCGGGGTCGCGCCGTGCACCTGGGTGCGGAGCACGTCGATGTTCTCCCCCGCGTAGGTCGACCAGGTCAGACCGGTCGCCGAGAGGAAGACCAGGCCGAGCACGGCCCACAGGCCCACCGCGCCGTGCCGGGAGAGGGTGCGGCGGCGGCCGGTCGCACCGCGCTCCGGCAGCAGCAGACCGCGGGCGCCGCGGACGGTGCGCCGGCGCTTGATCCACAGCAGCAGGCCGCCGAGGGCGACCACCCAGAGCCAGCTGGCGGCGAGTTCGCTGTAGAGGCGGCCCGGTTCGCCGAGCTTCAGATTGGCGTGGAACTCGGAGACCCAGGTGCGGAACGGCAGCGCGCCCGATCCGCCGTAGCTCTCCAGCGAGCCGCGGACCTCGGCGGTGTACGGGTCGACGAACACGGCCAGGGACTTGCCCTCGTCCACGCTCGGGTCGCTCAGCAGGACCCGGGTGGTGGCGCCGTCCTCCGTGGAGGGCCAGACGGCGGTGAGGCTGCCGTCCGGGTGGGCCCGCAGGGCCGCGTCGACCTGGCGGGAGAGGGGGACGGTGTGGTCGCCGACGGGCGCGGTCAGCTCGTGGGCGTAGACGACCTTCTCGATCTGGTACGAGGCGGCGTAGAGCAGCCCGGTGACGGCCGCGACCAGCAGGAACGGGGCTATCAGGACGCCGGCGTAGAAGTGCATGCGCAGGACGAGCGGGCGCAGGGCGGCCCAGCCGCTCCGGCGGCCGTCGTCGCCCGGGTCGGTGGACGGGTCGGTGGACGGGTCGTCGATTGCGCCGGTGGACGGGGCGGTGCCCTTGTCGGTGTCCCTATCGATGCACTCCGAGGAGGCACCCTGCGATCCGGCGTCGCCCGGGTCGGCCTCCGGGGACGTGCTCTTCTCCGAGCCTGTGGCCTTCTCCGGAGCCGTGCTCCTCTCCGGAGCCGTCTGCTCCGGGACCGTCTGCTCCGGAGCCGTCTTCTCCGCGGCCGTGCTCGTCTCCGGCCCGGTGGCCTTCTCCGAACCTGTGGCCTTCTCGGCGTCGGTGGACTTCAGCGAGCCGATGCTCTTCTCCGGGCCGGGCGGCGCGGAGGGGGTGTTCTCGGTCCCCGTTACGGGGTCGTCAACGGACATGGGGTCCTTCGGTCTCGGCTCCGCGTACGGGTGGACCGGTACGCGGCGGGGTGGAGACCGTCGTGCGATGGGCGGCAGGGCAAGGCAGCCGCACCAGCGGCCGACGGCCGTGGTGGAAAGCACCCACCGGCAGGTCCGTCCGCGGACGGAATCCGCGGAACCGCGCCCGGTATACGTCCCGAGCCCCGATCAGACCTCACGGGACCGGACCTACGGAACCGGCCCTCGCAGGCCCGGCCTCACAGGAACCGGCCCTCGCAGGCCACTTCACGGGGTCAGGGCCTCACGGGACCGGCCTCACGAACGCCGGATTCCCCGGAGCGGGACACCGGAACCCGCTCCTGACGGACGGGGCCCGGTGCACGGACCGGAACACGGAATACGGAACACGGAAGGCGGGACGCGGGCCCCGGCGGAATGCCGGAACACCGGGAGGCCGAACCGAGACGCCGGAGTGCCTGATGTGCTGACGTCAGCTACCGAGTACGGAACGGAACCCCGGAAGGTTCACGCCGGTGGGGGTGACATGGCGGTGCACCGCGCCGTACGGCGGACCCCGCCGCGAGAGGACATGGGCGAGAAGGAGCCGCCGCTCCCGTCCCGGCTCCTCCGGGCAGGGTGCCGGACGGGCCGGGCGCGGCAGGGTCGGCCGCAGGACGGCGGCGAGGAGCAGCCGCAGCGGGCTGAAGGCGAGCGCGCTCAGGGCGCCCAACAGCCGGAAGAAGGCCGCCTCTCCGCGCCAGAGCCACAGGGCACAGCAGAGCGCGGCCGCCAGGTGTGCGATGAGCATGACACCGGAATCGCCGGCGTCGACGGTGTGCGCCGTGCCGGGTGTCCCGGCCGCGTGCCGCATGCCGTCGGCGGCCGATGTGGCGGCCATGTCGGCCATCTCGCGGGCCGCGTCGGGCCGCAGGCCCCGGTGCCCGCCCGAGAAGAGGAGGTGGAGGGCCGCCTGGGTGGTCAGCAGGCCGGTTCCGATGGCGAGGATGCCCCGTCGGCGGCGGGCGGCGAGCCAGGCGGCGGCCGTCGTCACCGCGAACGCGGCCAGCAGTGCGTGCGCGGGGAGTTGGCGGCCCGATGCCGTGACGTGTCCGGCCGCGGCGAGCAGCACACATACGGCCGCGAACACCGCGGCCCGTAGGTGGCGTGAGAGCGACCGGGCATCTGTCATGGTGCGCACATGCTGCCATCCCGTGGCGGCGGGCAGCGCGCCAGTACGAAATGTCCGCCCCGCCCCGTCCCGGCCTGTCGGACGCGACGCCATATCCGGACATCACCGCACACAGGCCCATTCGACGGCTGTACCCGCCCTGCCCGGAATTGCTCGGCTCTGCCCACTGCCCCGGAAGCAGATTCCGAAGAATCTGATGCCCGTGTGAACACGGCGACGACCCCCGCCGTATGAAACGGAGCTTCTCCGACCGGGAGTCCCCCCATCTCCCGGAAAGACGCAAGAGGGGTTCCATGAAACAGAATTCGCACAAACGCTCCCCGCTCGTGGGCAGGGCGATCGCCGCGGCGGCCGCCCTCCTGCTGGGAGGCGGAGGCCTCGTCGCCGTCAATGTCACCGCCAACGCCGGACAGAGCGATGACGGTGGCTCGACGGAGCAGATCTCCGCACAGAACGCTTCGACGATCGCCTGCCCGGAGGTGGTCGACCAGATTCCCGAAGTGCCGAGCAAGGCACGGGCGGAGGTCGACCGGAACCTCGCACAGCTGGACAGCCAGATCGGCGACGCATACCAGAAGATGGTGAGCGCGCGGGCGAAGGGGTCCATGGACGCCGACGCCATGCAGAGCTCCATCCTTGATCCACTGGAGGCCAAGCGCAAAGCGTCGATCAATGAGATCAACTCCTCCCTCGACCGCTGGGGACAGAGCCCCGCGGGCCTGACGGATCTGGCCGATTGTCAGCTCAAGGGCAATGACGCAGCAGGAGGGGACGGCCAGACCCTCGACGGCCAGCAGCAGGACGGCCAGCAGGCCGGTCAGGACCAGCAGCAGGGCGGCCAGGAGCAAGACGGCCAGGACCAGGGCCAGGGCGGCCAGCAGGGCGGCGGTCCCTCGCCCGACGACTTCCAGGACATCACCCAGGTCCAGCCGAACGCCCAGGACCCGAACCAGGGCAACGGCACCGGCAAGTTCACCTCCGACTGCGGGGTCAACGAGAACGCACTCCGCAACTCGGACAACGTGATCGCCGCCCCCGGTGTGAGCAACGGCGCGCACCACATGCACGACTACATCGGCAACCAGGCCAACGACGCCTTCGCCAGCGACGACGACCTGGCGGCCGGTCAGACCACGTGCAAGAACCAGGAGGACCAGTCCACCTACTACTGGCCGGTCATCCGACTGCAGAACGGCCAGAACGAGCAGGACGCCAACGCCGCGGGCGGTGGCCAGGACGGCAACATCGGCCAGATCCAGACGCCGGTGGAGGTGACGAACGAGTTCGTGGGCAACCCGAGCAGCGATGTCGTCGCGATGCCGAAGTTCCTGCGCATCATCACCGGTGACGCCAAGGCGTTCACCAACGGCGACGCCAACGCGAACGCGTCGTGGAGCTGCACCGGGTTCGAGGACCGTCAGCTGAAGGACAAGTACCCGATCTGCCCCGAGGGCAGCAAGGTCGTCCGTTCCTTCGCCTTCCAGAGCTGCTGGGACGGTCAGAACATCGACAGCGCCAACCACCGTACGCATGTGGCGTTCGCCAAGGAGGACGGCTCCTGCGACAACGGCTTCAAGGCCATTCCGCAGCTGAAGCAGCGCATCGTCTACGACGTGCCGCCCGGCCCCGGCTTCGCGGTCGACTCCTTCCCGGAGCAGTTGCACAAGCCGATCACCGACCACGGCGACTTCATCAATGTCTTCTCGGACAACCTGATGAACAAGATGGTCACCTGCATCAACAACGGCGAGGAGTGCCAGTAGCCGAGCAGCCCGCGGGCAACGCGGCCGGCATCCGTGCCGGCCGCGTGCTCACCGGTCACCGCCGCGGCCGGTGACACCGGATGTCCTTCCGGTGTCACCGGCCGCGGTTCTGTGTGACGGGACGCGAGGACGGGAGCGTCCGGGCGAAGCCGAGCCGGTGAGCCGGCCAGGGGCGAACGGGTTACGAGCCCATGTCCATGTGGTGCGACGACGCCTGGTGGCCGCTGTGCTCCGAGGCCTTGTGGGAGTCGTGCGAGCCGCCCTCCCCGGAACCATGGTGCGAACCGCCCTCGTGGGAATCGCCCTCATGGGAGCCTCCCCCGTGCGAACCTCCGTGCGAAGGCGCCGTCTCCACCTCGCCGCCGAGCTTGCCGCGCAGCTTGCCGAGGGTCTTCGGCTCGCCCACGGCCACCCACTTCGGGCCCACGAGATAGGACCCGCCGTAGTTCTGTGCCTCACCCAGCCAGTCCATCTGGCCCTTGTTCGTGGCGAACGTGGTGAGGACATAACGCGCCTTCTTCGACTTGCACAGCCCCTGCCGCAGCTCCTTGGCGTCGATCTGCATGTCGGGCTTGCAGGTGACCTTCTTCGCGAGCTGCTCCACGGTTCCGGTCGCCGTCTTCGGCGTCTTCTCCTTCTGTTCCCCGCTGCCGCACCCGGCGGTGAGCAGCAGCGCTCCGGTCACCACGGCGGACGCGAGAACCGCGCCCGACCGGCCCCTGCCTCGAACACGCATGGATGCCCTCCTCTGAGTAGACGCACGTCGGCACTACCGCATACGGGAACGATCGGTGATCGTCTCAATCGCGCGTCCCATTGCTCGTCCATATTCCGGTCATTAACGTGCACCCCACTCATACCTGTCGCAGCACCACCCGCCTCGTGGGGAGCGCACGTGACTGACCTGAACAGCCGAAACGTGGCCAGACGGACGCTGCTGGGGACCGCCGGAGCCCTCGGGGCCACGGCGCTCGGCAGCGGAACGCCCGCGATCGCCGCGGGGCCCGGAGCCGCCGGGACCGCGGCACGAACCGGGGCCGCAGCCACCGGGGAAAAGGTTTCCGCAGACCTCGTCGCACCCGCCCGCGCGGCGCTGCGGCGGCTGCTGCCCGACCATGCCGAGCAGTTCCGGCTGACGGCCCTCACCGGCGGCCCGGAACGCTTCCGGGTCACCGGCTCCACCGGCCGGATCGAGGTGTCGGGCACCGGCCCGGCGGTCCTGCTGACCGGCGTCCACTGGTACCTCAAGTACGTCTGCGGGGCGCACATCTCCTGGGCCGGCAGCCGGACCGGGCTGCCGCGCCGGCTGCCCGCGCCGGGCCGCGCGCTGGAGCGGTCGGCGACCGTGGCGCACCGCTTCGCGCTCAACGACACCCACGACGGCTACACCGGGCCGTACGCGGACTGGGCGCGCTGGGAGCGGCTGATCGACGTCATGGCGCTGCACGGCCTCAACGAGGTCCTGGTGACCCCTGGTCAGGAGGCCGTCTACCACCGGCTGCTCCAGGACTTCGGCTACTCGGACACGGAGGCCCGCGCCTGGCTGCCCGCCCCGTCCCACCAGCCGTGGTGGCTGCTGCAGAACATGAGCGGCTACGGCGGGCCGGTCAGTACGGAGCTGCTGGCGCGCCGCGCCGACCTGGGCCGCAGGATCTGCGAGCGGCTGCGCGAGCTGGGCATGGCGCCGGTGCTCCCCGGCTACTTCGGGACCGTCCCGGACGGCTTCGAGCAGCGCAATCCGGGGGCCCGTACCGTGCCGCAGGGCGTCTGGGCGGGGCTGAAGCGCCCGGACTGGCTGGACCCGCGGACGGCCGCGTTCCGTGATGTGGCGGCCTCCTTCTACCGGCACCAGCGGGAGCTGTTCGGGCCCGCCGCCCACTTCAAGATGGACCTGCTGCACGAGGGCGGCAGCGCCGGGGACGTGCCCGTGCCCGACGCGGCGCGGGCCGTGGAGAAGGCCCTGCAGACCGCCCGGCCGGGAGCCACCTGGGTGATTCTGGGCTGGCAGGACAACCCGCGCCGGGATCTGCTGGACGCCCTGGACAAGGACCGGATGCTCGTCGTCGACGGCCTCTCCGACCTGGAGACCGTGACCGACCGGGAGAAGGACTGGGGCGGCACGCCGTACGCGTTCGGCACCATCCCCAACTTCGGGGGCCGCACCACGATCGGCGCCAAGACCCATATGTGGACGGAGCGCTTCACCGTGTGGCGCGACAAGCCGGGCAGCAAGCTGGTCGGCACGGCGTACATGCCGGAGGCGGTGGAGCGCGACCCGGCGGCGCTGGAACTCTTCAGCGAGCTGGCGTGGCGCCGCGAGGCGGTGGACCGGACCGCGTGGTTCGAGGCGTACGCGGATCTGCGGTACGGCGGGCGGGACCGGCAGGCGCGGGCGGCGTTCGCGGCGCTGCGCGACACCGCGTACGAGATCAGCAGCCGGGACGGCCGCCCGCACGACAGCATCTTCGCCGCCCGGCCCAGCCTCACCGCCCGGTCCGGCACGAACTACGCCACCCACACCCCGGCGTTCGACGCCGCCGGTTTCGACACCGCGTTCGCCGCGCTGCTGGGCGTGCGGGAAGGGCTGCGCGGGTCCGACGCCTACCGCTACGACCTGACGGACGCCGCCCGGCAGGCGCTGGCGAACCGTTCCTGGCATCTGCTGCCCCAGCTGCGCACCGCCTTCGAGCGCAAGGACCGGGACACCGTCCGGGCGCTGGCCCGGCTCTGGCTGAAACTGATGCGGCTGAGCGAGGACATCACCGGCGCCCACCGCCTCTTCCTCCTCGGCCCCTGGCTGGACGACGCCCGCCGGATGGCGTCCGGCACGGACGAGGCGGCGCGGCTGGAGCGGTCGGCCCGGGTGCTGGTCACCACCTGGGCGGACCGGGTGACGGCCGACGGCGGGAAGCTCGCCAACTACGCCAACCGGGACTGGCACGGCCTCATCGGGGACTTCCATCTGCCGCAGTGGCAGGCGTTCCTCGACGAGCTGGAGGACGCGCTGGCCGACGGGCGGGAGCCCAAGGCGTTCGACTGGTACGCGATCGAGGAGCCCTGGACCCGGGAGCGCCGCTCCTACCCGCTGCGGCCGGTGAACGACGCGTACCGGACCGCCCGGCGGGTGCACGCTGCCCTGGCCACCGCCCCGTACCAGGGCGGTGTGACGGTGACCGCCGAGCCGCCGACGCTGCCGCCGGGCGGGAGCGCGCTGGTCACGGCGACATTCCGGAACGTCAGCGGTCTGGCACCGACCGGCCGGGTCGACTTCGCCCTGACCGGCGTGGACGCCCAGGCGCAGGGTCCGGTCTCGCTGCCGCGGGTGGCGCCGGGCGGCAGCGGCACGGTCCGCTGGCGGGTGACGGCCCCCGCCGGGCCGCTCGAACACCCGCTGAAGCCGCTCCCCTACGACCTGAGCACGGACTACGGGCCGCAGGGCGAGGACCGGGTGCGCACCCGGCATCCCGGCACGCTCTTCGTGGGGAACCCGCTCGACGGGCCGTGGCGGACGGTGAGCACCAACGGCGCCGTCTTCGGGCAGCTGGCGGACCGGATCGGCGTCAACGGGGCGGGCGCGGACCTGTGGAAGGCCACGTCCGAGTTCGGCGCCGCCTACCGCGAGGGCGTGCTGACGGCGGGGCGGTCGGTCACGGTGCGGGTGGACAGCCAGACGGTGACGGGCCCCTGGGCGCGGGCCGGGATCATCGTCCGCAACAAGCTGGCGACGGCCGGGTCCCCCGGCTTCCTCAACCTGTCGGTCACCCCGGGCAACGGCGTGGTCCTGAGCCACGACACCAACGGCGACGGCACCATCGACGCGTACCAGCGCCTCACCGGAGTGCGCACCCCGGTGCTGCTGCGGCTGACGCGGGCGGCCTCGGGGGCGTACACCGGGGCGTGTTCGACGGACGACGGCGCGACGTGGCGCACGGTCGCGACGGTCACTGTGCCGGGCGCCTCCGCCACCCAGGACGCGGGGCTGTTCATGACGGCCTCGAACGGTGGGGGCGACGCCCGGGGCACGGCGGAGTTCAGCGGCTGGCAGGTGCGCTGACCGGCTGCGGCGCCCGCTGATCCGCTTCGACGGCCCGGCAGGGGGTGCTGCCGGGCCGTCGGTTCGGGGGACGCGGCGGCGGCCCGGTGTGGTGGGGGTGCGGCGGTGGGGGTGCGGCGGTGCGGGCGATGCGGTGCGGGTGATGCGGTGCGGGTGATGCGGTGCGGGTGATGCGGTGCGGGTGATGCGGTGCGGCGCAGGGCGGTGTGAGTGCGGGTTTGTGGTGCCCGTGGTGCGGTGCGGCGCCGTGTGGGGCCGTGCTGTGTGGGGCGGCTTCCGCGCAGGGCGGTGGCGGGGCGCAGGTGGTACGGGTGGCGGTGCGGTGGCGGGTCGGCCGAAGGGTGCGGTCCGGGTCAGGTGACCATCCCACCATTCGCTCGTTCTGTTGAACGTGACTTCCCGGGATGCGACCACCGCTCACCGTCCCCCGCCCGCGCCGATCGAGCCCGTCGGCACCGAACTGGCCGAGGCGGCGCTCGTCGAGCACTATCCGCGGCTGGTGCGGATGGCCTATCTCGTGCTGTCGCCCGCGCTCGGCCGCAGCCGCCGGGTCCTCACCGCGCACGCCGTCGTCCAGCGGGCACTCCCCCGGCGCCGCACCGCCGGCACCCCGTACGACCTCCCGGCCCAGCGCGCGGACGAGGCCGCGGAGTCCGAGGACGCCGCCGAGGCGCGGGCCGCCGGTTATGCCTACGTGCGGCTGCGGGTGTTGCGGGCCGCGCTCGCCGCCGGGCGCCCCCGCCGCTCCTGGCAGCGGCCGCTGCGCTCCCCGCTCCCTCCCCTCTTTCCGCAGGTGTGGGGGCTGCGGCTGTTCCCGCGTCCGGGCGGGGCCGATGAACTCGCGCTGGACCAGGCCCTGTCACGGGTGCCCGCGCCCGCCCGTGCCGGGTATGTGCTGCGCGGGCTGGAGCGGCTGCCCGACCGGGAGGTGCGCCGGCTGCTGACGGCGGCCGGGGTCCGCGACCCGCATGCCGCGCTGCTCGCGGCGGACGGGGTCACCCCGCCCAGCGGCAGCCGGGACGAGCTGCTCCTGGAGTCCCCGGAGTTCGACGCCTGCTCGCTCCACGCCCGCCCCACCGACCTGGTGCGCCGCCGCCAGCACCTGCGGGCCGCCGCGGCGGCGGCAGCGGCGGCCGTGGTCTGCGGCACCCTCCTCGGGCTGCCCGGCGAGGGATGGGGACCGGACGGGGCCGCCGCACCGCCGTACGCCCGGAACGCCTCCTCCGAACGCGCCCTGGAGCCGGCCGCGCTGACCCGGGCCGCCCCCGGGGACTGGCGCACCTCGGACCGTGCCGGCTTCGCCGCCTGGCCCGCCCGGGGCGACCGCGCCGACGACCGGGAGCTGCTGCGGCGCGCCCTCGCCGTCTGGGCGCGGCCGGGACGCGCGGTGCAGGTGTCGGCCACACCCGGCACCGCGTCCGGGCCGCCGTCGGGGCCGGCGCAGTTGCTGTACGCGGGCGATGTGGACCGGGCGACGGTGGTGCTGCTGTACGACGGACTCCGGGTGGTGCGGTACGCGGAGGGCAAGGGTGCGGACCGCGGCGGGGCGGCGCTGGACTTCGCCCGGACGGACGGGGCGGACACCGCCACCGCCTCGGCGCTCGTGGTGAACCGCACCGACGGCAATGTGCGCTATCTGACCGCCCCCTGGGTGTCCGGCGCGCGGCTGCTGGACCTGCTGCGGCCGGGAGCGGAGGGACGTCCGCTGCACCGCGCCGCGGACGGGGTGACCGAGCCGATGCCGAGCCCGGTCCCCTCGGCGACCTGCCGGAGCTGGCCGGCCCTGGAGTTCCGCGACGCGGTCGCGGCGGGTGCCGGACGGGGCCCGCACCTGGTGACGGACCTCGGCGAGCTGGCCCCGGCCCGGCTGACGTACGGCGGCCCCGCCGGGCGGCCCGGGGAGGCGGCGGGCGACCGGGCACGGGTGAGCTGGGCCCGTACGGCCTGCCACCTTCCGGCGATGCGTTCGCTGGGGGTGCGCACGGTCAACTCCTGGCGGTTCGCCACGCAGACCCTGCCGGCCGGCGGCGGCAGCGCCGCCTGGGTGTGCACCCGGGCGGAGACCTGGCGGGGTGCGGGCAGCAGGGTGCTCGCCCAGTTCCAGCCGCCGGTCGCGCGGGTGGGCACGCCGGGGGCGGTGACCGCCCGCGCGGCCGACTCCCGGGCCTGTGGTCCGCGGGCGCCGCGGGTGCTGGCGGGTGTGGTGTGGAAGTCGGGCACGGGCCGGTGGTACGTGCTGGCCGCGGGCAGCGGCGATGTCGCGTCCATCACGGCGTCCGGGGGCGTGCGCGGCAGCGCGGAAGGGCGTGTACTGGCCCTGCCCGCCGGCCCGGGAGCCCGTGCCGATCTCGACGCGCGGCTGGCGGACGGCGGTCGGCTGGCGGCGTTGCGCTGAGGGCTGGGGACGGTGGTCGGCTGGCGGCGTTCCGCTGAGGGCTGGGGAGGGCGGTCGGCTGGCGGCGTTCCGCTGAGGGCTGGGGACGGCCGTCCGCTGACGGCGTTGCGCTGGGGCCGGCGGACGGCGGGTGCGATGGTGCGTGCGCGCCGCGGGCCCTGGTGACGGGTGCGCCGCGGGCCTCGGTGACGGGTGTGCCGGGGCCCTGGTGACGGGTGTGCCGGGGGCGCATGCGGTCGGGGCCGCGCGGGGCGCGGCAGCGGATTTCGGGTGCTGGGCGCCCGGTTCGGGCGGTGCGGCAAAGGGTCGGCTCGTCCCGGAACGCGCCCTCTGCCTGCGCCAATGCCCTGAACGGCAACTTCCGCTCCCCCGTTATGGTGTTCATATGACGACTGGGGTGCGCCGCAGGATGGGCGTAGAGGAGCGGCGGGAGCAGCTGATCGCCGTGGCACAGGAACTGTTCAGCCAACGCCCTCCGGGGGAGGTGTCCATCGACCAGATCGCGTCGGCCGCGGGCATATCCCGCCCCCTCGTCTACCACTACTTCCCGGGCAAGAACAGCCTGTACGACGAGGTGGTCCGGCGGGCCGCCGGTGAACTGACCCGGCGCTTCGCCGAGCCGCAGGAAGGCCCGCTCGGGGCGCGGCTGCTGCGGGTGATGTCCCGCTTCTTCGACTTCGTCGACGACCACGCGCCGGGGTTCGAGGCGCTGCTGCGCGGCGGTACGTCGGTCGGCTCGGAGCGGGCGAACGCACTGATCGACAAGGTGCGGCAGGCGGCGTACGACCACATGCTGTTCCACCTGGGGATCACCGACCCGGGCCCGCGGATCGCCCTCGCCGTCCGGTCCTGGATCGGGATGTCCGAGACCACGGCGCTCACGTGGCTGGACGGGCGGCACATTCCCCGCACCGAACTGGAGTTGCAGCTGGTGCACAGCTTCATGGCGCTGCTCGCGGTGAGCGCGGCGTACGACGAGGAGGCCGCGGCGCTGGTGCGGCGGATCGTCGACCAGGAGCCGGTGGACGGGACGTTCGGGGATCTGGCGGCGCGGTTGAGCGCGTTCGGGTCGGGGGGCTCGGGGGCCGGCCTGTAGCGGGTGCGGGGGCCGGGTGCGGGGTGCCGTGTCCGGGTGCCGGGTTCCGTTCGGGGTGCGGGGGCCGGGCCCCGGTGCGGGTTCGGAGCGCGGGGTGCGGGGGCCGTCCCGGGTGCGGCTCTGTGCGCGGGGTGCGGACGTGGTGCCGGGGGCCGGGACCTGCGGGGTGGGGGGTTCCGG
>NZ_JBYITE010000055.1:0-45425 GCF_057709105.1 Streptomyces sp. bgisy100
GAAGCCGGGGGCTCCCGCCCCCCGAGACGGCCCGGGGTGGGGTGGACGGCGGGAACCCGCCGCCCACCCCGGCCTGTTAACCGGGAGGTGCCACGTAGACGAAGCTGTTGGCACTGGCGTCGGTGCCGCCCTCGGTGGTGACGTTGACGGCCACCGTGCCGGTGCCCGCGGGCGAGTAGGCGATCAGCGTGGAGTCGTCGATCACCTGGAACGCCGCCGAGGTCGCGCCGAACGTGACGGTCTGGGTCGTGCTCAGCCCGGTGCCCGGGACGGTGACCGCGGTGCCGCCGGACTCGGGGCCGGTGGCCGGGCTGATGGTGCCGACGGTGGGTGCGTCGACGTAGGTGAAGAAGAGCCCGTTGGTGCTGCCGCCCCGGGTGGTCACCGTGACGGGCACGGTTCCCGGGTCCTCCGCGGTGGGCGCCGTGACGTTCAGCGTGCTGTCGTTCACCACGGTCGGGGTCGCCGAGCCGACCGCGCCGAAGGTGACGGAGGTCGCGGTCGTCAGATTGGCTCCGGTGACCGTGGTGGTCGATCCGTCGAGCGGTCCCGACGTCGCGCTGAGCGTCGACTTGATGGGCGGGCTGATGTAGTAGTACGCCACCGGCGTGGTGACGCCGCCCGGAGTCGTCACGGTCACGCCGACCGAGCCGGTGCCGGACGGAGCCGTCGCCGTGATCTGGGTGGCGCTGTTGACGGTGTAGGAGGCCGACTTCGTTCCGAACTTCACGGCGGTCGCGCCCGTGAAGTTGGTGCCGGTGATGACCACCGAGTTCCCGCCTGACGCGGGGCCCTGAGTGGGGTTGATAGTCGCCACGACGTTGTCCCTTTCCTCGCATGGGTGGGCTCCCGCCGGATGGGATACCGGGGCGGACCGACTCGGCCGGGAGGGCCGGCCGAAGGGTTCCCGGGGGTATCGGCCCGGTGGTGACGCCGGAGCAGGGCACTGTGCAGGTCCGTGCGGAGCCCCCCAGGGCACAGGGGCCCCGTGCTGCGTGCCCTGGGGGAGTGCGCGACGGCGTGCCCGCCGCGGTGCGGGGTCGCCGGAATGGGAGCGGGCGAGCGGCCGGTGACCTCGGAGACAGGCCTTCGACCCTTTGCCTGGAAAACATTGAAACCGAGGAGGTCACGGCCCCGACAGAGCGCATCGGACGCACCATGGGGTGAATATGACCATATGTGTAAAAGACCATCGGGGAATCGCTGCGCCGGGGTGCGCCCGTCTCCCCGGGGGAGTTCCGCTGCGGCCTGCGTGTGCGCCGGGTGTCGCCGTGGCCCGGTCGGCCGGGAGAAACCCGGGGAACAGCAAAAATCCCACAGTGCCGACCGTCATGGGGCGCTCATGGCGCTGGATCAGCCGATGGCGTGATCGCTCGAACGCCGTTGACGTGAGCTGCGGGACCGGCAGGACCGCGGGGCTGGGGTGCCGGACTGCGGGACGGGCCCGTCGGCGCCCGAGGACGCTACCGCCTGGGAGGCGGGCGGTGGTCCGGCGGCCAGGGCTCGTCCGGCGGGGGCGGTGGCGGGTAGGGCTGTGTGGGGGTGTCCTCGTCGACGGGACCGCCGCGACCGCCAGGGCCGCCCGGACCGCCGGGACCGGGACCGTAGTAGGGCTCGGGCTCCGGCTCGTAGCCGTACGGCTCGGGTTCGGTCAGTTCCCCGCCGCGGCCGTGCCGGGACCGGCGGCGCTTGCGGCCGGCCATCAGGAGCGCGCCGAGCAGGATCAGCAGCGAGCCGCCGACGGCCAGGGCGGCGCCCGCGCCCAGCCCTTCGGCGCCACCGGCCGTGAGGCTTCCGGTCGCCTGCCCCTGCCGCACCATCCACAGCACCGTGAAGCCCAGTGACACGATCCCGGCCAGGGCGACCGTCAGCCGGGACCGGAAGATCACTCCCACCAGGGTCAGCAGGGCGACGAAGAGCATCACCACGAACACCGACTCCCAGAGTTCGGCGGAGACCGTGGTGATGCCGTCGAAGAGGTCCTCCATGCGGATGTCACGGCCCTGGCGGTTGCCGTACCAGGCTCGGAAGGGGCTCGCCACAGCGGCCGCCGCCCCGAGGAGGGCGACCGTGGAGCCGAGGGCGTTACGTGCCATGAGCGCGGATCACCTCCCTTCCGACGCTACGCCGGGAGCCGCGCCTCCGCCATGGGAAGCCGCCTTATGGCCAGGCGCTGTGGCCAGGCGCTGTGACCGGGCCCCGTGGCCGGGCTCCGGCCACCGGCCGGCCGGGCCCGCCCGGTCGCGGCACCCCTCGACTCCAGGGGCCGGTGCCGGCCGGTCAGCGGGTGCGGAAGTCCCGGGTGCGCCGGGTGAACAGCTCCGCCTGCAGCTCCGGGGGCGCATTGCCGAGGGCGATCAGCGCCGCGGCACCCGCGAACGCCTGGCCGCGGGCCGCCTCACGGGCCGACCACACGGCCCGTACGGTGCCCTGCACCGCGGCGGTGGGGTAAGACGCGATGACCGACGCCGCCCGCAGCGCGGCCGTCATCAGCTCGTCCGGTTCCACCACCTCGGAGACGAGCCCGGTCTCGTACGCCCGGTGCGCCGACAGCCGTTCCGCCGTGCCCATCAGGGACATCCGCGCCACCTCGCCGAACGGCATCCGCTGCGCCATGGCGATGGCCTCGTAGGCGCTGACCATGCCGTAGCCGGTGTGCGGGTCGAAGAAGGTGGCGGTGGTGGAGGCGATGAGGAACTCGCACTCGCCGAGCAGGTAGAACGCGCCGCCGCAGGCCATGCCGTTGACCGCCCCGATGACCGGCTTCCACAGGTCGTTCGCCTTCGGGCCGACCGTCAGGAGCGGGTCGTCGACCGAGTACGGGCTGCCGGGCTGGGGGACCTCGGCCGACCGGTCGATGCCGGTGCAGAACGCCCGCTCGCCGGAGCCGGTGAGCACCACCGCGCGCACCGCGTCGTCCCGGCGGAACGCCTGCCAGGTGCGGCGCAGTCCGGCGGCGGTCGGGAGGTCGATCGCATGGTGGCGCTCGGGCCGGTCGAGGGTGACGACCGCGACACCGTCCCGGATCTCGGTGCGGACCGTCATGACCGGTCCGGGAGCCAGCGGGGCACCGTGACGGTGCTGCCCGGAGGCCGGGTGAACACGGCCCGGACGGGCGCCCCGATCCGCAGCGCACCGGGGGCGGCGGAGTCCAGTGGCGCGTCCGGGGCGGTGACCAGATTGCCGACCAGCCGGATCAGCGGGTCCTCGGCCAGTTCCACGACGATCGCGTTGTACGGGGCCTGGGCGGCGTAGGCGGGCAGCAGCGGCGGGTGCGCGACGACGTACGACCAGATCCGGCCGCGTCCGCTCATCCGCAGCCACTCCTGGCCGAAGGAGTGGCAGTGCGGGCAGCAGGGCCGGGGCGGGAAGCGCAGCCGGCCGCAGTCGGCACAGGCCTGGACGCGCAGTTCCCCCCGGGCGGCGAACTCCCAGAAGGGCGCGCCGTCGTCGTCGGCGACGGGGGACAGCAGTCCGTCGGCGGTTTCCGGCATCCGGTATCAGCTCCTCAGGAGCAGGGCGGACGTGGGGACGCCCTCGCCCGCGGTGACCAGGCAGGTGGCGGCACCGGGGACCTGGGCGGTGGAGGTCCCGCGCAGCTGGCGCACGCCTTCGGTGATCAGGTTGAAGCCGTGGACGTAGGCCTCGGAGAGCCCGCCGCCGCTGGTGTTGACCGGCAGCCGCCCGCCGATCTCCAGCGCCCCGCCCTCGGTGAAGGCCGCGCCCTCGCCCCGGCCGCAGAAGCCGTAGCCCTCCAGGGAGAGCGGGATGAGCGGGGTGAACGCGTCGTAGATCTGGGCCACATCGACGTCCTGCGGCCCGAAGTCGGCGGACTTCCACAGGTGTCGGGCGGCGGTCCAGGCGGGGCCGGTGAGCGGGTCGTCGTTCCAGTAGTTGACCATCCCGTGGTGCTGGGCGGGCAGCCCCTGGGCGGCGGCGTGGATGCGGACGGGGCGCCGGCGGCAGTCGCGGGCCCGTTCGGCGGAGACCACGACGCAGGCCAGGGCGCCGTCGGTCTCCAGGCAGTTGTCGTAGAGGCAGAGCGGCTCGCTGATCCAGCGCGCGGTCATGTACATCTCGCGGGTCAGCGGCCGGTCGTACATCATCGCGGCGGGGTTCTGGTTGGCGCGGTTGCGGCAGGCCAGCGCCACATTGAAGAAGTGGTCGCGGGTGGCGCCGTACTCGTGCATGTAGCGGCGGGCCAGCATCCCGATCTCGTCGGCGGGGCGGAGCAGGCCGAACGGCCGGGTCCACTGGCCGGGTGTGGGGAGCTGGACGGCGGTGTTCCGCCAGGGCCGGGGGCCGGAGCCGCGCTTGCGCGACCGCCAGGCCACGCCGACGGTCGCCTGCCCGGCCGCGATGGCGGCGGCGAGGTGGCCGACGGTGGCGCAGGCGCCGCCGCCGCCGAAGCCGACCCGGGAGAAGAAGGTGACGTCCCCGGCGCCGATGGCCTTGGCGAGCTCGACCTCGTCGGTCTCCTCCATGGTGTACGAGGCGAACGCGTCGACCTCCGACGGCGCGATGCCGGCGTCGTCGAGCGCCGCCAGCACCGCCCGGCAGGCGAGGGTCTTCTCGGGCTCGGGAAGCTGCTTGGCAAAGGCGGTCCGGCCTATGCCGACGATCGCCGTGGCGTCCTTGAGCGCCGTCCCCATCGCCACCTCCGTGGTCGGCCGTCACTGCTGACAGCGGGGAAGGCTACCGTTAATCTGACGGTCAGTCAGCAATGTGAACGGCGGCAATGCGGACGGCGGCAGTGCGGACGGCGGCAGTGCGGGCCGGAACGGGAGGCGGGCGATGCGGGGTACAGCGGCTCTCCGGGGAGCGGCCTCCGGACCTCCGGCGGACCGCGCGGCCATTCCGGGGCTGGTCCGCCGGGCCGCCGAGCGCCACCGCGACCGCGAGGCGGTGGTCGACGGGCGCACCCGGATCACCTACGGGGAGCTGAGCGAGCGGGTCGAGCGGGCGGCCGCCGCCTGCATCGCCCGGGGGGTGGAGCCCGGCGACCGGGTCGCGGTCTGGGCGCCGAACACCCTGGAGTGGATCGTCGCCGCGCTCGGCGCCGTCACCGCGGGCGGTGTCCTCGTCCCGGTCAACACCCGTTTCAAGGGCGCGGAGGCGGCGTACGTGCTGGAGCGGACGCGGGCGAAGCTGCTCTTCGTCACCGGGACCTTCCTGGGTACCTCCTACGTCGCCTCGCTGCGGCGCGCCGCCGGGCAGGGGCCGGGGGAGGGGCCGCTCCCGGGGCTGCCCCGGCTGCGCGAGGTGGTCGTGCTGGCCGAGGACGCCCCGGCGGACTTCCGCACCTGGCGGGAGTTCCTGGCCGACGGCGCCGCGGTGCCGCCCGGTGCGGTGCGGGAGCGGGCGGAGGGGGTCCGCCCCGGCGACCCCTCGGACATCACCTTCACCTCGGGCACGACCGGCCGGCCGAAGGGCGTGGTCATCACCCACGCCCAGACCCTCCGGGTCTACGAGGTCTGGAGCGAACTGGCGGGGCTGGAGGCGGGGGACCGCTATCTGATCGTGAACCCGTTCTTCCACACCTTCGGCTACAAGGCCGGGATCATCGCCTGTCTGCTGCGCGGGGCGACGATGGTCCCGCAGCCGGTCTTCAACGTGGACACCGCGCTCGCCAACCTGGCGGCCGAACGCATCACCGTGCTGCCCGGCCCGCCCACGCTCCACCAGGCGCTGCTGGACCACCCCGCCCGCTCCCGGCACGACCTCAGCGCGCTGCGGCTGGTGGTGACGGGGGCGGCGGTCGTCCCGCTGGACCTGGTGGAGCGGCTCCGCGGCGAACTGGGCGTCGCCACGGTCCTGACCGCCTACGGGCTCAGCGAGGCGTCCGGCACCGTGACCATGTGCCGCCGCGGCGACCCGGCCGAGGTCGTGGCGTCCACCTCGGGCCGGGCCATCCCGGACACCGAGGTCCGGGTCGTCGGCCCGGACGGCGCGGAGACGGCGCCGGGCCTGCCGGGCGAGGTCCTGGTCCGCGGACACCATGTGATGTCCGGCTACTTCGAGGACCCGCAGGAGACCAGGAAGGCGATCACGCCGGACGGCTGGCTGCGGACCGGCGACGTCGGGGTGCTGGACGCGGACGGCAACCTCCGGATCACCGACCGGATCAAGGACATGTTCATCGTCGGCGGCTTCAACGCGTATCCGGCGGAGATCGAGCAACTCCTGGGCCGGCACAAGGATGTGACGGAGGTGGCGGTCGTCGGGATTCCGGACGCGCGGCTGGGCGAGGTGGGCAAGGCGTATGTGGTGCGCAGGCCGGGCGCGACGCTCACCGCGGACGATCTGATCGCCTGGTCGCGCCGGGAGATGGCGAACTACAAGGTGCCCAGGGCGGTGGAGTTCCTGGCGGAGCTGCCGCGGAACGCGAGCGGGAAGGTGCTGAAGACCGAGCTGCGGTCGGGATGAAGGCGCAGTCCCCCGGCGGGCGTTCCTGCAGCCGCTCCGGCAAGGCGGCTCTCTCGCCCGGCAACTCCCGCACCCGGCAACTCCCGGTAGAGGCAACCCCCGGCATGGCAACGGGGGCCGTGCGTGACGCGCTCGGCCCCCGTCGGGCGTGCCGGACGGGGCACGCCGCTGTGCTGCGGCTGGTTCAGCTGGTGTGGTGGTCCCCGGGGAGCGCCTGGACGGCGGTGTCCTCGACCGGGGCGACGCCCGCGTGGTGGTCCTCGGTGCTGACGCTGACCGGCCGGTGGCTGTCGGCCATGGCCGGGGCGGCTCCGATTCCCGCCGTCGCCGCGGCGATTGCGAACGTGACGAGAATCTGCTTGGTGCGGGTCATGTCAACTCCTCTGTGTGGCGCGGAAGGTCGTTCACTGGGAGAACTTAGCGATGGAATTGCAAACGTTTGCACCATTGGCCCGAAATAACCCAAGGGTGGCGTGATCCAACCCTCCCGGCATGCGGCCGGCCGCGACGGCTCCCCCTCCGTGCCGTCGCGGCCTCCCCCCCGTCATGCCTCCCCCGTCATGAGGAACCAGGACCCGGCCCGCGCCTCCGCCTCACCGGCGGCGGCGCGGGCGTCCGGCGGCTACTTGCCCCCGCCGGACGCGTGGTGATCCATGGTCCGGACACCCCCGCCGGACGCATGGTGGTCCTTCGGCTTCATGTCGCCCCCGGACGCGTGGTGGTCCTTCGGCTTCATGCCGCCACCCGACGCGTGATGGTCCGCGGTCCGGACGTCCCCGCCCGAGGCGTGATGGTCCTCGGTGGTGACGTCGGCGTCGTGGTCGGCCTCCACCTTGCTGGGGTCGACACCGGGCGCGGGCGTGGTCTTCGCGGTCGTGCTCATCGTTCTCAACTCCGTTGGGTCGCAAGGGGGACCCATTCTGCGGTGCCCGTCCGGCGACTCCCCCGTGGGTCGCCGGCCGGGCATCTCAGGGCCTGTCACCTGACGGTGAACCTGTCCACCTGACGGTGAGGCATCCCCCGACCCGCCTGCCCCCCGTTGCGGCGAGTCGATGTACCCAAGAGTGGCGTGCCGCGATAAACGATCGATGAACGCGCCCGTCCGGATGGCGGTCAGGCGGCGGTGGCGGGCGCCAGCAGCGCCCGGACGTCCTCCGATTCGGCCATCCCCGCACCCTCGAAGAGGCCCAGTGCCTCGCGCCAGCACGCCCGGGCCCGGTCCGACTGGCCGAGGCACTCCAGCGCCCGGCCGAGCAGCGTGAGGATGTTGCCGCGCCGCCAGTCGCCACCGATGCCGTGCAGCTGTGCCAGGGCCTGTTCCGCATGGGCCGCGGCCTGCGCCGGGCGGTCGTCGGCGAGATGGGTCTCGGCGATCCGGTAGAGCGTCATGCCGACCCAGAACCGCTGCCGGTTCTCCCGGAACACGGCCAGTGCGTCGCCGAGCCGCTCCAGCGCCGCGTCGTGCTGGCCCAGCGCGGTGAGGGCCAGCCCCAGGGCGTACAGCCCGTTGGCCATCCGCAGCGTGCCGCCGAGGCCCCGGTAGATGGCCAGCGCCTGTTCGGCGAGCTCCACCGCGTGCGTCGGGTTGCCCATGTTGAGCTGCACCCGCGAGAGGTTGCTCAGCGCGCTCGCCTCGCCGTGCCGGTTGCGGTCGGCCCGGAAGGCGGCCAGCGCCTCGTTGAGGTGGGTCTGGGCGTCGTGGTGCCGGTTCTCGTAGATGGCGATGATGCCCAGGTCGTTCGGCGCGGTGCAGCAGGGGATCGGGTCCTGGGCGGCCCGGCCGAGCTCCAGGGCGCGCCCGGACTCCGCCCCGGCCTCCTGGAACCGGCCCGCCAGGCTGTGCCCGTGGGCGAGCACCGTCCGCGCGCGGGCCTCGGCCTGCGCGTCGCCCTGCTCGCTCGCGGCGGCGATGACGGCCCGTGCCGACTGCTCGTACTGCCGGGCGACCGCACCCGACTCGGAGAGGTCCTGGGTGGCCAGCAGCAGATCGGCCGCCCGCCGCAGGGTGTCGCCGGTGGCCGCCTGGCGGGCGGCGGCGAGCAGGCAGGCCGCCTCGCTGAACAGCCAGTCGAGCGCCTGCGTCCGGTCCTCGAAGGCCAGCCCGTCGCCGGGGGTGTAGGCCAGGTGGTTCACGACGTGGTCGCCGGGGCGCTCCAGGGCGTAGATGCCCGCCGCGGTCGCCAGGTAGAAGTCCAGCAGCCGGGACATCGCGGCGTGCCGCTCCGCCGGGGGCTGCTCGTCCCGCTCGGCGCACGAACGCGCGTAGAGGCGCACCAGGTCGTGGTAGCGGTAGCGGCCCGGCGCCGCGGACTCCAGCAGCGAGGTGTCCACCAGGGACTCCAGCAGCTCCTCCGCGTCGTACGGGTCGAGGTCCAGCACCGCGGCCGCCGCGGCCAGCGAGATGTCCGGGCCCTCGGCCAGGCCCAGCAGCCGGAAGGCCCGGGCCTGCTGCGGTTCGAGCTGGCCGTAGCCCAGTTCGAAGGTGGCCTTCACCGCGAGGTCGCCCGCCTGGAGTTCGTCCAGCCGCCGCCGCTCGTCGGCGAGCTTCGCCGCGAGCGCCGACACCGTCCACGTCCGCCGCGCGGCCAGCCGGGAGGCGGCGATCCGGATGGCGAGCGGCAGGAACCCGCAGGCCGCGACGACATCGAGGGCCGCCTCCCGCTCGCTGCCGACCCGCTCGGCTCCCACGATCTTGGTGAAGAGCTGGAGGGCCTCCTCGGGGTTCATCACATCGAGGTCGACCAGGTGTGCGCCGGCCAGGTCGACCATCCGGACCCGGCTGGTGATCAGCGCCGCGCAGCCGTCCGTGCCCGGCAGCAGCGGGCGCACCTGCGCCGCGTCGCGCGCGTTGTCGAGCAGCACCATGACCCGCCGGCCGTCGAGCGTGGAGCGGTAGAGCGCGGCCCGCTCCTCGACGGAGTCCGGGATGGCGGAGTCCGGGGTGCCCAGCGCCCGCAGGAACGCGCCCAGGACGGCCTCCGGCTCAGCGGCCCGGGCGCCCGCGCCCTGGAGGTCGACGTACAGCTGTCCGTCCGGGAAGCGGTCCCGGGCCACATGCGCGACGTGGACGGCGAGGGTGGTCTTCCCGACGCCGCCGATCCCGGCCACCGCCGACACGGCCATGACCCGGCCCTCCGTGGTGTCCAGCTGGTCGCTCAGCTCCCCGACGAAGGAGTCCCGCCCGGTGAAGTCCGGAACGCTGGCGGGGAGTTGCGCCGGCCGCACGACGACCGGGGCGTTCTCGCTGTGCCCGCCGTCCGGTGCCGCGAGGCCGATGTCGGCCTCCAGGATGCCCTGGTGCAGCTCGTTCAGCTCGGTGCACGGGTCGACGCCCAGCTCGTCGGCGAGGAGCCGCCGGGTGTCCGCGTAGACCGCGAGCGCCTCCGCCTGCCGTCCGCTGCGGTACAGCGCCAGCATGAGCAGCGCCCGCAGCCGTTCGCGCAGCGGGTGCGCGGCGGTGAGGGCGGTGAGCTCCGAGACGGCCTCGGCGTGGCAGCCGACCTCCAGGTCCAGGTCCAGCCGGGTCTCCAGGAGCTGGAGCTGCCACTCCTCCAGCCGGGTGCGCTGCGCCTCGACGAACGGGCCGGGCAGGCCGGCCAGCGGCTCCCCGTCCCACAGGTCCAGCGCGGCGTTGATGAGCTCCCGCGCCCGGCCGCGGTCGCCGCGGCCCCGGGCCTTCTCGGCGTCCGTCACGTAGCTCTCGGCGAGCGCGATGTCGAGCCCGCCCTCCTCGACCCGTATGGCGTACCCGCCGGACTCGCTGACCAGCGCGTCCGAGTCCGGGCCGAAGGCCTTCCGGACCCGGGAGGCGTAGGTCCGCAGAGCGGCCAGGGCGGCATGCGGCGGTTCCTCGCCCCACAACGCGTCCACCAGCTCGGACGCGGTGGCGGTCCGTCCGCCGCGGAGCAGCAGGGCGGCCAGGAGGGCGCGCTGCTGCGGTGAACCGGTCGGGAGCGGCTGCTCGCCGCGCCAGGCCCGTACGGGACCGAGTACGGCGAAACGCAGGCGTGGCCCGGGCGCCGGTTCCTGGCCCATCGATGCCCCCAGATGATTTCGGAGTCCTGTCGCTCCCCCGGACCCGTCCGGGAGGTGCCCCCAGCCAGTTTGCCTTGTTCATGACGGCTGCGTCAGTAGGGGCGGCGGGTCTGCACAAGGCCCGTACACCGTGCGGGGGTTCCGGCCGGGGGGCGCGTAGCTGACGGTTCGTCAGTTCAGCGCTACCGTGGCAGCCATGGAGAGCTTCCCGAAGATAATCTCGGTGGACGACCACACGGTGGAGCCGGCACATGTCTGGCGGGACCGGCTCCCGTCGAAGTATCACGACGTCGGACCGCGTGTCGTCCGTGCGCCACTGAAGGAAATGACCTTCGTCGGCGGGCGGTTCGCGCCGGTGATGGGTGCTCCCGGGGACGACGGACCGCTCGCGGACTGGTGGCTGTACGAGGACCTCCGCAGGCCGCTGACGCGTCTGGACACGGCCGTCGGCTGTTCCCGCGACGAGGTGAGACTCGAAGGAATCACCTACGAGCAGATGCGCCCCGGATCCTTCAGCGTGCCCGAACGGCTGGCCGACATGGACGTCAACCATGTGCAGTCCGCCCTCTGCTTTCCCACCTTCCCCCGCTTCTGCGGGCAGACCTTCACCGAGGCGAAGGACCGCGAGCTGGGCCTGCTCGGCGTCCGCGCCTACAACGACTGGATGGTGGAGGAGTGGTGCGGCCCCGAGGCGCAGGGCCGGCTCATCCCGCTGACCATCGTGCCGCTGTGGGACGCGGAGCTGGCGGCGGCCGAGGTGCGCCGGAACGCAGCCCGGGGCGTCCGCGCCGTGTGCTTCAGCGAGATCCCGCCGCATCTGGGGCTGCCGTCCATCCACACCGACGCCTGGGACCCCTTCCTGCGGGCCTGTGACGAGACCGGAACGGTCGTCGCCATGCACATCGGGTCCTCGTCCCGGATGCCGTCCACCTCGGCCGACGCCCCGGCGGCGGTCGGCTCCACCATCACCTTCGCCAACTGCTGCTTCTCGATGACCGACTGGCTGATGTCCGGCGTGTTCGACCGGTTCCCCCACCTGCGGATCATGTACGCGGAGGGCCAGATCGGCTGGATCCCCTACATCCTGGAGCGCGCCGACGTGGTGTGGGAGGAGAACCGCGGCTGGGGCGGAGTGGCCGACAAGGTGCTGCGCCCGCCGTCCGAGCTGTTCGCCGAGCATGTGTACGGCTGCTTCTTCGACGACGCGTTCGGCCTGCGCAACCTCGACGCGATCGGGGTGGGCAACGTCCTGTACGAGACGGACTACCCGCACTCGGACTCCACCTGGCCGAAGTCCCGGGAGGTCGGCGAGGAACAGATGGGGCATCTGGCGCCCGACGTCGTCGAGCGGATCGTCCGGGGCAACGCCATCGACCTGCTGGGGCTGACCGGGGACGGACTCTGGCCGGGCCGGTAGCCCGCTGTCGGCGGTCTTGTCCGACGTGACGCCGGACTACAACCATGAGCCTGCGTGCCGGGGGCGCCGTGCGCCCGGCGGACGGCCAAGGCCAAGGAGGTCGTATGGATCGGACTCCGCCCCCCGAGCGCCTCGGGTACGGGATGCAGCTTCCCGTCCAGTCGCTCAGCACCCTGTTCGCCGAGCCGTGGGAGGCCGGCGGCGGGCCCGCGGACCTCGCCGCCGTCGCCCGGGCCGCCGACCGGCTCGGCTTCGCCTACATCGGCTGCTGCGACCATGTGGCGATTCCCCGGCGGCTGGCCGCCGCCATGGGGACGACCTGGTACGACCCGGTGGCCACGCTCTCGTTCCTGGCCGGTGTCACCGAGCGGGTGCGGTTGCTGAGCCATGTGGCGGTCGTCGGGCTGCGGCACCCGCTGGCCACCGCCAAGCAGTACGCCACGCTCGACCGGCTCTCCGGCGGGCGGCTGCTGCTGGGGGTCGGCGCCGGGCATGTGCGCGAGGAGTTCGAGGCGCTCGGGGCGGAGTTCGACGGGCGCGGGCGGGTGCTGGACGAGGCGATCGACGCGCTGCGGGCCGCGCTCGGGCCGGAGGAGTTCCCGGAGTTCGCCGGTGAGCACTTCGCGTTCAGCGGGCTGGGACAGGCGCCCCGGCCCGCGCAGCCCGCCGGGCCGCCGGTCTGGGTGGGCGGTTCGTCGCCCGCCGCGGTCCGCCGGGCCGCGGTCCGCGGTGACGGCTGGCTGCCGCAGGGCGACCCGCGCGACCGGCTGCCCGAACAGATCGCCCGGATCCGGGAACTGCGGGAGCGGGCCGGGGTGCGCGCGCCGATCGTCATCGGGGCCATCGCCGAGCCGCTGTACATCGGCGAACCGGGCTGGGACGTCGGCCGACGGACGCTGTGCGGCAAGCCCGACCGGATCGCGGAGTCGCTGCGCGCCTATCCGGCCATGGGGGTGCGGCAGCTCCAGGTCCGGTTCCGGAGCCGGAGCCGGAGCGAACTGATCGAGCAGATGGAGGCGTTCGCTACCGGGGTCGGCCCGCATCTCGAGGACTGAGGGCCGAGCATCAGGCGCTGAGCGCTGAGGACTGGGGCGCTGAGGACTGGGGCACCGAGCACCGAGCACTGACGGACGGCCGCCCGCCGCTCAGGAGTGCGGGCCGGCGGCCGGTCGACCACGGCCGGGGAGGCAGGCATGGGCAAGCTGGACGGGCGCGTCGTCATCATCACCGGTGCGGCACGCGGACAGGGCGAGCAGGAGGCACGGCTGTTCGCCGCGGAGGGGGCGTGGGTGATCCTCGGCGACGTCCTCGACGACCGCGGCAAGGACCTGGCCCAGGAGCTGGGGTACCGCGCCCGGTACGTGCACCTCGACGTCGGCCGGGAGGACGACTGGAGCGCGGCCGTGGACGTTGCCCGGTCGGCGTTCGGGAGGCTCGACGGGCTGGTCAACAACGCCGGGATCCTGCGGTTCAACGAGCTGGTGAACACCCCGCTGGAGGAGTACGAGGAGGTGGTCCGGGTCAACCAGACCGGGGTGTTCCTCGGGATGAAGGCGGTGATCCCGGAGCTGGAGGCGGCGGGCGGCGGAACCATCGTCAACACCGCTTCGTACACCGCGCTGACCGGCATGGCCTTCCTCACCGCGTACGCCGCGACGAAGGCGGCGGTCCTCGGGATGACCCGGGTCGCGGCGCTGGAGCTGGCGGGGAAGGGGATCCGGGTGAACGCGATGTGCCCGGGGGCCGTCGACACCCCGATGGTCAACCCCGGGAAGGCCGCCGGGCCGGGACACGGGCCGGAGGACGGGAACGGGACGTCCGACGAGGGCAGCGGCGTGACGGACGACAGCGGGGCGAGGGACGACGGAAGGGCGAGGGACGACAGCGGGGTGAGGGACGACAGCAAGGCCATGTACGACTACTGCGCCAAGGCCGTGCCGCTGGGCCGGATCGGGCGCCCCGAGGAGATCGCCCGGCTGGCGCTCTTCCTCTCCTGCGAGGACTCCTCCTACGTCACCGGCCAGCCCTTCGTCATCGACGGCGGCTGGCTGTCCGGGGTCTCCGTGCTCTGACGTCCGCTCCGGAGAACGGTGGCTCGGTTGCGGCGCGGGCCCCGCGTCCGCAGGCCGGACCGAAAGCCTCACCTGTCTCACGGAGTTCGTTCGGGACTGGCACAAAGACGAAATGCCCTGCTCTCCAGCTCTGGAGGAGAGCAGGGCCCTTCTGCACGACTAAACCGGGAACTCGCCCGCCTTCACCGCCTCGATGAACTCCTGCCACGCCTGCGGCTGGAATGTGAGCATCACGGAACGCTCGGAATCCTTCGTGTCACGGACGGCCTGGAGGCCGCTGCTCAGTGCGCCCCGCTCGATGCAACCGTTGGCGCTTCCGCTGTAGGTGCTCTTGTGCCAGCGGACGCCAGCATCATCGGTGTACGAGACCGGGGGCAGAATGGGCTTCATGATCGCTTCGTGTCCTCAAGGAGTTTGCGCAGATACTTCTTCGAATCAGCCGGAGCCAGGGCTGCTGTCGCCATCTCGACCCAAGTCTGCTCGTAGGACCTCACGTCCTCGGTTTCCTCAAGAAGAGTTCCGCCGGTCCTGTGCTCCAGCCAGGCGAGCGTGAACGCTGGTGGGCGAGAAGTGGAGAAGAGTGTAAAGGGCGGATACTGGTCGAGAGGCATCGCGGCGTCGACAGGCAGAACCTGGAGCGTTACGTTGTCGCGCTCCGCCATCTCCAGCAGGTGTTCCAACTGCCCTTCTCGCACCGGTTCAGGAATCCGGTGCAGAGCCGGAGTCTCAATGATCGTCCGCAACTCAAGCGGCTCACTGCCGGGGTGGCACAGGCGTTCCTTCCTCTTGATTCGGGCCTCTACCCGGGAGTCCACCTCATCTTCCGGAGCCCCGTAGCGGATGATGTGACGGGCATAGTCCGCTGTCTGGAGAATTCCCGGAAGCACCACGGATTCGTATGCCCGAACCCGCTCACTCTCCTCCTCAATGGTGAGGTAGTCCTCCAGCAAGCCGTACAGCAGAGGTCCCTGCGGTGCCGTAGAGGACCAACCCCTCTGGCGCCTGTCCAAGGCGAGCCGATGCAGGCTCGCACGGTGCGCCTCGTCCTCCACGCCGTAGAGGTCGAGCAGGAGATTGAGGTCCAGTTTCCGGATGCCTCGGTAGCCGCTCTCGATGTGGGAGATCTTGGCCTGACCACATTGCAACACTTCAGCAGCGGCTTCCTGGGAGCGTCCGGTCTGGACACGGAGCTTCCTCAGCTCCCTGGCGATCCGGAGGCCCCGCCACGTCGGCTGGCGGTTGTCGCTTGGGCTCATCTTCGCATGATGGCCCAGCGCCTGACGGTTGTACAGGTGCGACCGAGGCCTCTCGGAATGTATTCCGCCGGATTACTTGACGGAGTGATGTGTGCTGCGTCACTCTGACTCTTGTCGCGCAGTGCAACTGATGCGTCGCGCTCTGTCGATCATCGGCTGCTGGTCCGACGCTCGGAACCTGTAAGGAGAGCCATGGAGCTCTTGACCGTCACGCCCTACCGGCGCAGTCTCGTGCCGGACCCCGAACTGCTCCCTGGTGTCCGTTCTGAAGTCGCGTCAGAACTCTGTGCGTGGGGAGTGGGGTCGGCGGTTCCCGACGTCACGCTCGTCCTGACGGAGCTTCTCGCCAACGTCCACCTGCATGCGTCGGGACAGGTGGCGGACGTCCTCGTCAGACCGGAGATGTCTCCGGTCGCTGGCCGGCCTGAAATGTGCAGCATCCTGGTCAGCGTGAGCGATCGCTCGCACAAACTTCCGCACCTCTGTGCTCCAGACCCCTTCGAGACCCACGGGCGCGGGATGCTCCTGGTCGATGCGCTGAGCAGTCACTGGGAGACGGTCTTAACTGCCACGGGAAAGACCATTCGGTGCCATGTCCCCGTCCCGGTCCATGTGAAGCAGGGAGGGCGGGCCCTGCACCCGCCCGTAACGCAGCGCACCCGTCCCTCCCGTTAGCCCCTCCCGTCACGTCGTCTGCTCGGGGCGCCCGACGGCTCAGGACACCAGGTGCTGCTCCGCCAGCTCCGTCAGCCGCACCGTGCACAGGCCGCCGCGCTCGGACTTGACCTGTGTGACCTTGAGCCGGGTGCCCGGCGAGAGGATGAATTCCTCTTCGTGGGTGAACGCGGAGAAATTGCGGATGCCCACCGCCCGGGCGGGGGTCACCTCGAAGAGCGTCCGCTTGCCGCTGCGGCCGAGGAACGACCGTGCCACGCCGAGCTCGGGCGTGCAGGAGGAGACGCCCCACCAGGTCACCGTCCGCCCGACCGGGTACTGCGACCGGAGGTCCAGCGAGACCCCGCGCCACAACGGATCCGTGCGGACCGGAAGCTCCCTCACCGCGGAGAACAGCAGCCGCAGATACGGGAGATAGGGAAGGACGTGGTCCCGGTCCGGGTCGCGCAGTACGGCGTTGATCTTCCGGTAGAAGGCGGACGGACAGGTGTAGAGATAGAGCGCGGCAATCGCGTCTGCGGACAGGCTCCCGGCCGCTTCGTCCGCCCTCCGCTTGCCGAATTCGTACGACTCCCCGACATGCCGGTCGAGGTTCGGCATCAGGGCGACGACCGGGGCGACGGCATTCCGGAAATCCATCAGCGGGGTGTCGAACACGCCGGTGATCGCGGGGAGGGCGAGGCCCTCGTCCTTGACGCTCGCGAGCCGTTCCAGATAGAGCTGGTGCAGCTCCATGGTGGACGTGATGAACGCGCCCATGCGCTCGGCGGTCCCGGCGTCCGCACCGCCGTCCTCGGCCCCGCTCTCGTTCCACCCCTTGCTCGGCAGCCAGTCGACCGGATCGGTGCCCAGTGACGCGAGGGCGTCGTTCACCGTGGCGAAGTGGTCGCCGTCGCAGAATATGTCGCCCTGCGCCGCGGGATTCGGGTGGTCGATGTGCCGGACATCGACGTCGGGGTACTTCTCCTGGAGCTGAAGGACGACCTTTTTCAGATTGCGGGCATGCGCTCCCCACCACGCGAAGACGACACCGCGGTCCTCCTCGTCGGCATTCTGCTTCGCCTTGAGGATTTCCTCGACGATCCGCTCGGCGACCGGACGCCAGAATGCGGTGTGCCGGTCGCTTCCCCGCGCCTCGGCGGTACTCGCGGTAAGTGCCGCGTTCAACAGCAGAACGCCCTGCGTCAGCATGGCCTGGAACCATTCCGGCGGCTGGACGGTCTCCTGCTTCTTCAGCAGCGAACGAATATCGGCGATCGGGGTCTTCTTGGGAATGCCGTACTTCCACATCGCCGCCGCTTTGATGATGCAGCGAATGCTGACGACCCTGCCGAACTGGCTGTCAGTCCAGTCGTGAAAGGTGTTGTCGAACATGGCGATGCCGGTCGCGCTCTCCGGCCGCGGGTAAGGATTCTGGCCGAAGACGACGACCTTCCACTTGTGCGGCGGATGGGGCTTGAGCGCCTGAAAGGTCAGTTCCCGGGCCGGAACGACCTCCGGGGCCCGGCCGGAACCGATGAATCCGGCCGCGCCCGGCTGTGCCTCGATGACCGGCTTCAGCAGCGGAAGCCACGGTTCACCGCCGCCGGCGAAGAGTTCGGCGAGGGTCAGCGGGTCATTCGGGTCGGGCTCGGCCGGGGTGGTGGCATCGCTCATGGTGAAGAAGCTCCGCAGGGTCGAACCACGCCTGCTGGGAGGCGCGGTTGGCGAGATGGTCGATTCCGGGCGAAACCCTGAAGGTGACGGAAAGGGCTCCGGAATGGCATGTGTACCGGAGGGGGCTGACATTCCTGCGCTGCGCCCCATTTCAGGGGGGGGGCTCCGCGGAAAACTGGCGGAAGGCTAACACGGGTCACTCCGGCCACAAGGGTGACGGCGCATCACGGGCCGCTGTGCACAGGGGCGTTGTCAGTGGGGCGCGGTAGCTTCCTGAGTGACGGAAGAGCCGTATCCCGATCGGAGTGCACGATGACCGTGAACCACCCGCAGTCGCCGCTCAAGGTGGTCCTGACCGACCTCAACGCCGATGTGGTGAAGGCGTGGCGGGCGGCATTCGCCGACACCCCCGGAATCGAGATCCGCAAGGGCTCGATCCTCGACGAGGACGTCGACGCCTGGGTCAGCCCGACCAACTCCCGGGGCCGGATGGACGGCGGGGTCGACGCGGCCGTCAAGCGGCATCTCGGGGCGGGCATACAGCTGCGCGTGCAGCGGGCGATCCGCGACCGGTTCGCGGGGAGCCTCCCGGTGGGCAGCGCGGTGTGCGTTCCGTCCGGGGCGGTCGCCCCGAAGTTCCTCATCTCGACGCCGACGATGGAGTCGTCCTCGCAGAACGTGAGCGAGACCCTGAACGTGGCCCTGGCGTGCGCCGCCGCGTTCCAGGCGATCCACCGGCAGAACCGGGAGACGCCGGGCAGCATCACGTCGGTGGCCCTGGTCGGCATGGGGGCCCGGACCGGCCGGGTGCCGGCCCGGGTCTGCGCCAACCTGATGTGGACCGGGCACACCCTGTTCCAGGACCACTGCTTCGAGGACTACGACGACCTGCGCAGCACGATCGTCGCGCAGCTCGACGACCTGGAGAGCGCGCCCGTCGAGCAGCGGGTGCGCATCGCGCCGCCCCAGCGCTCCACCGCGCGCCGCTGACCGGCTCCGCCCGGCCCGGCGGCGCCCCGCAGGGCCCGCCCCGTACGCCCTGCGGAGTCCTGCCGGCGCCGCCTCGCCCCGCCCCGGCCCCGGCCGACGTGACGCATCGGCGTCTCTTGACGGTCCGGGGCCGCGGTGCGAGAGTCGAGCCATGATCTGACGGAGCGTCAGAAACAGAGGGGCGGTGAACCTCCTTGGAATTCGGACTCTTTGTGCAGGGGTATGTGCCCGCGGCGCGGACGCGGACCGACCCCGAGGCCGAGCACCACGCGCTGATCGAGGAGACCGAGTACGTCATCCAGGCCGACCGCTCGGGCTTCAAGTACGCCTGGGCCTCGGAGCACCACTTCCTGGAGGAGTACTCGCATCTCTCGGCCAACGACGTCTTCCTCGGCTACCTGGCCCACGCGACCGAGCGCATCCACCTCGGCTCCGGGATCTTCAACCCGCTGCCGCAGGTCAACCACCCGGTCAAGGTCGCCGAGAAGGTCGCGATGCTCGACCACCTCTCGGGCGGACGGTTCGAGTTCGGATCGGGGCGCGGCGCGGGCAGCCACGAGATCCTGGGATTCCTGCCGGGTGTGACCGACATGAACCACACCAAGGAGATCTGGGAAGAGACCATCGCCGAGTTCCCCCGGATGTGGCTCCAGGACGAGTACCCGGGCTTCCGGGGCAAGCACTGGTCGCTGCCGCCGCGGAAGGTCCTGCCCAAGCCGTACGGGGCGTCGCACCCCGCCATGTGGTACGCCGCCGGCTCCCCCTCCTCGTACGCCATGGCCGCCCGCAAGGGCCTGGGAGTCCTCGGCTTCAGCGTGCAGAAGGTCGCCGACATGGAGTGGGTCGTCGACTCCTACAAGACCGCGATCGAACAGGCCGAGCCGGTCGGCGGCTTCGTCAACGACAACGTGATGGTGACCTCCACCGCGATCTGCGCGGAGACCTCCGAGAAGGCCCGCCGGATCGCGGTCGACGGCGGGCTGAACTACCTCCAGTCGCTGCTCTTCCGCTACCACGACACCTTCCCCCGGCCCGAGGGCATCCCCGAGTGGCCGGAGCTGCTGCCCGAGTACACCGAGGAGATCGTCGAACTGCTCATCGGCGAGGAGCTGATGATCTGCGGCGACCCGGACGAGGTGCTCCGGCAGTGCAAGCGGTGGGAGCAGGCGGGGGCCGACCAGCTCTCCTTCGGCCTGCCGATCGGGATCCCGTACGAGGACACGATGAACACGATCAAGCTGATCGGTGAGCATGTGATCCCGAAGATCGACACCGACCCGGTGCACCGCACCACGCGCTTCCGCCGGGCCGCCGCGAGCGGCTGAGCGCGCCGGAGCCGGTGCGCCGGAGCCCGTGCCCACTGCCCGGGAGCGGCCGGGCGGTGAGCCGGTCCGGTGTTCCCGGAGCGGTCCGGTGTGCCGAGCCGGGGCTTCGAGCCGAGCCGGCGCCCCGGGCCGAGCCGGGGGCGCGGTGGCCGGGCCGCCACCTGGCGTGCTCCCTCCCCGGAACCCGGGACGCCCCCTGTCCGGCAGGGGACGTCCCGGACGGGACGGCGGAATCCCGGTCCGCCGTCCCGGTGGCGGCCCCGACCGGACGGCTTCCGCGGCGGCGGCCCGCCGCGCGGGGCCCCCGGCCGGGGCCGGTACCGGCAGGCGGCCGGGCATGCGTGCCGACGGCCCCGACGGCCTCGACGGCACGTCCCAGGACCGGAACGACGACCAGCCGAGAAGGGAATCCCGCCATGCTCGACCACCTCATCCGGGGCGCGACCGTCGTGGACGGCACGGGCACACCCGGGTACGTCGCCGATGTCGGCCTCCGGCAGGGCCGGATCGCGGTCGTCGCCGCACCCGGGACCGTCACGGAGGAGGCGCGCAGTACCGAGGACGCGACCGGGCTGGTGCTCACCCCCGGCTTCGTCGACCCGCACACCCACTACGACGCGCAGCTGTTCTGGGACCCGTACGCCACCCCGTCCATGCACCACGGCGTGACCACCGTCGTCGGCGGCAACTGCGGTTTCACGCTCGCACCGCTCAACCCGGAGCGGCCCGGGGACGCCGACTACACCCGCCGGATGATGAGCAAGGTCGAGGGGATGTCCCTGGTCGCCCTGGAGGAGGGGGCGCCCTGGAACTGGTCGTCCTTCGGCGACTACCTGGACGCCCTGGAGGGGCGGATCGCCGTCAACGCCGGCTTCATGGTGGGGCACTGCGCGCTGCGCCGGCATGTGATGGGCCCGGACGCCATCGGCGGACAGCCCACACCGGAACAGCTGGACCGGATGCTGCGGCTGTTCCACGACGCCATGGACGCCGGGGCCTGGGGGCTGTCCACCACCCAGTCCGCCACCCACTCCGACGGCGACGGCGAACCGGTGGCCTCGCGGCACGCCCGGCCCGACGAGCTGCTGGCCCTCTCCCACGCCGTGGCCGAACACGAGGGCACCCAGCTGGAGGCCATCGTCGGAGGCTGCCTCGACCGGTTCAGCGACGAGGAGATCGACCTCTTCGTGGCGATGACGGCCGCGGCCGGACGCCCGCTGAACTGGAACGTGCTCACCATCGACTCGGCCGTGCCGGACCGCGTCCCCCGCCAGTTGCTGGCCTCCGAGCGGGCGCGGGCGGCGGGCGGCCGGATCGTGGCGCTGACCATGCCGATCCTCACCCCGATGAACATGTCGCTCGGCACCTTCTGCGCCCTCAACCTCCTGCCCGGCAGCTGGGGCGAGGTGCTCGGCCTCCCCGTGCCGGAGCGGATCGCCGCCCTGCGCGACGCGGAGGTCCGCGCCCGGCTGCGGCGCTCCGCGGAGAGCGAGGAGGCCGGTGTCTTCCGGCGGCTCACCGACTTCGCCCGGTACGTCATCGGGGACACCTACTCCGCCGCCAACGACGGGCTCACCGGCCGGGTCGTCGGCGACATCGCGGCCGAACGGGGCCAGGACCCGCTCCAGGCCATGGTCGAGGTCTGTGCCGCCGACGAGCTGCGCACCGTGCTGTGGCCGATGCCGACCGACAACGACCCGGCCAGCTGGGAGCTGCGGCGGCAGGCCTGGAAGCACGAGGACGTCCTGCTCGGCGGCTCGGACGCGGGCGCCCATCTGGACCGGATGTGCGGCGCGCCGTACACCACCCGGTTCCTCGGCGACTGTCTGCGCGGGCGGCGGCTGGTCGGGTTGGAGCGGGCGGTGCAGATGCTCACCGACGAGCCCGCGCGGCTGTTCGGTCTGCGGGACCGGGGCCGGATCACCGAGGGTGCCCACGCGGATCTCGTCCTGCTCGATCCGGAGCGGATCGACGCCGGCCCGGCCCGGCTGGTGCACGACCTGCCCGGGAACAGCCCGCGGCTGGACTCCCGCGCGGTCGGCGTGGTGAGCGTCCGGGTCGGCGGGGTGGAGACGGTCCGGGGCGGCGAGGTCACCGGCGCCGTGCCGGGGACGGTGCTGCGCTCCGGCCGGGACACCCGGACGGTGAGCACCGCGGACTGAGCGGGGCGGACCGGGCGGACTCCGCGGACGTCCGCACCAAGGGCCTGGGCGGCGGCTCCGCCGGGCTGACGGCCAGTGCCGTCATCGGCATCTCCACCGGAGGTGGGCTCGGAAGCAGGTCCGGACGTGGGTCCCGACGCGGGCCCGGACGTGGCTTCCCCCTCGGGCCCGCGACGAGTCCGAGGGGGAAGCGCCGGGTGGTCATGCACCCGGCCGTACGGAAATGCCGAGCACCTGGTCAGAGGCGCTGGACGACCTCGCAGTCCGTCAGGACGTCCTTGCTCGCCGCGTCGGCCAGCACGGTGTCCACACCCGGGCCGCAGTCCACGTTGTCGTAGCCGCCGTTGAGGGCGACGATCACGTCGTTGCCCGGGCCGCCGCTGAACGAGGGCTGGGTGGGCGCGCTCGGCCAGCCGTCGCTGTCGTAGAGCCGGTCGCTGCCGCCGCCGCCGTCGATCGAGTCCTGCCCGCGGCCGCCGTCGAGCAGGACCGAGGCGAGCACCTCGTCCGTGGTGACGGCCGAGTCGTTGCCGTCACCCAGGGCGGCGCGGATCGAGGTCAGCGTGCCGGCCGGGCCGCAGTCCGCCGAGTTGGCCGTGACCGTGGTGCAGCCGGGGCCGGCGGTGAGGCTGGTGGAGTCGGTGACGATCAGGTTCCCCGTGGTGGCGGAGAAGGTCACCGCGTTGGTCTCTCCGGGCAGGGCCGCGAGACGGACCTGGGCGCCCACCCGGACGACGGCCGCCGGGTTCGCGGCGGCCGAGGTGGTGATGGCGGCTGTCAGGGTGACAGCACCCAGAAGGGGGACGAGGACGCGCGCTCCGCGGCGGAGGCGTGCAGCATTCCGTGTCATCGATGCAGTCCTTGCTGTTCGGGCGTGCCCCATGAGCCGTCGGACCCGGCCGGAGGCAGCCACTCGGGGCGTGGCCGCGCACTGGGGCAGCAGTGCTGGACGCGGGCCGAGATGAGGCCCGACGATCCTCAGCGGTACCCGGGCGCCGTCCCACGGCACCGGGTGCGCGCGCAGTACGCTCCGCTGCCGTGCCGGATCGCCCGACCGGGCCTCCCCGGTTGGCGCGGTGCCGGGGGACGGGCTAGTGGGGCGTGCTGCGGGACCGTCGGTGGGGTGCCGGACCGGCGGGGTTCCGTGTCGGCGGGGTTCCGTGCCGCGGCGGGCCCGTTCGGTCGGGCCCGTTCGGTCGGTCCCGGCCTCGGTCCCGCCTCGCCGGTCGCTGCCCCGTCAGCCCTGCCCCGCCCGTCCCCGCCTGGTCAGTCCCGCCCCAGGAACACCGGGTTGGTCATCGCCGCCATCGTGCCCGGCAGCCCGGAGGACCCGCCGTCGGCCGGTGCGTGCCGCACCTCCGCCCGGACATAGGCCGCGTACTGCGGCGTCGTCCGCCACTCGACCGTCCCGGAGCCGGAGGCGGGGAGCTGCTCGGCGTGCAACTGGCCCTGGTCGGTCACCAGGCGGACCGAGCAGCCGGGGGCGCCGGACACCTCCAGCCGCACCGTCACCGGCGTGTCCCGGTCCACCTCCAGCCGCCCGCCGATGCCCGCGTGCTTCCCGCGCCCGCCGGTGGCGCCGAACGTCAGCTCCACCGCCGAGGACTCGGCGATCCAGCTCCGGCCGGCCCGGATGCCCTCCAGGACCGCCGCCCGCGACAGGTCGTCGGCGAGGACCACGGTCTGCGGATGGCCCACCGGCTGCGGCTCGCGGTGGGCGTCGCTGTTGCCCATCGCGGGCAGCCAGCCGTGGCGCCCGGCCCCCGCCCCGGAGCGGCCGGACCGGACGGCCGCCACCAGGGTGTTGTCCCACCCGGCGACGGCCGCCTCGTCGTCCGGGGTGAACGCGCCGTTCCACACCTCCACCGCGTCCGCCTCGTCGAAACCGAACTTCCAGTTGCAGCCGACACAGGTGCCGTGCGGATGCGCCGGGACGACCAGGCCGCCGGCCTGCCGGATCCGCCGCGCGAACCGACCGAACACGCTGTCGCGGGCGCGGTACCGCCAGTCGATGAAGGTGCCCCCGTCGATGCCGAGTGCGATCACATGGCCGTTGCGGGTGGTGACCTCCTCACCGGGCAGCACCAGCAGGTCGTCGCCCCACAGGCTTTCCCACGCACCGTGCCCCGAGACGGTGTTGTGCTCCGTCGTGGTGATGAAGTCCAGCCCCGCCGCGCGGGCCGCGGCGGCGGTCTCGGCCGGGGTGCGCAGCCCGTCGGAGTGGACGGTGTGCAGATGGCAGTCGCCGCGGTACCAGGCCCGGCCCCGGCCCCTGGCCCGCTGCGGCGGGTACACCGGCTCCGGCGTCGTCCCCGGTGCGCCGTACCGCTGGGTGACGGTGACGGTGTAGTCCATGCCCTGCGGCGCGACGGTGTACGGGCCGAGGACCACCTGCCAGGTGCCCGGCCGTACCGGGCCCGCCAGATAGCCGGGCGTCGCCCGTTCCGCGCCGATCGTGAACTCCGTGCGGGCCCCGCCCGACCAGCCGCGGAAGCCCCGGCCGCCCAGCTCGGTGCCGCGCTCGTCGAAGATCCCGATGTCGCAGGCGTTCGTCTGGGTGCCGGGCGGGACGGCCGGCTTGTCGTAGCGGTAGGAGACGGCGATCTCGCGGACCCCGCGGTCCACTTCGACCGGGAGATACACGAAGTCCGGCGCCCCGGGCGGCAGGTGGCCGGTGAGCGTCCGGGTCCGCTCCCGGCCGCTCCCGTCCCGGACGGGCTCGCGCGGCTCGGCGCCGCCGGCGACACTCACGCCGCTCACCGTAAGCGCGGTCGCCGCGCCCGTCACCGCGGACGCGCGCAGCAGTCCGCGGCGGTTCCAGCGGTCGGACTCGTGGTCTTCGCACATCGCGCTGACTCCCCAGGGTCGAGAAGGACGGACGAGGGCCGTTCCGTGGTGCGCCGTGCCCTCGTATTGAGCCGTGAACGCGGCGACAAGGGAAGAGGTGACGCCGCTTTCGCGCCGGTGACGGAGGCTTCCGGTGCCGTGCCGTGCCGTGCCGTGCCGTGCCGTGCCGTGCCGTGCCGCGCCCGTGCGCCGCCGAGCCGGCCCGTCCTCCCCGCTCCTGGCTGCTGCTCCTGCCGCCGATGCCGCCGGTGTCCGCGGTCCCGCACCGGCACCCACGGGGCCCGCACCGGCACCGCCGGTCCCGCGACGTGGTGCCCGCGCGGCCCGCGCCGGTCCGTCTGTGAACGGCCGGTGACGTGTGCCGGGAGCCGGGTGCGCCGGCCTCGGGAAACGGGCAGGATCAAGGGCCCGGCCCGTTGCCGTCACCGGAGGTGCTCGTGCGCATCGCGACCACGATCTTTCTGACCGATGAGACGATCACGCCCGTGCGGCTCGCCCAGGAGCTGGAGCAGCGCGGCTTCCACGGGCTCTACCTGCCGGAGCACACGCACATCCCGGTCAGCCGGGAGAGCCCGTACCCCGCCGGCGGCCCGCTGCCGCCCGAGTACGGCCGCACCCTCGACCCGTTCGTCGCCCTCGGCCAGGCCGCGGCCGTCACCGAGCGGCTCGGTCTGGGCACCGGCATCACCCTCGTCGCCCAGCACGACCCGATCGGCCTCGCCAAACAGGCCGCCACCCTGGACTTCCTCTCCGGCGGCCGGTTCACCCTCGGCGTCGGCTTCGGGTGGAACGCGGAGGAGGCCGCCGACCACGGGGTGGACTGGCGGAGCCGGCGCGCGATCGTCCGGGACCGGATGGCGCTGATGCGGGCCCTGTGGGCGGCGGAGCCGACGGCGTACGACGGGGAGTTCGGGTCGGTGAGCGCCAGCCAGGCGCACCCCAAGCCGGTGCACGCGCCCCGGGAGCGGGCGGGCGCACCGCCGCTCACCGGACCCCGCACGCTGCTCGGCGGCCGTGCCGGGCCCACGCTGCTCGCACACATCGCGGAGTACGCGGACGGCTGGCTGCCGGTCGGCGGCCGGGGACTGGCCGAGGCGCTGCCGGAGCTGCGCCGGGTCTGGCAGGAGGCGGGGCGGCCCGGGGACGGCCCGGAGGTGGTGCCGTACGCCGTCCTCCCCTCCCCGGGGAAGCTCGCCCACTACGCCGAGCTGGGCATCGAGGAGGTCGTGCTGCAACTGCCGCCCGCGGACGAGGCGGAGGTCCTGCGGACCCTCGACGCCTACGCGCAGTACCTCTGAGGCCGGCCGGGCCGGTACCTCCGAGGCAGGCCCGCGCGGAGCCGGCCCCGCACTCCGGCCCGTCCCGGCGGCCGGGCCGCCGCGCCGTGATCAGCCGCACACATCCCCGGCCCCCGCGGGGCCTTTCGCTGCTGGTGAGCGCTCGTATGCTCGGGGGATGACGACCAGCGCGCAGGGGACCGACCAGCCCGGACCGACCGCGAACGCCATGCGCCGGGCGTTGCGCCGGGCCCGCGACGGCGTGGCCCTGGACACGGCCGAGGCCGCCGTCCTGCTCCGGGCCCGGGGGACCGATCTGGAGGACCTGATGGCCTCCGCCGCCCGGGTGCGCGACGCCGGACTGGAGGCCGCCGGCCGCCCCGGAGTGATCACCTACTCCCGCAGTGTCTTCATCCCGCTCACCCGGCTCTGTCGCGACCGCTGCCACTACTGCACGTTCGCCACCGTGCCCGGCAAGCTCCGCCGGGCGGGCCACGGGATGTTCATGTCTCCCGACGAGGTGCTGGACATCGCCCGGCGCGGCGCCGAAATGGGCTGCAAGGAGGCCCTCTTCACGCTCGGGGACCGCCCCGAGGACCGCTGGCCCGAGGCGCGCGAGTGGCTGGAGGCCGAGGGCTACGACGACACGATCGCCTATGTGCGGGCCATGGCGATCCGCGTCCTGGAGGAGACCGGGCTGCTGCCGCACCTCAACCCGGGCGTCATGTCCTGGACGGACTTCCAGCGGCTCAAGCCGGTGGCGCCCTCGATGGGCATGATGCTGGAGACCACGGCCGAGCGGCTGTGGAGCGAACCCGGAGGCCCGCACCACGGCTCCCCGGACAAGGAGCCGGCCGTCCGGCTGCGGGTCCTGGAGGACGCGGGACGCTCCAACGTCCCGTTCACCAGCGGACTGCTGATCGGGATCGGTGAGACGCACGAGGAGCGGGCCGAGTCGCTGTTCGCGCTGCGCCGCGTCTCCCGCGCCTACCACGGTCTCCAGGAAGTCATCGTGCAGAACTTCCGCGCCAAGCCGGACACGGCCATGCGCGGTATGCCGGACGCCGAGCTGGAGGAACTGGCCGCCACCGTCGCCGTCGCCCGCCACATCCTCGGCCCCTCCGGCTGCATCCAGGCACCGCCGAACCTGGTCGACGCGGAGTACGCGATGCTCATCGGCGCCGGGATCGACGACTGGGGCGGCGTCTCGCCGCTCACCCCGGACCACGTCAACCCCGAACGCCCCTGGCCGCAGATCGATGAACTCACCGAGCGCTCCGCCGCCGCCGGCTTCCGGCTGCGGGAGCGCCTGTCCGTGTACCCCGAGTACGTCCTGAAGGGTGAGCCCTGGCTGGACCCGCGGCTGCTGCCGCACGTCCGCGCGCTGGCCGACCCGGAGACCGGGCTGGCCAAGGAGGACGCCCTGCCCGTCGGGCTGCCCTGGCAGGAGCCCGACGAGGGCTTCGCCGCCTCCGGCCGCACCGAACTGCACCGCACCATCGACACCGACGGCCGCACCGCCGACCGGCGGGAGGACTTCGACGAGGTCTACGGCGACTGGGAGGTGCTGCGCGAGGCCGCGGCCCCCGGCATGGCGCCGTCCCGGCTGGACGGCGACGTCCGCGCCGCGCTCGCCACCGCGGCCGACGACCCCACGAAGCTCACCGACGCCGAGGCCCTGGCGCTGCTGCACGCCGACGGCCCCGCGCTGGACGCCCTCTGCCGGATCGCCGACGACCTGCGCCGCTCGACCGTCGGCGACGACGTCACCTACATCGTCACCCGCAACATCAACTTCACCAACGTCTGTTACACCGGCTGCCGGTTCTGCGCCTTCGCCCAGCGCCGCACCGACGCCGACGCCTACACCCTGTCGCTGTCCCAGGTCGCCGACCGGGCCGGGCAGGCGTGGGACGTGGGCGCGACCGAGGTCTGCATGCAGGGCGGCATCCACCCCGATCTGCCGGGCACCGCGTACTTCGACATCGCGCGGGCGGTGAAGGAGCGTGTCCCCGGCATGCATGTGCACGCCTTCTCCCCGATGGAGGTCGTCAACGGGGCCACCCGCACGGGCATGTCCATCCCCGCGTGGCTGGAGGCGGCCAAGGAAGCCGGCCTGGACAGCATCCCCGGCACCGCCGCCGAGATCCTGGACGACGAGGTCCGCTGGATCCTGACCAAGGGCAAACTGCCCACCGCCACCTGGGTCGAGGTCATCAAGGCGGCGCACGCGCTCGGCATCCGCTCCTCCTCCACCATGATGTACGGCCATGTGGACCAGCCGCGGCACTGGCTCGGCCACTTCCGGCTGCTCGCCGAGATCCAGCAGGCGGCGCTCGCCGGGGGACACCAGGGCTTCACCGAGTTCGTGACGCTGCCGTTCATCCACACCAACGCGCCCGTCTACCTGGCCGGTATCGCCCGGCCCGGCCCCACCGACCGGGACAACCGCGCGGTCATCGCGATGGCCCGGCTGCTGCTGCACCCGCACATCCCCAACATCCAGACCAGCTGGGTGAAGCTGGGCACCGAGGGCGCGGCGGAGATGCTGCGGTCGGGCGCCAACGACCTGGGCGGCACGCTGATGGAGGAGACCATCTCCCGGATGGCGGGATCGAGTTACGGCTCGTACCGCTCGATCCGGGACCTGGTGGCGATCGCCGAGGCCGCCGGACGCCCCGCCCGGCAGCGGACCACCACTTACGGCGAGGTCCCGGCCGAACGCCAGGAGTCGGCCCTCGCCTCCGACGGACACCTCCCCGAACTGCTGCCGGTGGTGGGGGACTAGGCCCTGTCTCGGGCGAGTCCGCACGGAGACGCACGACCCGTAGTCCTCCCGGCCGCGACCCACCCGGGCGCTCAGCCCGGGTGCTGTTGCCGGTAGTCCTTGGGCGGAAGGCCGTATGCGGCGCGGAAGGCGCGGCTGAATTCGGATGCCCGGGAATAGCCCCAGCGGCGGGCTATCGCGTGGATCGGCGTGCTGCGCAGCGCGGGGTCGGTGAGGTCGTGGAGGGCTGCTTCCAGGCGCAGGTGGCGTATTCGGGCAGCGACTGTGGTGCCTTCGCTGTGGAAGAGGCGGTGAAGGTACCGGACGGAAATGTGGTGCGCGGCGGCGATTGCGGCCGGGGTGAGCTGAGAGTCGTGCAGGTTCTGCCGGATGAATTCCTGGACGCGCAGCAGGAGAATCCGCTGGTGGGTTTCGGGAGGCAGGTCGTCCGCTGTCTCCAGCGTGTGCGCGAAGAGCATGGCGACCAGGTCTGTCACGACAGTTCCCAGGCGGGGGCCGTCGCTCGGCAGGTAGCTGCTGGTGTCGTCCGCCAGCTGGGTGAGGAACTGTGCCAGCAGGACCCCCATTCCGGTCCGGCCGGGCAGCCGGCTGCCGACCACGCGGTCGGCGGCACCGCGGGGCAAGGGCAGAACCGCCTTGGGGATTTCGAGTCCGATGGTCCTGATCACCTCCCCGTGCGCGTGGATCTCATACGGCACGGATGAGTCGTTGCAGTGGAAGTCGTAGGGTCGGTACTGGGTATTCCGCTTTTTCCAGGCCGCCACCCCGCATCCGTTGAGCAACAGTGAGAGGTGGAAGACCTCCGGGTCGGACTGGCGGATCTGTTTCGCCGTGCGGCGGAAGACGAGGGGATGGTAGGCAGCCGGCCACACGGACACCGTGCCCAGATCCAGTATCCGCTGGACAGCCCGGTAGTCATGGGCGTGCTCGCTGCTGAGATGCATGGGCGCATGGGTTTGCCCGAGGCGTTCCTGCCAGTAGTCGAACCGGTCCGCCACGGGCACGGTGTCACTCCGGAACACTGTCTCGTTCAACAATTCTCTCCCCGTTCGCGTGCAGGCAACCGAGCCGCGCCCCATTCTGCTGCAGTTCGCGCACCGGGGAATCCAAGGCCGGTACTGGCACCCGCACTTCCGGAATGCTGCACTTCAGTTCTCGTGGTCGCGGCCGGGCGGGTGTCGCGAATGGCGGCCCGGGTATCCGGAGGGGGCTGTGTCATATCGACGCGCCGTAGCCGCTCTTGTGTGCGCTCATTGTCAACGGTTCTGTTCACCCGATGCTAACGACGCTGTGGTGGCTTTCCATGATTCTGGTGAACATCCGCCGACAGGGGCGGTTTTGGAATCGGGAAGGCCCGCCCATCGCGCCGGTCTTCCTCGGAAGGAATTCACACCATGATGAAGAAGACGGTTGTGGGACTCGTCATTGCGGGTGCGGCGCTTCTGGGGGCGTCGCCGGCGTCGGCTGCCTTCGAGAGCTATTCCCCCGAAGGCAAGGCCGGTTCCTGGAGCCAGAAGAACGACACCCAGGTCGCGGTGAAGATTCACACCAGGGGAACGAAGGCCTATGCGAATTACTACCGCACGACGGACAGCGAGAACTTCTACACCCTGTGGAACAAGTCGGGGATCAAGGGCAACACCACGTACAGCGGCATCGGCGGCAAGGTGACCGACCTGCGGACGTGCAACTCGCAGACGGGTTGGGACCCCTGCAGCGACTGGGAAATCGCCGGTTGACGGCACTCCGGGCGGCGGGCGGCGCCTGCCGCCCGGATGCAGTGCCTGAGTGAGGCAGTACCTGAGTGAGGCAGGGCGGGAGGGGCGGTTCGACGACCGGCCTTCCCGCCCGGCTCTGCGGGACGGCGGAAGCGGAGAGGGACCCAGTGGGCCGCAACAAGGACGAAGCGGGGGAGGACCGGACCCCGTTGAACGGCACAGGGCCGCATGACGCACGGGCCGGCCGTGCCCTGCCGGACGGCGTGGCCCTCCGGACGAGGGCCCGGGCGGTGACGGGCCCATGAAGCGGACCTCGCCGCTGTGGCGGCTGCTGCGGATGGGCCGGGCGTCGGCCAAGGGCGCGGGCCCCGGCCGAGTTCGGTTCGTCGCTCTGCTGCTGGCCACCGCGGTCCTGAGCCTCGGCCTGTCGGCGGTGGCGGCGACGTACGCCGTGTACGACGGGATCGAGCACCGGACACAGAACCGCGCACTGCGGTTCCGTGACGACTTTCCCTCGCGCCCGGTGACGGCAACGGCGATGCTCGACTTCGAGAAGGCCGAAGGACGGCAGTTCGCTCTGGTCCACCTGCGTCCGCTGTCCCCGCGTCCGGAGCCGCCACCGGGTGTCGACCGCTGGCCCGCTCCCGGGGAAGCCGTGCTGTCCCCGGCGCTGGCCCGGGCCTTGCGGTCCGAAGGGGCGCCGGAGCGGTACGGCCGGACGGCGGGGACGATCCGTGACGAGGGCCTGGCCCATCCCGGCGAGCGGTTCGCCTATGTCAATCCCACGGACCGACAGCTGGACACCCGGCGTTCGCATCCGGTCGTCGGCTTCGGCGACCGCGGTATGCCCACCGGTGACATCCGCTTCATCCCCGACCGTGCGACGTTCCTCCCGGTCCTCCTGCTGCTCCTCGTGCCGGGCGCGGTGCTGGCGCTCGTCGCGGTCCGGCTGGGCTCCCCGGGCCGGGACCGGCGCAGGGCACTGCTCGGCGTGCTGGGTGTCGGCAGAGCCCAGCGGGCTCTGTTCACCCTCGCGGAGGCCGCGGTGCCCGTGGCGGCCGGCGCCGTGGTCGGTACCCTCCCCACGCTGTTCGTGATGGCCGTCGGCGACGTGCGGCTTCCCTGGGTCGACTACTGGCTGTCGTCAGCGGACCTGCGGAACGGGTGGCCGGCGTCGGCTCTCGCCGGATGCGGCGGGGCGGTGGTGATGGCGCTGCTTCTCGTCGCGTTCCTCCGTCCGGCAAGGCAGCGGACACCGGGACCGACGCGACGTGCCCTGCACCGGTACCGGGTGACGGAGCGGGCGGCGTTCGCCTGCCCTCTGCTGCTCTTCGCGACCGTCTGGGGACCGGCGCAGCTGGACCCCGCGGGCCCCGGCGCCCTCCGGGAGACGCTCTACACCGCTGGGGTCGTGGCCGTGCTGGCGACCCTGCCCTGCGCGGTCGCGGTCGGTGCCGCGGCGCTCGGCCGGCGGCTCGCCCGGCGGGCGAGCCGCACCGGTGACGAGGGCGCCCTGCTCGCCGGCCGGTACCTCACCGCACACCGGGGAGTGACGGTGCGCCTGGCCGCCGGGGTCGCCGTCGCTCTCGCACTCGTCGGCCATCTGCACCTCGAGGGCACACGGGTGGGGGAGCACGCACGGGCCGCCCAGATCACGGCCGGCCGCGTCGGTGACCGTGTACTGCTCCTGAAACTCTCCGATCACCTGCCCCGGGAGCGGGTGAGCACGGCGCTCCACGGCCTCCCGGCAGGCGTCGGGACGCTCGCCGTGTACCCGACGGGCGATCCGGGATCCCGCACGCCCGCCCGGATTCAGGGCGCCTGTCCGCTCCTGCGGACCCTCCAACTCCGCTGTCCGGAACGGCCCACGCTCGTCTCCTCACGCATGGCCGACCCGCGTCTGGTGGAAGCGCTCCGTTGGGTGAGCCCCGTGGTGGACCGCTTCGAGGTGCGGCAGGGGGCGCCGCTTCCCGGCCGCTCGGCGGTCCGCCCGGTGAGGCTGGTGCTCGTCGCCTCCGACGGTGGCGCCCTGCCCCGGACGAGGATCGAACAGACGCTGAGGGACGAACTGCCGGTCGCCTCCGCGGGCGTCGGCGCGCCGGGCGCCGAATGGCTCGGAGGCGTGAGGGACGCCGGCACCCGCGGGAAGTGGATCGTCCTCCTCGGCCTGCCGGGCATGCTGACCCTCGCCCTGGCCCTCGCCCTCGCCGGTCTCTCCGCATTCCTCGACTTCGGTCGCAGGAGCGGGCAGCCCGGCGCGCTCGCCGGCAGGCGGTCCGCTGCGTACGCGTCGGCGGCCTGGGCCCTGGCCGCGCCGTTGTCGGCGGCGTTCGTCATGGGGGCGGTCGCAGCCGGCTGGCTGGCTGCTCCCCGGGAAGCGGCCGGCGACGGCGTGGGACTGTCGGGTGGCGTTCTCGCCGTCGCAGCAGGAGGACTTGCGGTCCTGACGGTCCTGATCTGCTGGTGGGGCGCACGGGCCGCAGTTCGTCAGGCCCGGCGGCACCCGGCCGGCGTGGGGAACACCCGCCAGGGGCGCCCCGGGCACCGGTTGGCCCCGCGCCGGACGCGCGAACCGGCCTCGTAGCACAGACCAAACGTTTCACCACCGTCCGGAGGACGGCGGATGCAGCGCTGCCCGAGCGGACCTCACGCCGCCGGTACCTGCTCGCGCCGTCCCCGGAGAACCTCTCGACCACTGCAGACGGAGCCCCGGGACGCCGGCGTCCGTCGGGACCGGCATCGGTTCCGATGCGCCCGGCGGTTGCCCAGGACCGCCTCCCGCCCACGAGCGAAAGGAGCTCGTGGTGCCGCAGCCGGTTCCGGATCACCGGACCGGCCCGGCTTTCTCATCCCTGCACCACCGATCACAGGAGATTCCGCATGTCCCAAAGACCCGCACGCCCCGCCGTCCGGACCGCGGTTGTCGCGGCCTCCCTCGCCGCCGTCGTCCTCGGGGTGACCGCGCCCTCCCAGGCGGAGCCCGTCTCCCGGGCACCGAAGGCGTCGGTCGCCGCGCCGAGCGTCTCCAGCGTGGGCGGCGCCATATCCCGGACCGAGATGATCCAGCGGGCGCAGTACTGGGTCGACGAGGGCGTTCCCTACAGCCAGTCGCGCTACTACCGCGATCCCCAGGGGCGTACCTACCGCACGGACTGCTCCGGCATGGTGTCCATGGCCTGGCATCTGCCCACGAGCGCCACCACCTGGACGCTGCCCAACTACTCCACGCGCCTCGGCAGCCTCGACGACCTGAAGCCGGGCGACATCCTCAACAACATCGACCGGCATGTGGTGATCTTCGCGAGCTGGACCGACTCCAGCCACACGACGGCGAACATCATGGAAGAGGCCCGCACCGGCACCAACGCCCGGAAGTCCACGTACAGCCGCAACTACATCAACAGCAACGGGTTCAAGCCCTACCGCTACAACAAGGTCACCGATGCCCCGGTGCCCGATCCGGACAAGGGCATGACCAATGTCACCGCGGTCGGGGACCTCACGGGTGACGGAAAGAACGACGTCATCGCGGTGGAGACCGCGACCGGTGACCTGTACCGCTACGCCGGCCCCGATTACGTCGGCTCCAGAGCACGAGTGAAGATCGGCAACGGCTGGAATTCCATCAGCAACATCGTGGGTGTCGGCGATCTGACGGGTGACGGCGTGGCCGACATCATCGCGGTCGACGCGGAGAACGGGAATCTGTACCGCTACTCCGGCCCGAACTACAACGGCGGATCCCGCGTCAAGATCGGCACCAAGTGGGACTCGATGACCGACATCGCGGCGGTCGGCGATCTGACCGGTGACGGGAAGCCGGACATCATCGCGGTGGAGAAGTCCACCGGCAACCTGTACCGCTACTCCGGCCCGAACTACAGCGGTGGTTCCCGGGTCAAGATCGGCAACGGCTGGAACGCGATGTCGACCATCGTGGGCGTCGGCGATCTGACGGGTGACGGTGTGGCCGACATCGTCGCGGTCGACGCGGAGAACGGGAATCTGTACCGCTACTCCGGCCCGAAGTACAACGGCGGATCCCGCGTCCAGATCGGCACCAAGTGGGGTTCGATGATCAACATCACGGGTGTCGGTGACATCACCGGGGACAAGGTCCCGGACCTGCTCGCGGTCGAGCAGGCCACCGGCAAGCTGTTCCGCTACTCCGGCCCCGACTTCAAGGGCGGCAGCCGCGTCCAGATCGGCACCCACTGGTGACCCCGGCCAGGAACTGACGTCCCCGTACTCGTGGTGAGGCCGTCCGCGGCGGCCTCACCACGAGTGCCCCTCGAAGTCCGTCACCGCACGACCGGAGGAAGAACCCGCATGCCCAGACCCGTTCACCATCCGCAGCACCGGCGCACCAAGCCGGTCCTGACGGCGCTGCTCAGCGCTCCCCTCGCCGCACTCACTCTCTCCCTGCTCACCGCCCCCGCAGCGCAGGCGGCCTCCGTCAGCACCTGGGACAAGGTGGCGCAGTGCGAATCCGGCGGCAACTGGAGCATCAACACCGGAAACCGCTACTACGGCGGGCTCCAGTTCGCGAAGTCCACCTGGGATGCCTTCGGCGGCAAGCGATACGCGTCCTACCCGCACAATGCCAGCAAGGAACAGCAGATACGCATCGGTGAGAAGGTCCTGGCCACCCAGGGGGAGGGTGCCTGGCCCGACTGCGGCCCCCGCGCCGGCCTCGGGAACGATCACGCCGATCCGTATCCGGCCGAACCGCCCACGCCACAGTCCGAGATGGCGAACCTCACCCCGGTCGGCGACCTCACCGGAGACGGGAAGCCCGACATGCTCGCCGTCGAGGTCTCGACCGGGGATCTGTACCGCTACGCCGGGCCCGGCTACGGAGGCTCCGGTGCCCGGGTGAAACTCGGCTACGGCTGGAACGCCATGAGCGACATCGTGGGCACCGGGGATCTGACCGGTGACGGCGTGGCGGACATCATCGCCCTCGACAAGCAATCCGGTGACCTGTACCGCTACTCCGGACCCCACTACAACGGCCGCACCAAGGTCAGGATCGGCACCAAGTGGGACTCCATGACCAATATCGCGGCGGTCGGTGACCTGACCGGTGACGGGAAGGCGGACATCGTCGCGGTGGAGAAGTCCACCGGCAAGCTGTTCCGTTACTCCGGTCCCGACTTCAAGGGCGGCAGCCGCGTCCAGATCGGCACGGGCTGGAACGCGATGTCCTCCGTCGTGGGAGCCGGCGATCTGACCGGTGACGGGAAGGCGGACATCGTCGCGGTGGAGAAGTCCACCGGCAACCTGTACCGCTACTCGGGCCCGGACTTCAGCGGTGCCACGAAGGTGAAGATCGGTACCAAGTGGGGTTCGATGATCAACCTCACGGGTGTCGGTGACATCACCGGGGACAAGGTCCCGGACCTGCTCGCGGTGGAGAAGTCCACGGGCAAGCTGTTCCGTTACTCCGGGCCGGACTTCAAGGGCGGCAGCCGCGTCCAGATCGGCACCCACTGGTAGGCGCGGGAGCCCGATCGACCTCTCCGACCCCTCACCGGGAGATTCTTGTGCGACACATCAGGACCCTCTGGGCCGCCCTGAGCACGGCGGCTCTGGCGTTCGCCGGAACCGCGGCCCTGGCGCCGTCCGCCCTGGCGGACAGCGTGCCGTCCGGCAGCGCACCGCCGCTGCGGTTCGTCAGCTACAACATCTGCGGCAACAAGTGCGGTGCCGGGTACGACAATCAGCGACGGATCGACACCGTCGTCGCGGAGGCGTCCGGCTCCGGCTGGAAGGCCGACCAGATCCACCTCCAGGAGGTGTGCCGGACACAGTACGACGCCATTCGCGGCCGCCTAGCCCCGAAGGGTTTCCAGGGGCTGTTCACCGAGACGCTGTCCGGGGACGCGAACATCTGCGGCGGCAGCGACTACGGGGTGGCCGTGCTCGTCAAGGGGCCGCTCTCGGACACCAAGGTGCTCGACCTCACGGTGGGCGGCGAAAGCGAGCCCATCAAAGTCCCCTGCGTGAAGAGTTCTCTGCAGGGCCGGGCGAACTGGGCCTGCTCGGTCCACCTCTACTGGGGAGAGGAGGAGTACCGCAACGCCGAAGCGCGCGCCTTGGCCGCGCAGGCGAAGCAGTGGGAGGACTCCGGTGTTCCGGTGGTGCTCGCCGGCGACTTCAACAACCGTCCCCGTACGACAGCGCTGTCCAGCTTCTACGACCGGGGCATCAACGACGGCGGGCAGGGCACCTTCGTCGAGGCCGACGAGACCGACAAGGACCACTTCGACCCGGCCGCCTGCACCGCGGCGACGCGCCGTTGCCGGTCCGGTGAGCCCACCTTCGGCGAACGGAAGATCGACTACGTCTTCCTCAGCTCCCGCTACGTCAAGGGCGTCAAGGGCGATGCGCTGCCCCTCGACCCCAAGGTCTCCGACCACCGGATGCTCCGCGCCGCGGCCACCTGGGCCGACTGCGGACCCTCGGCGTCCGGACCGGGGCCGCTCGTCCGGCGGGACGCGGACGGGGCGCTGTTCACGCACCCGCGCAGTGCGGACGGGACCGTGTCCGGAGGGTGCAAGGTCGGTACGGGCTGGAACCCCATGCGGATGGTCGCCCGCAACGGCAAGGACCTGATCGCCGTCGACCCGGACGGGAAGCTCTGGCGCTACCCGGCCGACGCCGCCTCCGGTTCGTACTCCGGCTCCACCCGGGTCGAGGTGGGCCAGGGCTGGCAGCCGATGAACACCCTGCTCGCCCCCGGTGACTTCTCCGGTGACGCCAGAGCCGATCTGATCGGCCGGGACGGCGCGGGTGACCTGTTGCTGTACCCCGGCAGTGCGTCCGGCCGCTACGGGACACCCACGAAGATCGGCCATGGCTGGCAGGTGTACGACGCGCTGGCGGCTCCCGGGGATTTCTCGGGTGACGGCAAGGCGGATCTGATCGGTCGTGACGGTGCCGGTGATCTCTGGCTGTACAAGGGCAACGGTGCCGGCGGGTACCGGCCTCGCGCCAAGATCGGCCATGGCTGGCAGGTGTACGACGCGCTGGCGGCTCCCGGGGATTTCTCGGGTGACGGCAAGGCGGATCTGATCGGTCGTGACGGTGCCGGTGATCTCTGGCTGTACAAGGGCAACGGTGCCGACGGGTACCAGCCTCGCGCCCGGATCGGCCACGGCTGGCAGGCAGGGGAACTCCTCATCTGACCTCCGCCGGGAGGGTGCGGTACGGACGGCCGACCGAAGGTGGGGAGGCCGTCGGCGACATCGGCTCCACGCTCCGGTGCCGGCCCCCCCGGGTACCACCTGGGGGGCCATCTCCGGGACCGGCCCGGTCGAACCGGGCGGGCCGGGGCAGTTGGCCGCACATATGGGCAGGGGCCTGTCGCCGCCCTGTCACCGCACACGGACAGGGCGGCGACAGCCGCCTGCATAAGGTGGCCGTCATGTCTTGGCAACAGCACCCCCAGCAGCCCCACCAACCGCAGCAGCCCCAGCAGCCCGGGCCCCAGCAGCCCGGGCAGCCGCCCCAGTACCAGCAGCCGCCCCAGCAGGCCGGCTTCGGTCCGGCGCCCGCCTGGCAGCCGACTCCGCCGCCCGCGCCTCGGCCGCCGCACCGCAACACCAACCGGACGGTGCTGATCGCTGCCGGAGCCGTGGTGGTGCTCTGCGCCGTCGGCGGCGCGATAGCCCTCGCCTCGGGCGGCGACGACAAGCCCAACGGCGCCCGCAAGAAGATCCGTTCCTCCCCGCCGGTCTCCGCTCCGGCCGCCGGCCGCACGGAGGGCCCCGAAGCCCCGAACGCGGGCCCGACGGCGGACGGGCCGATGGTGAAGGGCTGGCAGACGCAGACCCGGGAGGAGCACGACTTCAGCTACGACGTCCCGGGCAAGGCCGAGAAGTGGCAGGTTTTCGACGACGACACCGCCCTGTCCTACAACGACGACAAGGGCAAGCCGATCGTCGTGATGACCGGCGCGGGCAACTACCGCGAGGGCGGCTGCTCCTCGCAGCCCAACCCCGACGGCATCGGGGAGGCGGGGAAGGGACAGCTCGCCACGGTCGGCACCACGGGCGGCGGCAAGGACGGCACCCTCCAGGAGAACGCCCGCAACTGGGCCGGGAACTGGGGCTACATCGCCTATGGCGGCGACGAGCACAAGCCGAAGATGGAGGTCGGCCAGGCCAAGCCGTGGAAGCACAACGGCATCGAGGGGTACACCGCCACCGCCAAGGTCAAGGTCACCAACCGTCCCAGCAAGTGCGTGCCGCCGTCCGCCGTCGCGGTCAGCATCGCCCAGAAGTTCCCGGACGGGACCATGCACGGCTGGGTGCTCTACGCGGACCAGGGGATCAAGAACGCCCTGTCCCCGGCGCAGATCCAGAAGATCATGAAGACCGTGCGGCCCGCGGACGACTGAGCCGGTGTGCCTCCCGGCGGCGCCGGGCCGTGACCTCCACGGCCCAGCGCCGGGCGCGTCCGGGAGCCCCGCATGCCGGAGCCCCCGCACGCCGGAGCCCGCGCACGCCGGAGCCCGCGCGTCGGCTTCCCGCGCACCGGATTCCCGCATGCCGGACTCCCCCGCACGGATCGGCCCGCACGGATTGCCCCGGCCGGGCCCCGTCCGGCGCTGCCGCGGGCGCGGTCCACCCCGTTGCGTACTCGATCAAACCCGACCTCAGGGGCGACTGCTCACATTCCGTTCTCGACTCGGAGCCGACCATTCCCGGTCCATTACAGTGCTGCGCGAGCGGCGACGGGATGTCCTGGGGCGTCGGAACCGGAACGGGAGCGGGAGGGACGCGAGTGAGCGCAGCAGGCACAGCTGTCTGGGGCCGTGCCGAGCAGCAGGACTTCCGCAGCCGCGTCCGCGGCTGCCTGCTCGGCGGCGCGATCGGAGACGCCCTCGGTGCCCCGGTCGCGTTCGAGTCGCTCGAGGGGATCCGCAAGGAGCACGGCCCGAACGGCATCACCGACTACGTCCCCGCGCACGGGCGGCGCGGTGCCGTCACCGACGACACCCAGATGACCCTCTTCACCCTCGACGGGCTCATCCGGGCCCAGGTCCGCCGGGACACCGGGGCCTGGCACCCGCCCACCGACGTCTTCCGGGCCCACCGGCGCTGGGCGGTCACCCAGAGCGACTGGGGACCCGACGAACGGCGCGAGGACGACGGCTGGCTCGCCCGCGAGGAGTGGCTGTACGCCCGCCGGGAGCCCGGCCGGGCCTGCCTGAGCGGCCTGGCCGACGGCGTGATGGGCACCCTCGACCAGCCCCGGAACCCGGACTCCAAGGGCTGCGGCGCCGTGATGCGGTCCGCCCCCTTCGGGCTGCTCGTCGGCTGGGAACCGGAACTCGTCTTCCAGCTCGCCATCGAGTGCGCCGTGCACACCCACGGACACCCCACCGGCTATCTCGCGGCCGGTGCCTTCGCCGTCGTCGTGCACGGACTCGCCCGCGGGGACAGCCTCGACAGCGCCGTCCAGCACGCACTGCGCCAGCTGGCCGCCCGCCCCGGCCACGAGGAGACCACGGACGCTCTGCGGCAGGCGCTGGGTGCCGTGCGCCAGGGCATGCCGACCGCCTCCCGGGTCGAGTCCCTCGGCGGGGGCCGGACCGCCGACGAGGCCCTCGCCATCGGGGTCTACTGCGCGCTGATCGCCGAGGACGTCCGGCACGGCCTGCTGCTCTCCGTCAACCACGGCGGGGACTCCGACTCCACCGGCTCGGTCTGCGGGAATCTGCTCGGCACCCTGCACGGTGAGACGGCGCTGCCGCCGGGGTGGCTGGCCGAGATCGAGGGCCGCCCCACCATCCTCGAACTCGCGGACGACTTCGCGATGGAGATGACTCAGGGCCCCGCGCTGCACAGCCCGGCGGAGTCCGTGCCGGGCTGGCTCGCCCGCTACCCCCGGGCCTGAGGGAGCGGCCGGACGGCCGGCGCTCCGGCGTGTGCCGCGTCCGGACCGCCGCAGCCCCGATGGTCCTCAACCGGTCCGCGGTGCCCGACGTGGCCTCCGGTGCCCGCCGCCGGTCTGCGGTGCCCGACGCGGCCCGCGGTGCCCGTCGCCGGCCTGTGGTGCCCGACGCGGCCCGCGGTGCCCGATGCCGGCCTCCGGTGCCCGTCGTCGGCCTCCGGGGCCCGCCGCTGTTCGGAGCCGGGACGTCGGCGGGCGCGGCCCGTCCCGGCCCTCCGGCGCTCGCGAAGGCGGCCCGGGAGCGTCCCTCACCGAGCGGGCCCACGCCCCAGCGCCGACCGCAGCGTCACGCCGTACCGGCCGCGCAGGCGCCGCACCTCCCACACGGACAGCGCGGTCACCGACAGCGGCCCGCCGAGCAGGAAGGTGTACAGCACCCCGGGCGGGGCGTTGACATCGGCGTCGCCGACGAGATTGAGGACGAAGAGCGACCAGACCAGCAGCGGGGAGAGCAGCGCCGGCAGCAGCTCGTGCACCTCGGCCGTGCGGAAGCAGGAATTCAGCCCCGTCACGAGCGCGATCAGGGTGAAGAGCGCGGCTCCGACGAGCACGGCCACACAGGCCAGGGCCCCCGCCACGAACGCCAGGCCGATGACGATGCCGCTGATGAGCGTGCCGAGGAAGCCGCCCAGCAGGCCCATGAAGAAGTCGTGCGCGCCGATGTCGGCCGTCGAGATGATGTCACCCGAGACCGCCCGCGCCATCAGCCAGACCGTGAACGCCCCCAGCAGCGGCGCGGCCACGGCGCGCAGCGGGCCGCCCAGCCGGCCGGCGTAGCGCCCGCCGAGCGGCGGCCGGGCCGCGAGGACGAAGAAGCCGACGCCGACGATCCCGCCCACCAGCAGGACGCCGCAGCCGATCACCAGCTCCTCCAGCTTGCCCAGCACGAAGGCCTCGCCGCCCTCGCGCAGCGGGTACGACAGCAGCAGCCACGCAGTGGCGAGCAGCCCCAGCGCGGTGCGTCCGCGGTGGAGTCCGCTGATGACGGGGTCCTCGATCATCCCGGGGCGGGAGGGTCGGGTGAGTGCGGCGGCCGAGGAGACCGGGTTCGGTATCGACCGGGTCACGGCGCTCAGGCGCTGCTGGCTGCTCAACGTGGCTCCACGGAAAGGCTCTCGGCCCCCGTGGCCGAGCAGGACCCCGCACCCTAGCGTGATCATGCTCGTGTCATCGAGCCGTTACCGGGCCGCAGGGTGCCCCGTGCCGCAGCCCGCACCTCCCGGACCACCGCTCAGCGCATCACCTCACCGGCGTTGACCAGCAGCGACTGCCCGGTGATCGCCCGGGCGCGGTCGGAGGCCAGAAAGACGACGGCCTCCGCCACGTCCCCGTCCGTCGCCAGGTCCGGAAGCGCCATCCGCTCCGCCAGCCTGCCGAGGACCTCGCCCTCGGGTACGCCCTCGGCCTGTGCCGTCAGCTGGACGAAGGCCTGCACCGGCGGGCCCCACATCCAGCCGGGCTGCACGGTGTTGACGCGGATGCGGTGCGGGCCCAGCTCCCGCGCGAGGGAGTACATCGCGGAGACGAGCGCCCCCTTCGAGGCCGCGTACGCCGCCTGCTGGACCTGGGACGGGGCCACGACCGAGGACTGGGTGCCGATCACGACCACCGAGCCGCCGCGTGCCGTCAGCGCGGGCAGGCAGGCCCGGGTCATCCGCAGCGTGCCCAGCAGGTTCACATCCAGCACCGCGGCCCAGGTGGGGAAGTCGGCGTCCGCCAGACCGCCGAAGCAGGTGTCGAGTGCGGCGACATGGACCACCGCGTCGATCCGCCCGAACCGCTCCACGGCGAGTTCCGCCAGCGCCGCGCACGCGCCCTCGTCGGCGATGTCGGTGGCCCGCCACGCGGTCCGCCCGCCGCCGGGGTCGAGGCGTGCCGCGGCGTCGGCGAGCTTCTCCGGGGTTCTGGCGCCCAGCACGGCGTTGCCGCCCTCCCGCAGTACCGCGGACGCCACCTGATGCCCCAGCCCCGCGCCGACTCCGGACACGAGCACGGTCCTGCCTCGCAGCATGACGACCTCCGGCACATCGGCTCCATCTTGCTGACGGTTCGTCAGGTTACGGTGGCGCCCCGGTGAAGGCCAGAGCCCGGCCGTGGGTTCTGCGGGGTGGGCGGCGGGCCCGGAGCGGGACCGTTGTGCCCCGGGGCGCGATGCCTCTCCTCATCTGACGTGATGTCAGCTAAACCGGTTGCCATGACGGACGAGACACGCGGCACGGACAAGACGAGCGACGAGACGCGCAGCGCGGACGAGACGCGCAGCATGGAGGAGACGGCCAGCGCGGACAGGGCGCGCGGCACGAACGAGACGCGCAGCACGGACTACGGGGAGCTGGCCTCCGTCGGCCCGTACGGAGTGCACCCGGGACACGCCCTCATCACCATGGTCGAGCCGCACCCCGGCCGTGAGTACGCGTACAACCGCTGGTACGAGGACGACCACTTCATCGCCGGCGCCATGGCCATGCCCTGGCTCTACGCGGGCCGCCGCTGGGTCGCCACCCGGGAGCTCCAACTGCTGCGCTACCCGGCCGAGTCCGCCGTGGCCCGGCCGGTCACCGCGGGCTGCTACCTCTCGGTCTACTGGATCACCGACGGCCGCTACGACGACCACATGGCCTGGACCGTCGCCGTCAACAAGCGGCTCAACCGGGACGAGCGGGTGCACCACGACCGCACCCATGTCTTCACCGCGTTCCAGGACCACGAGGCCACCGTCTACCGCGACGGCGCGGCCGGCCCCCGCGACTTCCACGCCCTCGACCACCCCTACGCCGGCCTGCTCCTCCAGGTGATCGACACCGACGGGCCGCGGCAGCGGGCGGAACTCCTGGAGTGGCTGCGCCGCCGCCATCTCCCGCAGCGCCTGCAGGGCTCCCCGGCGGCCATGGTGACCGTCTTCCGCCCCACTCCGCTGCCGACGGACCGTATGTCGTACGTGGCGCAGGTGGCGGGCGTCGACACCCGGCTCACGCTGCTGTGGTTCCTGGAGCAGGACCCGCGGGCGTGCTTCGGGGAGCACTTCGCCGGCCTGGACGGCGACCTCGCCGCCTCCGGCCGGGGCCGGGTGGAGCTGGTCGCCCCCTTCGTCCCGACCGTCCCCGGGACCGACCGCTACGTGGACGAGCTGCGCTGAGGGGCCGTGCGCCATGAGTGCGCGACCCGGGCGGGCATGGCGCAAGGGCCCCGCGGCCGCGCGGCCGTGCCGGAACCCGCTTCGCCGGGGCTCCCGGGCATGGCTGAGCCCCCTCGGCCGGGACGGCGGACCAGTCGAGAGGGCTCCAGGTGAGGCGACGGGCGGCGGGGCCGCCCGGGGCCGGTCAGTCGAGGTCGAAGGCGCCTCGGCCGGCCTCCGCCACGAACGCGGTCCACGCCTCGGGAGCGAAGGCGAGCGAGGGGCCCTCCGGGTCCTTGGAGTCCCGCACGGCGACCGTGCGCGGGGCGGGGGACTTGACCTCGACACACGCGCCGTTCCCGGCGGAGTACGAGGACTTGGTCCAGATGTCCGTGGCGCCTTGCTGAATGGCCATTGCTCTGCTCCGGTTTGTGCCAGGGGGTGGGGTTCGCCAGCGGTCCTTGCTCGATGGCGTGATCGACGCTACTCGCCAACCTGCCTGCCAGAAGCGGTCGTTCACTCGACCGGATGGCATATTCCTGGGATGCTTCCCTGGTGCCGCTGCGGGGTGTACCGTACCGGCGCCTCCCCTGTGGATAAGTTCTGCCTCAACCCGTGCGGCTCCGGCTCAGCGCGTGTAGCCCTTGGCGACATCCGTGATGAACTGCCGTGTCTGCTCCACGTTCAGCGCCTGCGCGCGCAGATGCTCGTACATCACGCTGTAGCTCTGCACGTCGTTCGCCTTCTCCAGGTAGAGGTCGCTCGTCACGCCCTCGAGGTAGACCACGCTGGAGTCGGCGGCGTCCGGGAACTCGAGGATCGTGTACTGCCCGGTGACCCCCGGATGCGCCCCCATGGTGTACGGCATGATCTGCACGGTCACATGCGGCAGTTGGGACAGCTCGATGAGATGGTCCAGCTGGTCGCGCATGATCTGCCGGCCGCCCACCATGCGGCGGACCGTCGACTCGTCGAGCACCGCCCACAGCCGCAGCGGGTTCTCCTCGGAGGTGATCCGCTCCTGCCGCCGGACCCGGACCTGCACCCGCTTCTCGATGTCCGTCTGGGACGCCTCCGGGAGCGCACCGGTGATCACCGCCTCCGCGTACGCCCGGGTCTGCAGCAGGCCGGGCATCACCTGCGGCTCGTACACCCGCAGCGAGGCGGCGTCGGTCTCCAGCCCGATGTAGACGCTGTACGGGATGTCGCCGAACGCATGCCACCAGCCCTGCTGGCGGGAGTCCTTGGCCATCTGCATCAGCGAGTCGACGATCCGGTGGTCCTCGACCTCGTAGACGCCGCACAGATCGCGGACGTCGCGCTGACTGATACTGCGCCGGCCGTTCTCCAGCCTGCTGATCTTCGACTGGGAGACCAGCAGCCGGTCCGCGACTTCTTCGGCCGTCATCCCTTTGAGCTCGCGGAGCCTGCGCAGCTCCTGGCCCAACCGGCGTCGTCTGACCGTTGGATTGACATGGGACGCCACGCGGCTGCACCTCCGACTTGTACCGCTGTTTGTTTCAGCAGACTGCCACTCCGGGCGGCGGCGGCGCTGGGAAATGGCGACAGAGGGTCCCCGTCCGGGCACATGAAGCCACCCGGCCGTGTCCTGGGGCGGCACCGGGGGCGGCCGGGTGCGGGCGGGGCGCCCCGGGGCTGCGGTACCGGGGTGCGGGCGGTGCCGTTCGCGGACGCACACACCG
>NZ_JBYITE010000056.1:0-44465 GCF_057709105.1 Streptomyces sp. bgisy100
GGGACGCCGTATCGTCGCCGCCGGGCGGGTGGAGACGCCAAACGCCTGTGGAGCGCCGGTAAGACGGGCACACCTGCCCGCACAGCGCGGTGAAGCAGGAAGCCCCCGGAAGGGTCAACCGACCCAGACCGGAATCCCTGGACTTCAGGCCAGGGAGCACGTCAAGCGCACTGGACCGGGCCGCCGTCCCGCTCCGCTCCACCGGGCCATCCGGGTCCGTGCACGATCTGCGGCCGCTCGGCCGGATGATCGGTCTTCACCATGAAGTACCGCGTCTTCCGCTACCTGGTCCGGGAGAAGGGCTTCCGGACGTTCGCCCTGGAGGCCCCCTGGAGCACCAGGCAGCGGCTCGACGCCTATGTGCTGCGCGGCGAGGGCGATCCGCGACAGATCATGCGGGAGGAGTTCCAGGAGTCCTACCGCCTCTGGAACAACCGCGAATACCGCGGACGGCGGCGACGGGACGTACCGGCGGTTCACCGTGGGCCCCGCCGCCCCGGGCAGCAACGAACACACCCTGGACCGGGTGCGCCACCGTGACTACCTGCTGGACCAGCGGACCGCCGCTCCGGCGGCCCGGAACTGGCTCGCCACCGCCCGCCCGACCCTGAGCATCGGCACCGTCTACCCCGAGCTGTCGAAGTTCGACATTCCGCTGCTGCCCAGCCACGACGTACTGATCCACCTGCACCGGGTCACGGCTGCGGGGCTGCTCCCGGAGTGAACCGCGGGGATCCCCGCACGCGGCTTCACGCGGCCTTGCGTGACCAGGGGATTCCCGTCCGTCACCACAGGGTGTCCGCCAGTTTTCCCCTTCGCTCGCCGGGCAGTCGCACGGGTGGATGCCCGTCATCCTCATCAGTCATCGCCCGCACCCCGGCTCCAGGACGGAGGACTGCTGTGCCGACAACAACCGCGGACGGGTTCCGCGCCGCTGGTGGCGCCGTCGCCACGCCTCTTCGTCCGCCGTGCCATGTCGCGGCCGCCGCATCACCGTAGCCGTGGCCGCTGCCCACGGGCGCCGCTCGCCGGCTGTGACGCGCTGTTGTCGGGTGACGCTTCACTGTCACTGAAGCTGCCGGGCCCGGAGAGCAGCCGGACCCGAGCAGACACCCCGGGGCGAGGCGACCGGCTCCGGGCAGATACCCCCCGGGGCGAGGTGACCGGTCCCGGGCAGACCCCCCCCGGGACCAGGTGACCGGGCCCGGGCGAACACCCCTGGACAAGGTGAGGAGACCGCATGACGCTGCAACATCCCGCTCATCGCGGCGGCAGTACACAGGGGCGGTTCGCGCGCCTCGCCGAGAAGGCCTCGAACTTCACCAGCTCACCGGTCTTCTTCGGACTGTGTCTGGCCCTGGTGGCGGCCGTCGTCGGCGCTCACCTGGTGCATGTGCCGCTGAAGTGGCTGCTGCTGCTCGGCGACGCGATGACGGCGGTCACCCTGTTGCTGCTGGCGCTGCTGAAGAATTCCGAACGGCGGGCCGAACACGCGATTCAGCGCAAGCTGGATGCCATCGCCACCGCGTTGCTCGACGCCCAGGAGGGCAGGTCGGGGCAGTCAGCTCAGGACCTCCGCGACGCCATCCGCATGGAGGACGAGACCTGACGCGGTCCCCTCCTCTCCTGTACGGCCCGTCGTCCTTCCGGCGTCCTCGGCCCGGCCGGGGGGCGGGGCGGACGAACAGATCCGCTCGTCAGCCCCGCCCGTCGGCATGCCGGCAGCTCGGGGACGTCCATCCGTCGATTCTGGACCAGGCGCGGGGGATGAGCGGCCGGCTCTGCCGGGGCGGACGCGGATCACGCAACACGCAGCGTGGGTGCGGCCGGTCGTGCCTCCCCCATCCGGCGGAGGCGGCCGACGGGGTGTCCGACCCCAGGGCGATACGGGCGGACGGCCGGAACCGGCACCGTGGTGACAGGCCGGGAAGCCGTTCCCGGCCGACGGGGGTGAAGACACGGCGCGTCCGGTCGTGCGCCCTCCCCATGGCCGTATACCAAGAGGAGTTGCCATGACCCGTGCCAAGAAGGCCTTCGCCCTGGTGGCCGTGGCGGCCGCCCTGGCGGGTGGCGCCGCCGCTCCCGCGCTGGCCGGACCCGCGGTCCCGGAGGGTGTCCACGCGAAGACCTCCCGGGCGGCCGCGCACGCCGACGCCGAGCCCGGGAAGCCGGCCGTGCACCGCACCGATGCCGGTTCCTTCGCGCCCGCCCGGGTGTCGTACTGCAGGGACTTCGTCAACAGCGGCAAGCGCTGGAAGGCCAACTGCCGTGTCTCGTCCGGACGTTCGGGCGCGTACACGCTGTGCACGGACGGAACGTCGATCCGGGGTCCGCTGGTCGGCGTCGGCTACTGGAAGTTCGGCGGCGACTGCTCCGGCCACGGAAAGGTGAAGCGCTGGGCCGTCTACAACGGCTGAGCAGCAACGAGGCGGCGGGCGGCCGGCAGTACGGGCCGGCCGCCGCCTCCGCGGCACGGCCCTGGTGCCCCGTGGGCTCGGAGCACGGACGTGAGACGTACCCGGGGGACGGGTCCCTCCTGAGCCGGGAGCAGGACCCCTTCGGCCGACCGCAGGCCCCGTCGGCCGTACGCGCTCAGCCCGCGGGCGCGGCCCACTGCATCCACAGCGGGAGCAGCGCCAGGGCGACGGCCGAGCTCTTGACGACGAGGGCGGCGGACAGGTCCACGCTCACCTCGTAGCGCTGGGCGAAGACGAAAAGGTTCTGCGGTGCGGGCATTGCGGCGATCACCACGAGGTAGTGCAGCCAGGCACCGCCCACCCCGAAGCCGAAGCGGCAGACCGCGTAGGCCAGCAGTGGGAAGGCCACGCACTTGAAGGCGATGAGCCACATCTCCTCGCGCGTGGTCCCCCGTACCGTCAGGCCCGCGCCGCCCAGGTGCAGACCGAGGGCGAACAGGGCCACCGGCGAGGCGCTGTCGCCGACGAAGGCCAAGCTGTCCAGCACCGTCCGCGGCAGGTGCAGGGACAGCAGATTGACCACGATTCCGGCGTTGCAGGCGACCACCACGGGGGTCAGCAGCGAGGCGACGACCGCGGTGCGGAGCTTGCGAGCCCGGCTGCCGGAGCCGCCCGGGCGGCCCAGTTCCATGATCGAGACGATGACCAGGGACAGCACGCAGACCTGGAAGAGGAGCACCGGGAAGACCGGGGCGGCGTTCCCGAACATCATGATGAACACGGGCACCGCGAAGATGGCCGTGTTGACCTGGACGCCCGCCATGATGCGCAGCGCCATCTCGCGCGGCCCGCGCACCCCCAGCATCCGGGCGAACACACCGATCAGGACGACGGCGAGGGCCGCCGCGGCGGCGTAGCCGGTGAGCGCGCGCCAGTCGAAGAGCCGGGAGAGGTCGCTGGTGGAGATGTTCCCGAACAGGTAGCAGGGCACGGCGAAGAGGAAGGCGTAGTCCGCGAAGGCCTTGGAGCTCTCGGCCGGCACCACCTTCCGGCGGGCGAGGACGATCCCGCATCCGAAGGCCAGGAGGACCGGTAACAGTTTCTCCAGCGCTTCCATGAGCCACCCTTCGTGCACCACCCCTTGGTGAACCACTCCTTGAGCCGCGCCGTTCTGCCCAGCCACGCCGTTCGCCCCGGCCGCGCTGTTCTCCTCAGGCGCGGCCGTCAGCGGGTGCCGCCGCCGTCGGCTCCGAAGCGTTCATGATCATAAGTCGCAACGCCGGAGGCCCGGGCCCGCCGGAGGTCCGGGCCGCCGGCCGGCCGGCCCCCTCGCCCGGCCCCGAGCCGCCTGCAGCCCCGGACGGCGAGGACGACAGGGCGTCTATCCCGGGATACACGGCGTCTTCGTCCCGAGGGGGGACGTAAACCCTGGTCAGTGGCCCATAGTCTCGCCATGTCATGAAGAACTTCCCGGATCGGACGTTGCCGATCGTCCTGATGTGCGCTCAGGTGCTCGCCTGGCCCGGAACCGCGCTGCTGCGTGCGGAACGGGTCCCGGGCCCGGCGCTGCTCATCGCCGCCCTGGTGATCGCACCGGCCGGTGCGGCGCTGGCGTGGCGGGGCCAACGGCCGGTCCTCGCCCTCCTGGTGGTCGTGTCGGCCTGCGCGCTCGGCTCCACCGGCGTTCCCCCCGGCGGCTTCGCCGTCCTGGGAACCGCCGGTGTCGGCCTGGCCCTCCACGCCGTGGCCGCGCGCTGCGACGTCCGGACCACGGTGCTCGTCGCCGCCGCGCTGGTGGGCTGGCAGACGCTGTGGGGCATGTCCCTGCACGGGATCGGCCGCGCCCAGGGCCTGGACGTCCTGCTCACCGTCGTCACGTACGCGCTCGCCCTCGGCACCGGCATGCCGGCCCGGCGCCGGTCCCGTGACCGGGCGGCCGCCGCACGCCGGCTGGCCCGCGCCGAGGAGGAGAGGCGGCGGCTGCCCGCGGTGGAACGCGGCCGGCTGGCGAGGGAGCTGCACGATGTCAGCGCCCATCACCTGACCGCGGTCGTCGTCACGGCCGAGGCCGCCCTCAGGCTGGGGGACGGCAGGCCCGCGATGACCCGGCAGGCGCTGGATTTCGTCACCCGTACCGGCTACGAGGTGCTGGGCACGCTGGTGAAGGCCCGTTCCGGGCTGGGCGGGCCCGTCGAGGAGTCCGGGAGCGTCGTCCGGCAGATCGAGGAGCTCGCGACCGGTCTGCGGCGGCTCGGACAGCCGATCCTCCTCGACCTGCCGTCCGATCTGCCGGGCACGCGGGGCGAGGCGGTGCACGGCATTGTGCGGGAGGCGCTGACCAATGCGCTGCGGCACGCTCCGGGCGCGCACGTACAGGTCCGCTGCACCGTCGTGGGCGACACCGTGGAGCTCGTGGTCCGCAACGCCGCGTCCGCCCGCGAGGCCGACGGCTCGTCCGAACTGGGCGGCGGCCGGGGCGTGGCGGGCATGCGGGAGCGCGCTCGCGCCGCCGGCGGGCGGCTCACCGCCGGTCCCGAGCGGGGCGGCGGATGGTGTGTACGGGCCGAGCTGCCCGGCAGCGGTCCGGGCGCCTCGGGCGCGGGCGGCCAGGAGCGAGGAGTGGACCGGTTCCGGCTCGCTCAAGGGGTGGCAGCCGTGGGCCTGGTGACGAATCCGCTGCTTCCCGCTCTCGCCACACCGGCGGCCTCCGGGGCTGCCGGATCGGGACTCGGGCCCGGCGCGCTGACCGCTCTGCTGGCGGGCACGCAGTGCCTGCCCCTGCTCGGAATGCGGCGTGCGCCGTGGACGGTGTTGTGCGCGGTGTCGGCCCTGTCCGGCCTCTGGCCGCTGGCAGCGGTACTCGGCGCCCGGGACGGGCCGTACGCGGTTTCCCTCCTGGCGAGTGCGGCCGTGACGGCCGCGGCGGTGTTCGGCGTCGCCGCGCACGGCCGCGGGACTCCGCCGGCCCGGGCGGCCGTGCCGCTCGCCGTCTGCGGGTACCTGGTGGCCGTCACGGTCCTGGCAGCGGGGCCGGGCGCGACGGCCGACGGGGCGACCGTGGCCTGGGCGGGGGGAACGGCCCTGGCGACCGCCGGGCTGTTCACCGGCGCCCGGTGGGCCGGCCGGGCATGGCGCGCCCGGCGGGACCGCACGCTGGAGTCCGAGGGCGACGCGTTCGCGGCCGTCGTGTCGGCGGCGGTCGCCGAAGCGAGCGCGGAGCGGCAGCGCATGGTCCGCGGACTGCGGATGAGCGTGCTGAGCCGGACCGGACGCATGGTCGGCCGGGCGGAGCGCGGCGAGCTGGCGGAGGCGGCAGCGGACGCCAGGGAGGCGTTGACCGCCATGCGGGAGCTGCTGAGTCACCTCCACACCGCCCCGCCGGACGCGGAGCGCGCCCCGCAGCCCACCGTCGACGACCTCGATCTGCTCTGTCGTCAGTACCGGGCGCTGGGGCGGCAGGTGACGCTGCACGAACCGGAGGCCGCGGCGGGGCCGCTGCCCACGAGCGTGGGCCTGGCCGCCTTCCGGATCGTGGAGCGGGCCCTGGGCGCGGGCGACGGGGACCCGGCGGACGTGCTGCTGGTGCACGCACCGGAGCGGCTGGACCTCGTCGTCTCCGGCGTGCCACGGGCCACCGCGGAGCCCGTCATGACCCTGCTGAGGGCGCAGGCGGATGTGCTCGGTGGCGAGGCCACCGCGGATTCCCCGGGCACGCTGCGGGTGCGGCTGCCCGCCGGTCACGGACATGTTCAGGAGAAGGAGGGGTCACCATCGCCATCGACGTGATGGTCGTCGACGACCAGTTGGTCGTCCGGTCCGGGTTCGTCGCCGTCATCGACGCCGAACCCGACATGGAGGTCGTCGGCGAGGCCGGTGACGGTGCTTCGGCCGTCGAACTCGCCGAACGGCTCCGCCCCGACATCGTCGTGATGGACGTACGGATGCCCGGCGTCGACGGACTGACCGCCACCAGGCTGATCACGGCCCTCGACGGCGCTCCGCGCATCCTGATCCTCACCACCTTCGACCTGGACGCCTATGTCTACGAAGCGCTCCGCTCGGGCGCCTCGGGCTTCCTCCTCAAGGACGCCCGCGCCGAGGACCTGCTCGGCGCGATCCGCGTGGTGGCTGCCGGGGACGGCATGCTCGCCCCGTCCGTCACCGGGAGGCTCATCCACTCCTTCGCGCAAGGGCCGCCCGCCGCCGCGGACACCTCCGGGGTGCTGAGCCGGATCACCCCGCGCGAACGGCAGATCCTCCGGCTCGTGGCATCGGGGATGACCAACGCCGAGATCTCCGACGACCTCGACGTCGCCGTGGGAACCGTGAAGACCCACGTCAACAGAATCCTGACCAAGCTGGAGCTCCGGGACCGGGTCCAGGCGACCATCCTCGCCTACGACGTCGGCCTGGTACGGCCGAGCGACTTCCGGGCGCCATGACGGCCGCACCCCACCACCGGCAACCACCACAGAGGAAACGAGAGAAACGGACCATGAGCAACAACAGCCGGATACAGCGCATCCTCGCCCTGGCCTTCGTCAACTGGTTCGCCAGGGGGTATCTCGCGGTGTGCTGCGCGCTTCTGATCTGGACCTGGGTGGACAGCACCTTCGTCGAGCACCCCGACGCCAGCCTGTTCGCTGTCGTCCCCCTGCTCGTCACCGCCCCCCTCAGCATGGTCGTCGTCGCACTCCCGGGCCCGTCGGCCCTCCTGTACGCGGCCGTGATCGTCGGCGCGCTGGTCAATGCCACGCTGATCGGCTGGTGCACCCGGACCCTCCGGCAGCGCGGCGCCGCACGCCGCTGACCCCGGGCCCGGCGACAACTCCCGGCCCGGTGCCGTCCGGTGCGGTGGGCGGTCGGCCCCGGGTGGCGGTCGATCCCGGGCGTGCTCCAGGCGTGCTCCGGGCGCCCCGGTCGCGGCCGCTCCGGTCAGCGGCCGGCCGGGCCGAGAGCGTCCGTGACGAGGCGGCGCGCGTAGGCGTCGTCGAGGCCGTCGGGGCGGAAGAGAACGCGGTACATCAACGGTGCGACGAGGCGGTCGATGACGGTCTCGGTGCCGGGCGCCCGCTCCCCGCGGTCGGCCGCGCGGCGGAGCATGATGCCGATCTGCTCCGCGGCGTAGCCCGAGCACTGGCCGGCGTTCCCGCCGTCCGGGTCTCCCAGCAGCGCGTCGCGGACGTAGGCCCGGCCCGGGGGCGAGGCCATCTCGTCGAGGAACTGTTCCGCCCAGGCCGTCAGGTCGGACGCCAGATCGCCGAGGTCCGCCGGCGCCGCCTCGGGCCGCAGCCGCTCCACCGCCACATCCGACAACAGCTCCTGGAGGTCACCCCAGCGACGGTAGATCGTCGACGGGGTGACCCCGGCCCGCTGGGCGACCAGCGGAATCGTCAGAGCGCTCCGGCCGGCTTCCGACTCCAGGTCCCGCACCGCGGCGTGGACCGCGGCCTGGACCCGGGCGCTGCGCCCGCCGGGACGCACCATCTGCCGTCCACTCATGGCTCCACCTTAAAACGCATGGGTGGGGTCCGGACCGGTCCCGGAGCCTGCCCGCGGGGGAAGAGCCGGAGCCTGTGCCCGCCGTTCGCCCGGCCGGGCGGGCTCACGGGGGAGTTCGGCCCGCTCGTAGGCGCGGCCGACCCGCAGGAGCACCGCCTCGGCCAGCGGGCGCCCGAGCAGTTGCATCCCGATCGGCATCCCGTCCCGGTCGTGCCCGACCGGGAGGGTCAGCGAGGGGACCCCGGTGATGTTGGCGGGTGCGCAGAGGCGCACATAGGCGTCCGGGACGCTCTCGACCGTGCCGTCGGGCCAGGTGACCGTCTCCTGGCCGGCCGGCACCGCGGGCATCGGGACCGTCGGGGCGGCGACCACGTCGACGTCCTCCAGCATGCGGGCCCACTCCCGGCGCATCACCGTCCGGGAGCGCTGGGCGCGCAGGTAGTCCCCCGCGGTCATCAGTTCGCCGGCCTCGAGCAGGGCGCGGACATCGGCCCCGTACAGGTCGGGGACGGCCCGCAGGGCCCGTTCGTGGTAGGCCGTGGCCTCGGGGACCATCAGCCCCCACTGGGTGGCCTGGATGTAGCGCGTCATCGGGATGTCGACCTCGACGAGCCGTGCGCCGAGGTCCGCCAGCCGGTCGACGGCACGCCGGACCGCGGCCTCCACCTGCGGGTGGACTCGGTCGAAGTAGTAGGTGCGCGGCACCCCGACGCGCAGCCCCGTCAGATCCGTTCCGGTGCGTGGCCGGTAGTCGGCGACGGGTGCGGCGAGCGAGGCCGGGTCACGTGGATCGTGTCCCACGAGAGCGGTCAGGACCAGCGCCGTGTCCTCGACGGTCCGGGTGACGGGGCCGACGTGGTCCAGCGACCAGGACAGGCTCGTCACACCGTGACGGGGCACCAGTCCGTAGGTCGGCTTGAGGCCCACGACACCGTTCAGCGCGGACGGGACGCGGATCGAGCCGCCGGTGTCGGTGCCCAGGGCGAACGTCGCGGCGCCCGCCGCGACGGCGACGGCCGATCCGCCGCTGGACCCGCCGGCGACCCGCCCCGGATCCCGGGCGTTGTGCGTCCGGGGCGTGATCAGGCCGTACGCGAACTCGTGCGTATGGGTCTTGCCGACCAGCACCGCGCCGGCCGCCGCCAGGCGGGCGGTGACCGTACTGTCGGTCTCCGCACGGTGTCCGGACCGGACCCGGGAGCCGGCCGCGGTGGCCATGCCCGCGACATCGATCAGGTCCTTCAGCCCCGTGGGGATGCCGTGCAGCGGGCCACGGAAGCGGCCGGCCACGGCTTCCTGCTCCGCTTCGCGCGCCGCGCCACGGGCCCGTTCGGCCGTCAGGGCGCTGTAGGCGCTCAGCCGGGGTTCGACGTGCTCGATGCGGTCGAGCACCGAATCCACCAGTTCGACGGGGGACAGCCGCCGTTGCCGTATCGCCTCCGCGGCGTCGGCGAGCGACAGTTCACACGGCTGCATCGAGCTCCTCCTCTCCGGCCTCTCCGGCGCGGTAGGCGAACGCGGGCGGGGTGTCGCCGAAGTCGAGCTCTCGCAGGACCGACACGACGGCATGGATGTGACGGGCCGTGGCCGCCACCCCGTCGTGGCGCGCCTCCTCCAGCGGCAGTCCGGCTCGGGCGGCCCAGCGGGCCGCCTCAGCGGCGGTGAGTTCATCGGTGGGCATGGGGGCGTCTCCTCGGGCGGGCGTGAACGGCCGGTCGGCCCTCACGTAAAGCTAAGGGTTTGCGTTTAGAGACCGTAGGCCTTACGGTCTCTAAACGCAAAGCCATTGCTTTAAAGGGTTGTCCACTTGCCGCCAGGCACACGTGCCGCTCTCACGAAGGAACCGTCAGCACATGCACACGGCACCGGCCCACACCACCGGCACCCCCGCCCCCTCCTGGGCCGTGGGTGACATCACCGTCCACCGCATCGACGAGGTTCCCCTGCCGCCCGCGACCGGACGCTGGCTGCTGCCCGACGCCACCGAGGAGGTGGTCGCGCAACAGGCCTGGCTGCGCCCCGACTTCGCGGACGACGACGGCCTTCCGCGCATCGACAGTCACAGCTTCGCCTTCGAGGTGGACGGGCTCCGCGTCCTGGTCGACACCGGCATCGGCAACGGCAAGACACGGGCCAACCCGGCGTGGCACAACCTCGAAACCGGCTACCTCGACCGTCTCACCGCCGCCGGTTTTCCCCCGGCCTCCGTCGACCTGGTCCTCCTGACCCATCTGCACACCGATCACGTCGGCTGGAACACCCGCGAGGAGAACGGCGCGTGGGTGCCCACCTTCCCCAACGCCCGCTACGTCACCTCCCGTACCGAGTGGGAGTTCTGGGCCGGGTACGCCATGGACGAACCGCGGCGGCAGATGTTCCACGACTCCGTGTTCCCGGTCGAGAAGGCGGGACTGCTCGATGCGGTCGACGTACCGGCCGACGGCGCGCGGCTCGCCCCCGGCCTGCGTCTGCTGCCCACCCCGGGCCATACACCGGGACACATCGCCGTCGAGCTCACCAGCGGTGACGCGGCAGCGCTGATCACCGGCGACTGCATCCATCACCCCGTCCAGCTCGCCCGTCCCGCCATCGGCAGTTGCGTCGACACCGACCCGCGGCGGTCCGAGGCGACGCGCCGTGAGCTGCTCGCCTCGCTGGCCGGTACGGGCACCCTCATGCTGGGCACCCACTTCCCGCCGCCCACCGCCGGCCACGTGACCGCACACGAGGACGGCTTCCGGCTGCTGCCCGTTCCGCCGCTCCAGGGGACCGGGGCGGCGCTGCGCTGACCCGAGGCGTCGAAGCCCCGCCCGTCACGGGGCGGAAGGTACTGCGGTGGCAACCGCAGACGGATGCTGCGTGCTGTACGGTCCGTCGGTCCTTAACGGCCGGCGCGAAGGGGCCGGCCGAGGCCCTGCGATGTCACGCGGCGTCCCTGGTGAAGGGGGAGTGGAGGGCGGCGCCGACTCGGATGAAGTCGCCGGCGACCGCGAGCAGATAGCGGGGCTGGCGCTGCCAGCCGCGGAATGTGACGCCGAGTCCGTGGCTCCGGGCGTCGGTGTCGACATGGGCCATCAACTGCAGGCCCACGACGTCCATGAAGGAGACGTCGGCCATGTCGATGTCCAGGTCATGGGCGGTGGCCGGTCGCCCGCCCAAGGCGCGGTGCACTGCGGGCCGGGCGTCGATGTCGATTTCTCCCTGCGGGCGCAGTCGCCAGAGCGAGCCCTGGGAGGTGCTGATGATGTCGAAGTCCTGCATGCTGCTCTCCCCTTGGGGGCGCAGCCCAGAAACAGCAAGTGGCTTCTGCTGTCACAGGCCCGGCGGGCGCCGGGCAGGATCCAGAGCAAGGGCGCTCGTCGAACCGCTCCTTCGGCGGTACCGGAGCCCGAGTCTCAAGAACTGAGCTCTCGTCCTGCCTTTTACCCTCCCACACCCGGGGCGGCCCGGAGCCCTCCGGTTCAGGACACGTCTGCGCTCCGGGCCGCGAAGCCGGCGAGTGGCCGCGGCCGGGCCGGGGGCCACCGCGGGTGGCCGTGGCCGCCCCCTGCCCCCGTTCGGCCAAGGGCCGCCGGGCCTGCGCGAACGGACCGGAACCGCACGTCGCGAAGGGGCCGCCCTCCGGCCCCCGGGCCCGGCGCCGTCTGGGCTACAGTGGGCGACGGTGACGCCGTTCCGGCATCGCCCCGGACGAGAGCGTTGCCGTACCCGGCCCAGCAAAGACGGCTCGCAGCGCACCCATGCATCGCATCGATCTCGTCGAAATCACCGGTTCCCTCCTCATCCTGGTCGCCTACGTCGCCGGTCGGACCGGCCACCTGCGCTGGGACTCCCGTACCGCCCTGGCGTTGAACCTCCTGGGCTCGGCGGCCCTCGCGGTGATCGCGTTCACCCAGGAGTCCTGGGGCTTCCTGTTGCTGGAGGGCTCCTGGGCCCTGGTGTCCGCCGTTTCCCTGGCCGCCGCGTGCCTGCGCACCCCGGCTCCTACCGACCACCCCGATCCGTGAGGAGAACCCCGTGGCAGGAGAGAAGGACCTCCGCAAGCTGCTCGCCGGAATGAGCCCGCAGCTCAACGCGGGCGAGTACGTGTTCACCGTCGCCCCCGACGGCCGCGTTCCCGCCGGAGTCCGCCCGGTGGTCACCGTCGCCGAGGAGGAAGGCCTGACCCTCGTCCTGAGCAGGGAGGACGCCGACCGGGCGGGCCTGGCCTACGAGTACGTCGCCGGCTGGATCACCCTGCGCGTGCACTCCGCACTCGACGCGGTCGGCCTCACGGCGGCTGTCGCCGAGGCCCTGGCCCGGGCCGGCCTGAGCTGCAATGTGATCGCCGGCTTCCACCACGACCACCTCTTCGTCCCCCACGCCGACGCCGCCCGCGCCCTGGCCGCCCTGGAACACCTCGGCCGGTGACGGAGCCGGGTCCGCAGCCGGAGGCACGGCTGCCGGAGCCCTCACCGTACGGGCACCGCCGGCCCACCGGGCCCCGAGCACCCCAGGGCGTGTACCGGAAGTTGCTGTTGTGGGTGCCGAATAGCTGCGATCATCCGGGCCGTGACGGCTTGATCGCCCTGGGGATTCGAACCGCAACCGCGAGCTGAGTCTGCCTCCCTGTTCAGCTGTTCCATCTCAGGAGATGGGTTCCACGCCGTACAGTCGGACGCGTGCACTCAGCGACGAAAAGAACCCCCGCTGGGCTGGTTGCGGTTACCGGAAGTTCGGGCCGGGTCGGAGCGGCCCTGGCCGAGGCACTCGACGAAGCCGGCTGGGTGGTACACGGCGTGGACCGGATTCCCGGCCGCTGGACGAGCGTCGTCGGAGACCTGCGAGACCGGCAGGTGCGGCTAGCCGCATTGCAGTCGGCCGATGTCCTGGTCCATACAGCCGCGCTGCACGCCCCGCATGTCGGGCGCCTGGCCGATGAAGAGTTCCGAGCCGTGAACGTAGACGCGACCGCGGGCCTGCTCGACGATGCTGCCCGCCTCGGCGTCCGGCGGGTTCTCTACATCAGCAGTACGAGTGTGTACGGACACGCCCTGGTGCCCACCGACCGTGCGGTCTGGGTGGACGAGCAGCTCACGCCGGTTCCCAGGGACATCTACGACGAGACCAAACTGGCGGCAGAGGAGCTGGTCGCCGCCTGCGCCGTTTCTTCGGTCACGCTGCGTATATCACGGTGCTTTCCGGAACCACTGCCTGTGCGGGCCCGCCACCTGCTGCACCGGGCAGTCGACGTCGGCGACGTAGCCGCGGCGGGGGTCCTGGCCGTGGCACACCCCACCGTCACCGGCAGGTTCAATATCTCCGGGCCGCACCCGTTTCACCGAGAGGACTGCCTTGCCCTTGCCCGCGATGCGGGCGCGGTGCTCGCCGCACGGGTTCCCGACGTCGTCCAGGCATTCCGCGACCGGGGGTGGCCAGTGCCTGATCGCCTGGACCGGGTGTACGCCTCGACTGCCGCCGCAAACGCATTCGGTTACCGACCTGTTCGCGGAGTCCAGCAACTACTGCGCGATACCGCGGGCGAGCCGGGCCATGAGTGATCGGACGGCTCAGCTCGCCCTCGACGACTTCCGTGGAACCAACGCCGTGAGACACCACTCTTGGGCGTCCCGTAGCTGCTGGTCACGGTGAAATGATCTTGGTGTGTCTCGTGTGATCACGGCGTTGGTGCCTTCCTGGAATCGCCCGACTGCACAACCTCGCCCTCGCCGGGTAGCCGAACAGGGACACCAGCCGCCGATGTTCACACCTCTCGGAAGATTATTGCGGGACAAGCCTCAGCTGGCACTGGTTCGATTCCAGAAGTGGTGTGTGAGGCCGCTTGCCGAGGTTGCCGACTCGACGGTGAAGCGGTCCTGGACTTGGGCAAGCCCATCCCACATCGATACCCCGGTGCCGAGGGTGATGGGCACGGTGACCAGGTGCATGAAGTCGATGAGGTCGGCTGTCAGAAACTGCCGGACGGTCGTGGGACCACCGCCGATGCGAACGTCCCGGCCGTTGGCAAGGTCCTGGGCGTATGCGAGGGCGCCTTCGGGGGTGGCGTCGAGAAAGTGGAAGCTCGTCCCGTTGTCGAAGGAGATGGGGTTACGCCGGTGGTGGGTGAGCACTACCACGGGCGTACGAAAGGGGGGTGCGTCGCCCCACCAGCCTCGCCAGTCGTCGTCGGTCCACTCGCCGGTCTGCGGACCGAACTTGCCCCGGCCCATGATCTCGGCCCCGATGCCCTGACCCCAGGTGCTCGTGAGGGCGTGATCGAGGGTGATCGGGTCATCCACGGCGTCCACGCCGTGGATGACCCGCCCATCGAAGCGCGCGAACAGCCTCTCGGCGCCCCCAATGGGCGTGTCGAGTGTGATCGTCTCGCCTGCGCTGTGGCCGTCGAGGGAGACGAAGAAGTTGTGCACGCGGACTTTGGTCATGTGATCCACCTTCGGCAAGTGCTTGCGAATCGCAACTGGGTGACACGAGGGGTTCGCCGAACGCGGCCGCGACCTCGATCGCGACGCGCAGTGCGCGTGCCGCGCCCGGCGACTGGTCGTATCCGAGGACAACGGGCATCTCAGGACTCCTTGCCGTGCACGAGGTCGGGGTCGGCGACGCCCGGGCGCTCCGACCAGAAGACGGGGGAGAGGAGCCGCCACACGATCATGATCACCACGCCGGCGATGGAGATCGCGATGCCGATGACCAGCGGCGGGCCGAGGCCGAACCAGGAGACTCCGCTGTAGGAGTTCGCGGGGTCGGCCATGTCGCCGACGGACTCCACGAGCAGCCACGCCAGCAGCCCGGCCCCGATGAGCGGACCGGCCCCGATGAGGAGGAAGTTGTGGAGGCTCTCGGTGAGGTGGCGGCGGTAGTAGACCGCGCAGGCCAGTCCCGTGAGCGCGTAGTAGAAGGCGATGAGCAGGGACAGCGCGGTGAGGGAGTCGAAGAGCGCGTTCTCGCTGATCTGGCGGACCACCAGGTACCAGGCGATGGCGATGCCCGCGACCCACCAGGTACTCACATCCGGGGTGCGGAACCGGGGGTGGATACGGCCGAACCAGCCGGGCAGCGCATGGCGCCGGGCCATCGACAGCGCGGTGCGCGAGGCCGGGATGATCGTGGTCTGGGTGGAGGCGAGCGCGGAGGTGGACACCGCCAGCAGCACGATCCAGTCCCAGCCGCCCATCACCTCGCCGGCGAGCAGCGCGAAGATGAACTCCTCCTCCTCGGCGTTGTCGGACAGGAAGTCCGTGCCCGCGTACGCCACGACGGCGAAGGCGACCGACACATACGTCACCAGCAGCACGATCGTCGACCAGACCGCGGCCTTGCCGGGCGCGCTGGCGGAGTTCTCCGTCTCCTCGTTGAGGTTGACCGCGGATTCCCAGCCCCAGTAGATGAACACGCCCAGCAGCAGCCCGCTGGTCAGCGAGGCGCCTCCGGCCCCGAAGGGATTCAGCCAGCCGAACTTCGGTTCGATGGAATCGAAGGCGCTCGTTCCGTTGTAGACCTTGTAGAGCGCCACCGCCACGAAGATCAGCAGGAAGACGACCTGAAGCAGGATCAGCACGTTCTGCACCCTGGCCGACAGCTCGGTGCCGATGACGCACATGGCGGTCATGACGAGGATCAGCGCCACCGTGAGGATCTGGCGCACGACCTCGTTGTCGACCCAGCTGTCGAGGCCGAAGGCGAGCAGCGCGAAGCTCACGGCGACATCGGCCAGCGATCCGACGACGAGTACCCCGGTCATCGCGATGGCCCAGCCGCCGAGCCAGCCCGCCCACGGGCCCATGGCCCGGGTGACCCACGAGAACGTCGTGCCGCAGTCCTGGTCGACCCTGTTGAGGTAGTAGAACGCGGACGCGATGAGCAGCATGGGAACGAACGAAGCGAGCATCACCCCGGGGGTGTAGATCGCCACGAGCGCCGCGACCGGACCGATGACCGCGGCCAGTGAGTATGCCGGGGAGGTGGCGTTGAGTCCGATGACGAGCGCGTCGAGAAAGCTGATCGCATCGGCTTTCAGCTCTTGGGGAGGTCTCGCGTCAACGGCGTCGTCGGCCATGTTCCCTCGCTTCGTCGTGCGTGGATCCAGAGAATCGCGCTATATGCTGATTCAGCGTCATTGGATCACTCCGGCCGACGCATGTCAGGTAGGAGCGGGGGTGGGGCCCGTGACGACGAAAGCGAGCGTCCGGCCCCGCCCGTCACAGGCCAGGTGAATCTTGCTGGTCAGGCCGCCCCTGGACCGGCCGAGAGCCGGGTCGCGGAGCCCCCTTTTCGGGCCCCGGCCGCGTGCTGGTGAGCGCGGACGACCGTGGAGTCGACGGACACCAGCCACTCGACGTCGCCCGCCGCATCCGCTGTCGCCTGGGCAGCGCGGAGCATCCGGTCGAACGTTCCGTCCGCCGCCCACTTGCGGAAGCGGGTGTGGAGCGTGGCCCACGGCCCATACCGCTCGGGCACATCCCGCCAAGCCGTCCCGGTCCGGAACTTCCACACGATCCCGTTCAGAACCCTGCGGTCGTCCAGCCGCTTCCGCCCACGCAACGACTCGGGCAGCAGCGGCCGGACAAACTGCCACTCGGCATCGGACAGTTCATGGCGACGTATCACGACACCACGGTCCACCAAGCGAGATCATTTGAAGACACTGCCTAGCCCTCGCGGCCGTTGTTGTTCAGACGGCGGAACACTCCTTAGGTTGAACCGATGCGCTTCCTCGACAAACTGAGCGGTACGAAACGACCCGGCAGCAATGTCACACCGCAGCCCACTGAGGACCTGAAGGCCATGCTGCTCAGCCTCAACGGACCTGACGTTCCCTACGTCGTACGCTACGGCGCCCAAGAAGGCGCACACCTGGTGGCCGAATGGCGGCTCATGGAGTCGGCCTGGCAAACGTACTTCGCCAGATCCCAGTTGAGCCGCCGCATCCGGATCCGTATGAGGTTTGTGCCGGGAAAGCGCGAGGTACGTGCACTCGACGAGCAGTGGAAGATCAAGTGGGTCGGCGGTGTCCCGGTTTCGTATGAATACGGACGCGGACCCGTTAACCAGAAGTCCTATAGGTGGACCATTGGGCGGGGAAAGGAGGGTGGTCTTGAAGTGACGGAGACCTTCCGCTTCGACAGCTCCGAACTGAAGGATCCCCTCCGGGACACCGTTATCAAGGCGGGGTGGACCTGGCGCGGAGTGACGCTCGGCAAGCTATGACCGGCTCACGGCGTCAAACGGCCATCGCTGGGTCACCGCGACCGCCTGATTCAACGCGACACCGACCATCACGCCAACCCCCAGCCATTTTGAACCACTTTCGCCAATTCTGTAATCCAGGACACCAAAACCGCAGCCGAGGCCGGCTAGACCTCGGGAAGGGTGGGATCGGGCGTCCAGGGAGCCGGTGCGGTGATGGACCAACGTTCGTGGTCGCGCCAGGCCCCGTTGATATAGAGATAGGCGGGCGACAGGCCTTCGTAACGAAAGCCCAGGCGCTGGACCAAGGCCAAGGACGCCTCGTTCGCCGACTGAATGCTGGCCTCCAGCCGGTGGAGCCGCAGGTCGTTGAAGGCGTGCTGCAGGGCGAGGGTGAGCCCTTCGGTCATGTAACCCCGTCCCGCAGACGGGGCGAAAGCCGCGTAGCCGAGGGACGCGCCCTGGTAGCGGCCCCGGATGATCGAGTTGAAGTTGACCATGCCGGCGGCTGCACCGGTCTCCTGAACGCGGATCACGAAGCCCCGGTTCGTACCGTCGTCGAAGCGGCGCATCCACCCCTGGAACTCCTCGGCGGTCGCGGGCAGCTGCATCCACGGCGCATGGAGCTCGGAGCTGCCCCGTACGAGCGAGCAGAACTCATCCTGGTCGGCGAGGGTGAGCGGGCACAGTTCGACTCGTGACGGCGTAAGGGGCATGGGCCAATGTTAGGGCTCTCTCCTGAGGCCGGAGCGGGGCCGCAAGGCCGGCATACGGGGGCCCGTTCGCGCGTCACGGTTGTGTAATACGGCGATTCGGGCAGGAACGCGCCGAACGTCACCCGCATCTCACCCGGCAGCAACGACGTTAGGAGTCGAAGATGCTGCACAAGCACTCTCGTCTGATCGCCGCCCCGGTCGCGGCTGCCGCCCTGATCCTCACCGCTGCCGGTTACCAGGCCAATGCGGCGGAGGCGCAGGCCTTAGGGCGTTCCGGCAAGCCGGCCGCGACGGCGGTCCCGTGCCTGGCCGACGCCACGACGCTGGTCGGCGATCTCGACGGTGACCGCCGCCCGGACAAGATCGTGAACCCTGGGCACACCGGCACCAGGATGACGGTCCAGTGGGGGACCGCGACCGGTACGTTCGGCGCGAAGCACGCCGTCAGCGAGCTTCTCGGCGCGAAGCGCGGGGAGATCGCGTCCGCCGCGGTCGCCGACTTCCAGAAGGACGGCACCCTGGACATGGTCGTCAACATCGTCAAGCCGGCCGGCGGGGACGACCCCGCGACGGCGCGCCTCGCGGAATACCGCCCCGGCCCGCTCAAGCGGTCGAACCTCAAGTCCGCCCACCCCCGGCACTCCGACATCGGCGAGCTCGGCGAGGCCAAGCAACTCCGGATCGCCAACTACGGCGGCGACGCGTACCCGGACCTCGCGATCCTCAACAACTCCGGCGACGGAGGGCTGGACCGGGACGTGCGCCTCACGAAGCCGGGCAGCGGCCCGGGGAGCTACGTCTACGAACAGCAGGTGAAGTACGGCGAGTTCGCGACCACGGGTGAGCCGCCGTCCATGCCCACCGACGGCTGGAAGCAGTTCTACAAGCCCTGCTCCTGACCACCCGCGGCGCCGCCGGTCCTCCTGCGGACCGGCGGCGCCCGCCTTCGCGGCGGCGGGTGTCAGGACCGGGCCGGCTCGAACCGCGCGATCTCGTCGGGGCCGGGCACGGAGAGCAGATGCTCGGCGCCACCGTCGAGTGCCCGGGCCGCTTCGGCCGAGCGCGGGAGCATCGACTGCTCGTAGCGCCGGACGGCGTGGCCGACGGTGGGGGAGCGGACGAGTGCGAGCGCGAGTTCGCAGGCGTCGAGCATGGCGAGGTTGACGCCGACACCGAGCGGCGGCATGAGGTGTGCGGCGTCTCCCAGGAGCGTCACTCCGGGCGAGTGCTCCCAGGTGTGCGGTACCGGCAGGGCGAAGATCGGACGGTCGACGTAGGCGCCGTCGTTGTCGGTGATCATCCGGAGTATCCGCGGTGACCAGGCCGCGTACTCGCGGAGCAGATGCGCGCGGATGCCCCGGGTGTCCTCGGGGCGGAGCCCGTTCGCCGCGATCCAGTCCGCGGGGACCCGCTGCATGAGGTACACGCGCATGTGCCCGCCGCTGTTGCGCTGTGCGAACAGCCCCCGCTCGCCGTCGGCGACATGAGCACTGCCTTTCCCGACCAGTCGGGACAGCTCGGGGTGCGCCCGCTCCATGGCGTCGAACCGTGCCTCGAGGAAGCCGACCCCGGTGTAGCGCGGTGTCGCGGGCGATACGGCGGCGCGAACGCGGGAGAAGGCGCCGTCGGCACCGATCACCAGATCCGTCTCGACGGCCGTCCCGTCCGTGAACATCAGGGTTCGCGGCCCGCTGGCCGGTCCGCTCACCGAGGTGAGAGCGCACCCCCACTGAACCGTTCCCGCAGCGAGTGAACGCAACAGGAGATCGCGCAGTTGTCCGCGGTCGATCTCGGGGCTGCCGGTCTCGCCCTCGTCCGGCAGATGGTGGGCGAGGACGCGCCCCGCCGGGTCCATCCGGCGCATTTCCTGCCCTTCGAGCCGGGCGAGCGAAAAGAACTCCTCCAGCAGGCCCGCCTCGCGGAGGGCGAACTGGCCGTCCTCCGGGCGCAGGTCGAGCGAGCCTCCCTGGTTGCGGGAGTTCACTTGCGGATCGCGGTCGTACACGGTCACCGCGATGCCGTGCCGCTGCAGGATGCGCGCGCACGTGAGGCCTCCCGGACCGGCGCCGATGATGCTGATCCGCGCGCCCGCGGGCGTCGGAGAGTCCACGGCGGACTCCTTTCGTCGGTGGGGTTCCCGATCACGCCGTGGCGTGGCGACGAGCGGTGCCGCGACCCCCTCGGGGCGGCGCCCCATGGCAGTCAGCAAAACAGAAACCAGTCCATAAATGCAACGGTTCCAGTTTCTGTCTCGTTCCAGTCATGGGGTACGGTGACGTCATGCCCGACTCTCCGACCGTTGGTCGTCGCGAGCGCAAGAAGGCCGCGACCAGGCAGACCATCGCCGACGCCGCCCTGGAGCTCTTCCTGGAGCACGGTTTCGAGCGAGTGAGCGTCCGCGACGTCGCCGAACGGGCCGACGTGTCGACGACGACCCTCTTCGCGCACTTCCCGAGCAAGGAGGCGCTGGTCTTCGACCGCGAGGAAGAAGTCGAGGCAGGGCTGATCGCCGCCGTGCGTGAACGGCCCGAGGGCCGGAGTGTGATCGAGGAGCTTCGTGCCCACGCGCTGAAGTCCTGGGTGCCCATCGCGTCGGACCCTCGCCTGCGTCGGTTCGCCGCGCTGGTGGACCGGACACCTGCGCTCCGCGAGTACGCGGAGCGCATGTGGATGCGCCATGCGGGCGCCCTCGGCGCCGCGATCGCGGAGGAACTCGGCCGGGAGGCGGGCGATCTCGCGTGCTCGGCGCTCGCGCGGTTCGTCCTGGAGGTCCCGGCGTTGATCAGGGGCCGACGCGACCCGAGCGCTGCCGTGGAGACGGCGTTCGACCTCTTGGTCCACGGCTGGCGGTCGCAGTGTGAATCCGAGGGTGCCGTGAAGGGCTCCGGCAAGGGCTGAGGTATCGAGCCGGGTCGGCCGCGCGGCTCATAGGGGCGCTGTCTCTGGTGAGGTGATGAGGCGCCAGGGCGGAATGGCGGGACGGCTGAGCCGTCCCCGTCCCGGGCCGCCCGCACCCTCGCCTGCGCGGCGGCCGAGCGTACTTCGTTCCTTCGGTCGCACCTGCACCGGGTCGTCCGGGATCAACCCCGGCCCGTATGTCAATGCCCCTGCCCGGGCTGCCGGTCCACGACCTTGTGTGCACGCTTCGGGGCTGCTGGGGCGCCCATGGCGCCCTCGCTGCCCGCCGGGTGTCGGGAGCTTCACGGTCCTCGTCGAAGTGGATGGGTCATCGAGCGCGGGGTCGGTCGGCCTGTCCTGTCATGCGTAACCAGGAGACCCCGGCCGTTCACTCCGATAACATGATCGAACTTACGGACGATCGCCCTGATCGTCCACTCTTGACTAGAAAGCCATGCAATCCAGCACGAAAAGTGAGTTATTCGGCCAACAACTGACAAATCGGTCAAACAATTGATACCTATAGCATCGCGGATGTTCTCGCGAATAAGCTCCAGAGTTCCTTTCGTTGCGGCGCGTCCACCGCGGGCTGCCCTGTGGGCCGTGGCGGGGGTGGTGGCCCTCGGATTCCTCCTCGCGCTGGAGATCGCCGCGCGTCGCTTCGGTCAGCCGGGGCCGATCACCAACCAGGCGCGAGAGGTGATCTTCGCCCCCAAGTCGGGGCCACTGCTGTACGCGGGCATGGCGTTGATGATGGTGGTGCTCACCTGGCGGCAACGGTTCATCGCGGCCGGTGCCGCGATCGGCATCGATGCCGTCTTCTTGTTCCTGCGGTGGCCGGTCGAGGCGGCACCGGGCTCCGGCCACCCCTTCGGCAACGGCGCGTTGTGGGTGGTTCTGGCCTGTGCCGTCATCGCTGTCACGCGCCGCACGGGCCGGGAACGGACCCTGCTGCTGAAGGGCGTCGGGCTGGCCCTGCTGCTGGTGGCCGGCCGCAAGACCGGTGACACCTGGCTGCTCATCACCTCGAAGACCCGCCCGACGGTGCTCGATCAGTACCTGGCCACCGCCGATCACGCGCTGGGCGACCCGTCGTGGGTGGCAGGCAGGATCGTCCAGGCCGCCGGCCCGATCGGCGCCCACGTTCTCGACTACGTCTACATCCAGCTCGCGGTGGCCGCGGTCGTCGTCACGGCGTACCAGCTGCGTCATGTGGCGGTCGAGCGCCGCTTCCCGGCCCACCATCTGGTGCGCACGTTCCTGGTCATCGGCCTTCTCGGACCGGGCATCTACATGATCTTCCCGGTGGTCGGACCGATCTTCGCTTACGGCGCCGACGGCGGGCAGTGGGCGGTGGCCGACCTGTGGCCGAACACGCCGCCGCCGATCGGCACCCCGCAGTCGATGCCCTTCAACGAGATCACTCCGCGCAACTGCATGCCCAGCCTGCACACGGCGTGGGCCACCGCGATCTTCATTCATTCCCGCAAGGGCCCACGGGTTCTCCGGCTCGGAGGCACGTTCTGGCTGATCGCGACCCTGGGCGCGACCCTGGGATTCGGTTACCACTACGGCGTGGACCTCGTGGCCGGCGTGGTGTTCACGCTCACCATCGAGACGGCACTGCGCTCGCACGCCCGTGGCTGGGACCGGTCGGGAATCCAACTGGCCGCCTACGGCGCGACGGTCTTCACCGGGCTCCTGCTGGCGTATCGCTATCTGCCGCTGGAGATGAGCCGGCATCCGTGGGTGTTCGGACCTCTGCTCCTGCTGGCGATGGCCTCAGTGATCGTCGGCTACGTGCGGACCACCGAACGGTGGGAACGGACGGCCGCACCGGCGGGACAACTCCGGCCGGAGCAGGAGGAGCTCGGCGTGCCGTGCCCCGAGAGCCCGCCCCACTCCTCGACGGCCGGCAGTCACGACCGGGAACTCATAGCGGCGCCACCGCTGACCGCCCACCACTCTGCGGACCCGGCCCCGACCGCTCTGATCGCCGCACGCACCCACCCACCGCGCCCCTGAGAGCCCGGCCGGCGGTTTGCACAGCTGCTTGACGCACCCGTCGCTCGGCCCTTGTGGCCACCGTCGCGGCGGGGCGGGCGGAGGTGAGCGCGGCCAGGCCGACGGTGACCGCGGCATGGGCGCGTCCCCGGCAGCCTCCCCGGCCCACCAGGGGCCGACCGAGGCTGCCGGTCCGGCACACGGGAGGTCAGGTGGCGGGTGCGTGGTCCGGGCTGAGGCCGTCGAAGGCGACCAGCAGGCGTTCCGGACCGCGCAGGATGGCGTTCTCCCGGTACGGCGGCGGGTCGGTGACCAGGCGCGGTGCCTGAAGTCTGCGGGCGAGCGCGGTGAAGGCGATCTGCGCTTCCGCGCGGGCGAGTGTGGCCCCGATGCAGTAGTGGAGGCCGCCGCCGAAACCGAGGTGGGCGTTGTCGGCCCGGTCGGGGACGAACCGGTCGGGGTCGTCGAACCGCATGGCGTCCCGGTTCCCCGCCGCGAGCATGAGACGGATGCGCGAGCCCCGGGGAATGGTGGTGCCGGCGATGTCGATGTCGGCCAGGGCGCTGCGGGCGGACATCTGTACGGGCGGGTCGTAGCGCAGCACCTCCTCCACCAGCGGTGTGGCCAGGTCAGGATCGGCACGGAGCCGGGCGAGGACGTCGGGGTTGCGCAGCAGGGCGAGGGTGCCGTTGGCGATGAGGTTGACGGTGGTCTCATGTCCGGCGATCAGCAGCAGGCCGAGGGTGACGCGCAGCTGCACCGGGTTCATCACCTCGTCCGGATCCGGGTGGAACATCAGGCCGGACAGCAGGTCGTCGCCGGGGTCGGTGCGGCGCTCGGCGATGAGCCCTTCGAGGTAGGCGACCAACTCGCCGCGGGCTTCGTCGAGTGCGCGGAGCTCTTCCTCGGTCTGGGTGTCGACAGGGTCCAGGCCCCGGGTGAGGCGCCGGGCGAGGCTGCCGAAGAGGGCCTCGTCCTCGGGCGGCACGCCCAGGAGTTCGCAGATCACCGTGACCGGCAGCGGGTAGGCCAGATCGGCGACGACGTCGAGCCTGCCGGGGCCGTCGCCGATGTGGGCGTCGAGCAGCCGGGCGACCAGCTCGCCGAGGTGGTCGCGCATGCCCATGATCCGGGGGATGAACTCCTCGGTGACCACACGGCGCAACTGGTCGTGCAGGGGCGGGTCCTGCATGAGCAGGCTCCTCGCCGCTTTGGGGATCTTGTTCTGCGGGTCGAGGCGGTCGGCGCTGCTGCGCGGGTCGTGCAGCAGTTGCCGGATCTCCCGGTAGCCGCTGACCAGCCAGGAGCCGTCGTCCAGCCGGTCGACCGGCCGGCGGCGCATCCGGGCGTAGGAGGGGTAGGGATCGGCTCGGTGATCCTGCCGCAGGACCTGGGCGAACAGGTCGCCGGCCGAGGGTGCCGTGGATGTGGTCATGAGGGCTCTTTCGTTCACCGGTGTGCGGTCGGGGCGGGGGCGGTGGCCGGCGGTGTGCGGTCGCCGTGGTCCCGGGTGCGGTGGGCGTCACGGCCGGGGAACCCGGCGTCGACGGGGTCGAGGCGGTCCGGGCCGTCGGTGGCGCCCAGCACGGGTGGGAAGGGTGCGCCGGCTTCGGTGAGCGCGGCGTAACCGTCCAGCACGCGGGGGGAGTCGACCGCCACGGCGCCCACCATCCTGCCCTTGAGTCCGTAGGCGGCGACGAACCGCCGCTGGTCGAGCGATCCCTGGGTGACGACGACCTGGTCGGCGAGGGCCGGCACACCGACGGACTTGAGGTAGCGGCCGAACTGCTGTGACCAGAAGGCGGGCAGCGGTTGGTGGACGCGCTTCTCGCCCGGGCCGTGGGTGATGTTGTGGGCGACGGTGCGCGCCTGGGCGACGGCGTTGTCCCAGTGGTCCAGGCGCAGCAGCTCCCCTGGGTAGAGGGGGTGCGGCCAACGGGCGACGTCACCGGCGACGAAGATCTCCTCGACCGGCCGCCCGTCGGTGGCCACGGCCCGGCAGCCACCGTCGCTCACCACGCCGCGGCTGTCGGCGGCGAGCCCGGAGCCGGCCAGCCACTCGGTGTTGGCCAGCGGGCCCGTGGCGACCACCGCCACCTCGGCGTCCACCACCGTGCCGTCGGACAGCACGGCCCGGCGCAACCGGCCGGAGAGATCGCCTTCCAGGGCGTGGACCGTGGTGTTGAGCCGCAGGTCCACCCCGGCCTCGCGGTACCAGCCGGCCGTGGCCCGGCCGATCGCCCCGCCCAGCGCGCCGGCCATCGGCGCCGCGCCGCGTTGCGTCACCGTCACGGCTAGCCCCGACTCGCGGCAGGAGGAGGCGACTTCGCCACCGGTGAAGCCGGCGCCGATGACCAGGACCCGGGACGGACCGGCCGTCAGCGCGCCGCGCAGCCGCTCGGCGTCCTCGCGGGTGCGCAGCACCTGCACACCCGCCAGGCCGCCCCCGGCCTCGGCGGGCCAGCGGCGCGCCCGGGTGCCGGTGGCGATCAGCAGGCGGTCGTACTCCACCCGCCGGCCGTCGGCCAGCTCCACCCGGCGGCCCGGCACCTCCAGTCCGGCCGCGGGGGTGCCCAGCAGCCAACGGGCGTCGATGTTGCGGACCCGGGGCAGCGTGATGCGGTCGCAGCAAAGCCGCCCGGACAGCACCGCCTTCGACAGCGGCGGCCGGTCGTACGGCTCGTGGGGCTCGTCCCCGATCAAGGTGAGCTCCCCGGCGAACCCTGCGTCACGCAGGGCTTCGGCCGCGCGCAGCCCGGCCAGGGAGGCGCCGACCACCACGATCCGACCGGTGCGCAGCCCTGCGGCGTCCGACGCGTTCACCGGCCGTCTCCGTTCGTGCCGGGGGCGGGCTCGGTGGCGCCGCCGAGCGTGATCGCCTGGACCGGGCAGGCGGCAGCGGCCCGCTCCACCTCGCGGCGGAGGCCGGCTCCGGGGGCGTAGTCGTACTCCAGCGACTCCTCGCCGTGGAACCGGAACACCGTCGGGGCGGCGTAGACGCACTGCCCGTAGCTCTGGCAGCGGTTCAGGTCCACCACGAGCCGCAGGGGCTGCGGCGGGGGCTGCGTGATCATCTCTTTCCCTTTCCTCGCAGGTCGGGGGGTCGGCGCGGCGGCGTGTGCGCCGTACGCGACTGGTCAGTGACCATTCACCGTGGGATAGCGATCCATATTCGAATAGTGATCGCTATCAGGACTGTACACGCCATCCGAGCGTTGACATAGCGATCACTATGTGAATAGCCTCTTCGATGTGAACACTGAGAGTGATGAACCTGTCCGCCGGCGGCTGAGCCGGGCGGAGGCCAAGGCGCGTACCCGTGCGCTCCTGCTGGAGGCGGCGGCGCGGGTCTTCGCCCGCAAGGGCTTCACCGGTGCCTCCGTGGAGGAGATCGCCGAGGCGGCGGGCTTCTCCATCGGTGCGCTGTACTCCAACTTCGGCGGCAAGGAGGCGCTGTTCCTCGAGTTGCTCTCCCACCGCCAGACCGGTCGCATCGCCGAAGCCGCCCAGGCGCTGGAACGGCATCCGGCGGGTACCGGGGAGGCCGCCGCCGAAGTCGGCCGACTCCTGATCGACGTTGCCGACAAGGACATGGACTTCGCCCCGCTACAGGCCGAGTTCTGGCTCTACGCAGTCCGCAATCCGCACGTCCTGGACACCATGGCGGCCAACCTGAGCGCACCCCGCCAGGCACTGCAACAAGTGATCAGTACGTCCCTCGCCCAGCACGGCGCCCCCGCCGAGGTCTCCGCCGAGGCCGTGGCCACCGTGGTGACGGCCTTGTTCGACGGCCTGGTGCGCCAGCGGCGCATCGACCCGGCCGGCGTGCCCGAAGATCTCTTCCCCAACGCCCTGCAGTGGCTGTTCGCCGGTATCACCGCCGGGACGGCGCCCGCGGCCACCGACGCCGACTGACCGGAACCCCGGCGGCTGTTCATCCGGCTGACCGGAACCCGGCGGCCTTCCATCCGGCTGACCAACCGCTCCGGCAGCGGCCGTGGGTCCGCTGCCGGGCCGTCGGCGGGGCGGCGGTGCGCGTGCCGGTGCCCCGCACCGCCCGATGCTCCGTCCGTCCGATGCCCTGCACCGCCCGCCCCCATACGTCGCCGCGCCCCCATACGTCGCCGCGCCCCGCACCGCCCGAGCCCCGTACGTCCGCGCCCCGCACCGCCCGATGCTCCAGACCGTCCGTGCCCTGCACCGTCCGGTGCTCACCCGATTCCTGCGAAGGAGCCACTTCATGAAGGCTCACCGCAAGACTGCCCGCCCCCACGACACAGCCGCCCCCAGCGCCCTCAGACTGCGCGTCTCCTACGCGGGCATCGGCACATTCATGGCGTTCACCTGGATCGGAGAAGGCGACGCACCGGCGTGGGAACACGCCCTGCGCACCCTCGCCATCCTGCTGATCCTCCCGCCCGTGCTCCTGCGGACCAACCGCCGCCTTCTGCACAAGCTCTACGAGGCCGCCCGCCCCGCACCGGTCATAGCCCAACTGATCACGGCACGGCTCGTCATCATCACGGCCGCCTTCGGCGCCAGCAGCCTGCTCGGCCACCTGCTGGACCCGCACGCCGCCCGGTCCCCGGTCATGCCGGCCGTCGGACTCCTGATCCTCCTCCTCAGCATCCCCGTACAGATCCGCCGGGCCCACCGAATGCGGGCCCGCGCCGTCCACCCCGCGGCGCGGCCCGACCTCTCCGCACCACGCCTGATGCTCGCGAAACTGGCCTTGGTCGTCGCCGCGCTCCTGACCCAACTGCTCGTGGGCGCGTACATGGACGGCGCCACCTTCGTTGCCGCGGCGGCCATCGTGATCACAACAGCCGCCCTGGGCCCCAGGGTTCACCACCGACTGCTGGTCAGCCGGAATCCCAGCGCGGCGAGGGAACCGGTCGCCGACGGAGTCTGACCGTCCGCGGGGCGTTTCGCGCCGCCGGCCCGGGAGGCGGGCCGGTCGGTCCGCCGCCCTCGGCACCGGTGTTCCGGGTGGGCGGGGTCAGGGCCGGCGGTGCCGGATCGCGACCGCCGCGACGTCGTCGCCGATACGCCCCTCGACGTGACGTGTGAGGTCTTCGCGCAGCTGTCGGACCAGCGTCCGGGGCGGTTGGGCGCTCCATCCGGCCGCTCGCTCGGCCAGCGGGTAGAAGCGGCCTGCCGCGTCACGCGCCTCCAGCACCCCATCGGTGTAGAGGAGCAGCAGGTCCCCGGGGCGGAAGGTGAAGGTCTCGATGCTGTACTCGGGTGCGCCGGGGAGACCTCCCAGCCCCAGGGGCGGGGCGGGCCGGTCGACCGGGAGGGGAGCGGCCCGGCCGTCGCGGAGGATCATGGGCGCCGGGTGGCCGCAGCTGACGATGTGGACCACGGGGTCGTCGTCGGGGATGTCGAGCAGGATCGCCGTGGCGAAGGACTCCTCGGTGTCCGGTGCCGGATCGGTCCGCCATTGGCCGGCGTCCCACCGCATGGCTCCGTCGAGGTGGATGGCGAGGTTCGTCAGCGTCGCCTGCCGGTGGGCCGCGGCGCGGAAGGCACCGAGCAGCAGAGCCGCGTGGCTGATCGCCGGCAGACCCTTGCCCCGGACGTCCCCGATCAGCAGGCGTGTGCTGGTGGTGGTGCGGGCAGCCGCGAAGAGGTCGCCGCCGATGACGGCTTGGTCCTCGGCGGCGAGGTAGAGGGAATCGATCTCCAGCGGCCCGCTGCGCTCGGGGAGCGGGCGGAGCAGCACATCCTGGGCCGTTCGGGCGATGGAGCGGCTCTGATGCAGCTGGTCCGCGTGCCGGTCCCTGATCAGGCAGAACACCACGACCATGACCGATACGAGGCTCAGGGCGGCGATCTGGGCCTGCAGGTTCTCGGTCGTCAGCTCACCGCCGACCGCACCGATCACGATCTGGGCCGTGATGGCCAGCAGCCCGATCAGCGCCGCCAGGCGGGGGCCGGCGAAGGCCGCTGTGATCGCGGGGGCCACCACCAGAAGGGGGCCCAGGTGGATGTCGGGGGGAGCGAGGATGTCGATCGTGCAGACCGCGATGATCAGCACGAGCGGGATGAGCACCAGCGCACGCCCTGGTCTCCAGGAACGCTGGATGTCCATCAGCTGCCGAAAAGACACCTTCCATGATCTCACCCCCACCGGTCCCGGCACGTGCAGGCAGCTCCACGATCACCCCTGGGGCCGGTCGCGGGATGTGGGAACGGATCGCGGACGCGGCCCGCCGGATGCACGAGGTGCCCGTGTCGGGGTGCCCGTTCCGGCGGGGCCTGGACACCATGGTCGCCGTGGCGCACGACGTCGTGGCCCGTAACGGCGTGAACGCCTTGGCTGCCAGAGCCCTGTCCGGCTCGTCCGAGACAGTTCACAGCCGTCCTGCCGACCGTCGAACTCCTCCGGCGGGTGCACCGAATCATGGCTCGGTTCAACGGCAGCGCCGTAGATATGTGTACTTCCTCCAAGATCCTGACTGCGCTGCAGTCGTGACCGGTGATCGCGCCGGTCCTCACCCGGACGTGAAGATCATTGCGGGGCCCGGAGGCGGGCTCACACGAGTTCAGGGGGAGGAGACCCAGGTGACCACCGGGTATTCGATATTTGCTGAAACAATGGCCGACCTCACGTATCCGGAAGTCGAGGCGGCGGTCGACCGGGGAGCATACGTGCTCCTGCCCACCGGTGTCATAGAGCAGCACGGTCCCCACCTGCCGCTGGGGACCGATGCCTACGGCGCTTATCAACTGTGTCGGCTCGTGAAGGCGGAGTTGGAGCGGCGTGGGGTGGAGACGCTGATCGCTCCGCCGGTTTTCTGGGGCATCAATCAGGTCTGTGCGAGCTTCGCCGGGACCTTCCGAACCCGTCCCGAGACAGCAGTCGCCCTGCACACCGACATCCTGGATTCCCTGGCCACGGACGGCTTCGAACACATCTTCGTCATCAACCACCAGGGGGACATCGCCCACAACCGGATGCTGCTGGACGTTGTGCGGAGCCGGCACGAGATGGGGCATACCGGTGTCGTGCTGGTGGAACCCGACTTCATCGCCGACCGGCTCGGAGACGCCGCGCAGACGCCTGCCGTGGGTGTCTTTGCCATGCAGCCCTTGTTCGAAGGTCTGGAGTTGACCGGCGAATTGGGTGTGCACGCGGAGGAGATCGAAAGCGCATTGATGATGCGCTGGTTCCCCGAGATCGTCGACTACGACGCCATGGAACGACTGAAGCCGACCGGCCTGGGCCGGGAGGACCTGATGGAATGGCGGAAGGGCGGCGAGCACGCCCGACGGGTGACACCGCAAGGCTTCTTCGGCGCTCCCAGCCCCAAGGACCCCTTCCTGTGGAAATTTCATCAGCGCATGGCTCGCGCCATGGCGGACGTCGTGATCGACACGTCACGGACTCCTGGCAGCTGAGCCGATGTGTGTTGACGTGAGCCTGGCTGAGCAGAGGGTGTGGCTCGGGGCGACGGGCCGGTGAGACCGGGTGAGCCATGCGGATGGGCTCCCGCCCGTCGAGTGACTGCCCGGCGCATACAGGGAGTGAAGCCGGGCGCCCGACTACGACCGGGCGCCCCACCCCCAGCTGACCGGGTGGCCCCCGGCGGCAGCTTCAAGTCCCGCGAGCGTCGCACGGGCCGACCGTCGAGCGACTGCCCTGGCCGGCCGGGGCCGTGATGTGCGGCAGGCGAAGGAGAGACGGACGTCATCGCCTACCGCAACGATCGGACCCGGTGGCCAGGGAAGCCCGTCAAGAGGTCCTGCCCGTCCGGTCGTTCAGTTCTGCGCGGTCCCGGTCAGGCCCTCGAGCTCCAGGGTGTTGCCCTTGTAGGCCAAGGCGTTGAAGTTGATGCGCCGGTTCTCCTTCAGCTCCCCGGAGAATTCGCAAGCCGTCCAGCCCACGCCGCTGCCCTTGAAATCCCTGCAGTCGAAGACCGTCTGCGGGTTGCCCGCATACATGACGCGCATGTAGATGCTCATTCCGTCGGACCGCATGTCCTTGACGTAGAACTTGTCGCCGCTCGGATCGAAACACACCTTGCCGTGGGTCTTCCTGCCGCCCTCCGAGTACACGAAAGTGCAGCGAACCGTCCTGCTCGGATTCGGTACACCGGAGTCGGCGACGTCCTTGGCGTTCTTCACATGGGTGGCCCACCCGGGACTGTCGGCGTCCCCGGCCTGCACCGTGGCCGGAGAGGTGGGGGCAGCGGGGGTCGCGAATGCCGGTGCGGCCATCAGGCCGAGGGTGAGGCCGCCGGCAGCGACGAGGGCTCCCGCTGATGTGAGAGTACGCATTGATTCCTCCCATGGAAATTGCGAATCACCATATGGCTGGCCGCTTCAGGGCAGTTGCTGTCGCCGCGGGCCCCGGTCCGTCGCCCGGCGGAGAACTCCTGTTATCAGCACCTGGGTCGCTCGCCTGTCCGGAATTCCAGTTCGCCCGAGGCTGCCGGCGCCCTACCGGTCGACCGCCCCTCGTCGGCCTCGCTCCACGATGCAGGAATGCGGCCAGTGGGTCGTGAGCGCAGCGTGCACAACTGTGTTGGCACTGAGTTCACTCGTGGCCGCGGAGGGGCCGGCCCGGCGGCTGTGGGGGGCCTGATCCTGCCCGGAGGCGAGGCGCCCCCGTGTTGTCCGGGGGCGCTGCCCGTGGCGGTTTCGGTCATGGGAGCTCGGGTGAAGGAACCTCGCCTGCCGGCACCGTCTGCTGCGACGCGAGGCACCGGACACCGTCCTGCGACACGAGGCGCCGTCCTACGAACGAGGCGCCGGACGCCGTTCCGCGACGCGAGGCGCCGGACGCCGTCAAGGATGTGTCAAAGGCATGACTGCCACCGTCAGGGAGCCGTCAAGGGCGTCATTACTCGCAGGTAGGAGAGGTTTCCTTCCTTGTGGCGCCCGCTTTCCGTGGGCCCGTCTCCGTCCGAAAGAGTTCTAGGAGTGCACGGTGGCCGACATGGCCTTCGTCGTCACCACGATCGCGGGTTTCGCGCTGGTGGCGCTCATCGCCAAGGGGGTGGCGAAGCTGTGACCGTCGAGAACGTTGTCGGCCTGGTCGTGGCCGTCGCCCTGCTGGGCTATCTCGTCCTCGCCCTCATTTTCCCGGAGAGGTTCTGAGCACGACATGAGCCCTGTCCTCGCCGGTGTGCTCCAGCTGCTCGCGCTGACCGCAGCGCTCGCTCTGGCATACCGCCCTCTCGGCGACTCCATGGCCGCGGTGTACAGCTCCCGCAAGCACCTGCGCGCCGAGAAGTGGATCTACCGCGCCATCGGCGCCGACCCGGACACCGAGATGCGGTGGCCCGCGTATCTGCGCGGCGTACTCGCCTTCTCCGCCATCGGCGTCCTCTTCCTGTACCTGCTGCAGCGCCTCCAGGGCGGCCTGCCCGGCTCGCTCGGCTTTGCGTCGATCGATCCGGACCAGGCGTTCAACACCGCCGCGTCGTTCGTCTCCAACACCAACTGGCAGTCGTACTACGGCGAGCAGGCCATGGGCCACGTCGTGCAGACCGGCGGCCTCGCGGTGCAGAACTTCGTCTCCGCCGCCGTGGGGATCGCGGTCGCGGTGGCTCTCGTCCGGGGCTTCGCCCGCTCCCGCACCGGGGAACTCGGAAATTTCTGGGCCGACCTGGTGCGCGGGACCGTCCGCATCCTGATACCGATCGCCGTCGTCGGCGCGATCGTCCTGGTCGCGTGCGGCGCGATCCAGAACTTCGCCGGCATCCACGAAGTGGGCACGCTCACCGGCGGCACCCAGCAGATCAACGGCGGTGCGGTGGCCTCCCAAGAGGTCGTCAAGCTGGTGGGCACCAACGGCGGCGGCTACTTCAACGCCAACTCCGCTCACCCCTTCGAGAATCCGACCGGCTTCTCCAATCTCTTTCAGATCTTCCTCATCCTGCTCGTCCCGTTCGCGCTGACCCGGACCTTCGGGAGGATGGTCGGCAACGTTCGGCAGGGTTACGCGATCCTCGCCACCATGGCCACGATCTGGCTGGCCTTCGCCGGGCTGATGATGTGGACCGAGTTCCACCACAGCGGACCGGCTCTGGAGGCCGCGGGCGGTGCGATGGAGGGCAAGGAGACCCGCTTCGGGGTCGGAGCCTCCTCGATCTTCGCGGTGAGTACCACGCTGACCTCGACCGGTGCGGTGGATTCCTTCCACTCCTCCTTCACCGGATTCGGCGGCGGCATCACCCTGCTGGGCATGATGCTCGGCGAGATCGCGCCCGGCGGTGTCGGATCGGGCCTCTACGGCATGCTGATCATGGCCGTCATCGCGGTGTTCGTCGCCGGACTGATGGTCGGCCGCACCCCGGAGTACCTGGGGAAGAAGCTCGGCACCCGCGAGATCAAGCTCGCCGCCTGCTTCATCCTCGTCACCCCGGCCCTGGTGCTCTGCTTCACCGCCCTGTCGACGGCACTGACCGCGCCCCAGGAGTCGATCTACAACACGGCCGCGAACGCGGCCGGCCACAGTGGAGCACACGGCTTCTCCGAGGTGCTCTACGCCTACACCTCCGGCGCCAACAACAACGGTTCCGCCTTCTCCGGGCTGAGCGCCGACACGCCCTGGTACAACACCACGATCGGCCTGGCCATGCTGCTCGGCCGCTTCCTTCCGATGGTGTTCGTCCTGGCGCTCGCGGGATCCCTCGCCGAACAGACGCCCGTCCCCCGGACCGCGGGCACGCTCCGGACCGAGAAGCCGCTCTTCGCCGGACTCCTGGTCGGCACGATCGTCATCATCACCGGCCTCACCTACTTCCCGGCGCTGGCCCTGGGTCCGCTGGCGGAAGGGCTGGCGTCATGACCCACGACACCACGCACGAGGAGCACCGCTCCATGTCCACCGCCCCTCCCACTCCGGCGCCCCCTCAGGACATACCGGTCGGTCACGGGCCGGGCCGGGTCGGCGGCGGCCTGTTCGACCCCCGGCAGTTGCTCGCCTCCCTGCCGGACGCGTTCCGCAAGCTCGACCCGCGGGTGATGGCCAAGTCCCCGGTGATGTTCGTGGTCGAGATCGGCTCCGTGGTCACCACGGCGCTGGCGATCACGGACCCGTCCGACTGGTTCGGCTGGGTCATCACCGCCTGGCTGTGGCTGACGGTGATCTTCGCAAACCTGGCGGAGGCGGTGGCCGAAGGCCGCGGCAAGGCCCAGGCGGACACCCTGCGCAAGGCCAGGACCGACACCGTCGCCCGTCGCCTCGACGGCACCACCGAGGAGCGGGTGCCGGGCACCGAACTGCGCGTCAGCGATCTCGTCGTGTGCGAGGCCGGCGACATCATCCCCGGCGACGGAGACGTCGTCGAAGGCGTCGCCTCGGTCGACGAGTCGGCCATCACGGGTGAGTCCGCCCCGGTGATCCGGGAGTCCGGTGGCGACCGCAGCGCGGTCACCGGCGGTACGAAGGTGCTCTCCGACCGGATCGTCATCAGGATCACGACCGAGCCCGGAGAGACCTTCATCGACCGGATGATCTCTCTGGTGGAGGGGGCCGCCCGGCAGAGGACGCCCAATGAGATCGCGCTGAACATCCTTCTCGCGTCCCTCACCGTCGTCTTTCTCCTCGCGGTGGTCACCCTCCAGCCCTTCGCGATCCATGCCGGGGCCGAGCAGTCCCTGATCGTGCTCACCGCGCTGCTGGTGTGCCTGATTCCCACGACGATCGGTGCCCTGCTCTCCGCCATCGGAATCGCCGGTATGGACCGGCTCGTTCAGCGCAATGTGCTCGCCATGTCCGGCCGGGCGGTCGAGGCCGCCGGCGACGTCTCCACACTGTTGCTGGACAAGACCGGCACCATCACGCTCGGCAACCGCCGAGCGGCGGAGTTCCTGCCGCTCCGAGGCATCACGGCCGCAGAGCTCGCTGACGCGGCCCAACTCTCCTCCCTCGCCGACGAGACACCCGAGGGCCGCTCGATCGTGGTCCTCGCCAAGGAGACGTACGGCCTGCGCGAACGGCACCGGGGCGAGCTCGCCCACGCCGAGTGGGTGCCCTTCACGGCGCAGACCCGCATGTCCGGCGTGGACGTCGACGGCCACAAGGTCCGCAAGGGCGCCACCGGCTCCGTCATCGCCTGGGTCCAGGAACGCGGCGGAACGGTCGCCGACGACGCCGACGAGAAGGCCAACACCATCTCCGAGGCCGGCGGCACCCCGCTGCTCGTCGCCGTCGAGGACGCCGACGGGCCCCGCGTCCTGGGCGTCATCCACCTCAAGGACGTCGTCAAGGACGGCATGCGGGAACGGTTCGACGAGCTGCGCCGCATGGGCATCAGGACCGTCATGATCACGGGCGACAATCCGCTGACCGCCAAGGCGATCGCGGACGAGGCGGGCGTCGACGACTTCCTCGCCGAGGCGACGCCCGAGGACAAGATGGCGCTGATCAAGCGGGAGCAGGCCGGCGGCAAGCTGGTCGCGATGACGGGCGACGGCACGAACGACGCCCCGGCGCTGGCCCGGGCGGACGTCGGGGTGGCCATGAACACCGGCACCTCGGCCGCCAAGGAGGCCGGGAACATGGTGGATCTGGACTCCGACCCGACCAAGCTCATCGAGATCGTGGAGATCGGCAAGCAGCTGCTCATCACCCGCGGCGCACTGACCACCTTCTCCATCGCCAACGATGTCGCGAAGTACTTCGCGATCATTCCCGCGATGTTCGCCGTGGCCCATCCGGGGCTGGACAAGCTCAACATCATGGGTCTGGCCTCTCCGGAGTCCGCGATCCTCTCCGCGGTGATCTTCAACGCCCTGGTCATCATCGCGCTGGTGCCGCTCGCCCTGCGGGGTGTGCGCTACCGGCCGATGAGCGCCGACCGGATGCTCCGCCGCAACCTCGGCATCTACGGCCTGGGCGGCCTGGTGGCGCCCTTCATCGGCATCGAACTCATCGACCTGCTCATCTCCCTCGTACCGGGCATCGGGTGACCGCCATGAACAACACCGTCGGCAACACCGCACGACTGGCCGGGGCAGGGCTGCGCGCCCTCCTCGTACTGACCCTGATCTGCGGCGTCATCCACCCGCTGCTGATCACCGGCGTCGCCCAGGTCCTGTTCCACGACAAGGCCGACGGGTCGGAGGTGACGAAGGACGGCAGGGTCGTCGGCTCCGCGCTCTACGGCCAGACCTTCGACCTGCCGAAGAAGGACCCCCAGGACGCCGAGGAGGCGCCGCGGCCGGACCCGAAGTGGTTCCAGCCCCGCCCCTCCGCCGCCGGCCCCAACACCGTCAACACGCAGTACAGCATCCTGCTCTCCGGCGCCTCCAACCTCGCCGCCGACAGCACGGTCCTCAAGGACACCGTCACCGAACGCCGCACCGCCTACGCCGAGTTCAACGGCGTGGAGAAGACACGGGTCCCCGTGGACGCCCTCACCGCCTCCGCCTCCGGGATCGACCCCGACATCTCACCGGAGAACGCCCGGCTGCAGGCCGCACGTGTCGCCCGGACCAACCACCTGGACGAAGGCAGGGTCGAACAACTGGTGAAGGACCACACCGACGGGCGCACCGCCGGGTTCCTCGGCGAGCCGCATGTCAACGTCCTCCGACTCAATATCGCGCTGAGGGACCTGACCCGGCACTGACGGTCCCGGCAGCGGGAGTCGGGAACCGCAGGAGCTCCCCGTACGCCTCGGCACCTGTCCATGGCCTCCGGGTACAACCTGGTCGGCCGGCCACCGGTGATCGCCGTGGCCCGGGGGAGGGCTCGCGTCCTCATTCGCCGTGAATCGCTGGACGACATGAGCCGGCGCGACATCGGCCTGTAGCGCTGAGCAGCCACGCGTGCCGAGCCTCCGCCGGTTCCTCCCGGCGGGGGCTCGCCGCGCGCGCCTGGAGGTGCTGCGTCGGTGCCCATGCACGGGTCCCTGCGTGCCCCGGGCAGGCCGGGCTGCTGCCCAGCGCCTGCGGTGAGGGGTGGGAGCCGGGCCGGCTCCGGCGCCTGCACGATGCCCGGAGCGGCGGCGCTTCTCTCGCCCGCGGCCGGGTACCCGGAGGGCACAGAGAGTGTGCGCCCGGTGGGCTCTCGGAGGGTGAGCAGATGCGCAGTGTCGGAGTCGAGGAAGAGCTCCTGCTGGTGGATCCGGTCACCGGGGAGCCGCAGGCGCTGTCGACAGCGGTGCTGGCAGCGGCCTCGCGGGGCGCGGACCGCGACGGGGGCTCGGTGTTCGAGTCGGAGCTCCACCGGGAGCAGCTGGAGTTCGCCACCCGTCCGCAGACCTGTATGCGGGAGCTCGGGACCGAGCTTCGCCGCTGGCGTGCTGAGGCTGCCCGGCACGCCGGGCGCATGGGTGCCGCGGTGGCCGCGCTGGCCACGTCGCCGCTCCCGGTGAGCCCCTCCATCAGCTCCGATGAGCGATACCTGTGGCTCCGGCGGGAGTTCGGGCTGACCGCTCAGGAGCAGCTGACGTGCGGCTGTCACGTCCACGTGTCGGTGGACTCGGACGAGGAGGGGGTGGGGGTGCTCGACCGGATCAGGCCCTGGCTGTCGGTGCTGCTCGCGCTGAGCGCGAACTCGCCCTTCTGGCAGGGTGCGGACAGCGAGTACAGCAGCTACCGCAGCCGGGTGTGGGGACGGTGGCCGTCGGCGGGCCCGGTGGAGATCTTCGGTTCCGCGCGGCGCTATCACGAGCAGGTGGAGGCGATGCTCGGCACCGGTGCCCTCCGCGACAAGGGGATGGTGTACTTCGACGCGCGGCTCTCCCACACCTATCCGACCGTCGAGGTACGGGTGGCGGACGTGTGCCTCGACCCCGCGACGACGGTCCTGCTGGCCACGCTGACCCGCGGCCTGGTGGAGACCGCGGCCCGCCAGTGGCAGTCGGGCGAGCCCCCCGCCTCGCACGGGGTGGGCCTGCTGCGGCTGGCCTCCTGGCGCGCCGGCCGCTCCGGCCTCGAGGGACGGCTGATCCACCCGGCCACCCTCGCCCCGGAGCCTGCCGGGACCGTGGTCCGTGCACTGTTCGACCATGTCCGCGACGCGCTGGACGGCGACGACCTGCCGCTCGCCCGGGAGGGGCTCGACCAGGTCCTGAAGGACGGCACCGGGGCACGCGTCCAGCGTGATCTGCTGAACCGGACCGGCAGCCTGCGTGCCGTGGTCGCCGCGTGCCTGGAGGACGCCCCGGAGTGACCTCCGCCGTGCCTGCGACCCGGGCGGTCCGTCCGGCGCCAACGGTCAAGGGCCCTTTGGCCTGCGCTTCCGGTCATGAGCAGGCCGCCGTTAAGGATGTGTCAAGATCCGCTCCCGCCCGGGCGTGCGGCCGGGATCTGCGTACGCTGACCCAGCCGTCCTTTTGACGGCTGATCTTTGCCGTACGACAGGAGCGCCGCACACATGGCTACCCCCACCCGCTCGAGTCGCCTGCGGGAGTGGCTGCTGGAAGGGCTGACCGCCGACACCCGGAAACGCCCGGCACAGGAGGCCGAGCAGGAAGCCCACAGCGGGGCGCCGTGGTGGCGGGTCATGTGTCTGACCGGGCTGGACTACTTCTCGACGCTGGGTTACCAGCCGGGAATCGCGGCCCTGGCGGCGGGACTGCTGTCACCGCTGGCCACGATCGTGCTGGTGGTATTGACCCTGGTGGGGGCCCTGCCGGTGTACCGCAGGGTCGCCGAGGAGAGTCCGCACGGCGAGGGCTCCATCGCCATGCTGGAAAGGCTGCTGTCGTTCTGGAAGGGCAAGCTGTTCGTCCTGACGCTGCTGGGATTCGCGGCGACGGACTTCCTCATCACGATCACCCTGTCGGCGGCCGACGCCACGGCGCACTTGGTGGAGAACCCGAACTTCACCCACACGCTGGAGGGCCACGAGGTCATCATCACGCTGCTGCTGGTCGCCCTGCTGGGCGCGGTGTTCCTCAAGGGCTTCGGGGAGGCCATCGGGCTGGCGGTGGTCCTCGTCGCGTCCTACCTGGCGCTGAACGCCGTGGTCGTGGCGGTCGGACTGTGGCACGTGATCACGGCCCCGCAGGTGATCGGCGACTGGTCGCACGCGCTGACCGAGCAGCACGGCAGCCCGCTGCTGATGGTGGGCATCGCGCTGGTGGTGTTCCCGAAACTGGCGCTGGGACTGTCCGGTTTCGAGACGGGTGTCGCCGTCATGCCCCACGTCCAGGGCGCGCCCGGGGACACCGAGGAGAAGCCCGCCGGGCGGATCCGCGGAACGAAGAAGCTGCTGACCACGGCCGCCGTGATCATGAGCGTTTTCCTGATCACCAGCAGTTTCATCACGACGCTGCTGATCCCGGAGAAGGAGTTCGAAGCCGGCGGGGCGGCCAACGGACGGGCCCTGGCCTACCTGGCCCACGAGTACCTGGGATCCGTGTTCGGCTCGGTCTACGATGCCTCGACCATCCTCATTCTCTGGTTCGCCGGAGCCTCCGCGATGGCCGGTCTGCTGAACCTGATGCCGCGTTACCTGCCCCGTTACGGCATGGCCCCCCACTGGGCCCGGGCCGTCCGCCCCATGGTCATCACCTTCACCCTCGTCGCGTTCCTGGTGACCTGGATCTTCGACGCCGACGTCGACGCGCAGGGCGGCGCCTACGCCACGGGTGTCCTGGTCCTCATCACCTCCGCGGCGGTCGCGGTGACCATCGCCGCGCGCCGGGCCCGGCAGCGTGGCTGGACCATCGGATTCGGCGTCATCTCAGCCGTCTTCCTCTACACGACGGCGGTGAACATCGTCGAGCGGCCCGACGGTGTGAAGATCGGCGCCTGCTTCATCGCGGGCATCATGGGTCTGTCGCTGCTGTCGCGCCTCGCCCGGGTCTTCGAACTGCGGGTGACCGACGTGGAGATCGACGACATGGCGGCCCGGTTCGTCCGGGACACCGCCAGCCGGACCATCCGGTTCATCGCGAACGAGCCCGACAGCCGGGACGTGGCCGAGTACCGCGACAAGGTGGAACAGATCCGCTCGGACAACGACCTCCCGTCGGGGGAGGACCTCCTGTTCGTGGAGGTGACCGTCCTGGACGCCTCCGAGTTCGAGTCGAAACTGCGGGTGCGCGGAGAGGTCCTGCACGGCCGCTACCGCGTGCTGACCCTGGAGAGCTCCAGTGTCCCCAACGCGCTCGCCGCGCTGCTGCTGCACGTCCGGGACGAGACCGGCCAGCGCCCGCACATCTACTTCGAATGGACCGAGGGCAGCCCGTTCACCAACTTCCTGCGGTTCTTCCTCTTCGGCCAGGGCGAGGTCGCGCCGGTCACCCGTGAAGTGCTGCGCGAGGCCGAACCGGACCGTGCCCGGCGGCCCCGCGTCCACGTCGGCTGACCTCCCCCGGCGTCGGAACCGAAGACTGCGGATCACGGTCCCGGAGATTCGGCGCCGCGCATGCAGGCAGGTCGGCCGGACCGCGGGACGGCCACCGATCACGATCCATGGCTGGAGTACCAGTCCAGGCCCGACACCTTGGCGACGGAGCGGGTCGTCTCCCTGTCGAGGTACAGGGAGAGCCGGGCGAGGCCGGCCGTTCCGCGGTCCAAGGTGCCACGTTCCCGGGCAACCAGCACGTCGGCTTCGAGCCGCAGCCACAGCGCCGGGTTGGTGACGAGGACACGCAGGTCGACCTCGGCCCGTACGCCGTCCGTGTCGGTCAGGACCAGGCGCTGCGCGCTGCCGACCGGCCAGTCGACCGCCGTGAGCCGGTCGGTGCGGACCGTCCTGGTGCCCCACGGTTCTTGGACTGTCAGGCGGCCCGGTCCGGCGCTGACCCGCGCCGGCAGCAGGATCACCAACAGGGTCGTCGCCAGCGCGATCCAGCCTGATGTGCGGAGCAGGGTCAGCCCGTGCGCGCCCGCGTCGATGAGCAGCGCCGTTCCGAGCAGGAGGACGGCGCACCCGATCGCGTACCGGGCATCGCTGGGCCACCGCACGTCGTGCTGGGTGTCGTGGAGTGCGCCCACCCGGGGACGCGGGTCACGGGACGGCTGCATGAGCCGACACTAGGCTCTCCGCCCACCCGGGCACAGGAGTGCCTGCGCGGCGTTTTCGACGGCCCTTCATTCTCGGCGCGCTGCTGACGGTGGCGGCTCCGGTCGTGTGGTGGACGTACTCGCGGACGAGCCCGGAAGCCGGCGAAGTGGCCAACTCCCCTGCCAGGCAGTGCAGTACACCCTGTCCCACCAGGCGAGACAGAAGCCGGTCGGCTCCGCGCTCGGCTCGTATCTGCCCGGCCTGCTCTTCGACATGACGGCCGGCTACACCCCGACCCTTCTCGGATCCTCCGCGGCACTGCTCGCCGCGATGCTCGGCTGTCTTGTCACCCTGCCCGGCAACTCCCGCACGGCGGGCGCCGCTCAGCCGCAGCCACAGCCGCTGAGCAGCGACGCCGCCTGATGGTTCGGAACGGGGTGCGGAATGCGGCCTGAAGCACATGTCGGAGATCGTTCACGGGGCAGCCCTCAGTCCGCCCTGCCCGTCGCTGCCACGGTCACGCCCAGGCCGATCATCGCGAAGCCGCCCGCCCCGCCGACCATGGACAGGCGACGGTCCGAGCGGGCGAAACAGGAACGGGCCGCCGAGGCGCCCAGGCCCCAGAGGGTGTCCGTGATCATGCCGATCCCCACCGGGACCAGGCCCAACACCATCATCTGGGAAGGAACGTGGCCCGCGGCGTGGTCCACGAACTGGGGCAGCACCGCCGCGAAGAAGACGAGGCCCTTGGGGTTGGTGACGCCCACGAGAATGCCGTCCAGGACTGTGCGCAGATCGCTGCGCTGCTCGCCCGCAGGCGCCTCGATGTCCGCCGCGCGCATCTCCTTGCGGTGCCGGAACGCCTGCACGCCGAGGTGGACGAGATAGGCCGCGCCGGCCAGCTTCACGCCCATGAACACCGCCGCCGAGGTCTCCACCAGCGCCCCGAGGCCCCATGCCACGGCGCACACCAGGAGGTACGAGCCGATGAGGTTGCCGAGGACCGTCGCGAGCGCGGTGCGGCGGCCGTGCGCGAGAGCCCTGCCGATCACGAACAGCACGCTCGGCCCGGGAATCACGATCACCAGTAGCGACATCGCCGCGAACGCGAGGATGCTCTCCGTGGACACCATGTGTCCGTCACCTCCTGGAATGGCTGCCGGGGGCTCATTCAAACAGAGGATGGAATACCGGCTCCAGGCTCACCCGCATGCTGATATGGAAGGCCGCAAGCCCGCAGCGAGCCGGCGAGCCGAAGCGCACGCAGAGTGGTGCCGGTGGTGACGAGGCGTGGTTGGCATCGCAACGTCACCCGGGTTCTGGGATGCGCGGTGGATACGTGCGGGTCAGGGTGGAAGGCGGAGCACCGTCCGGCCCGCCTCCCGCGGCAGCTGCTGCCGGTGGCGGAAGGACGCCCGCGTCGGCGACCCGTATCGGGCCGCCGGGCTGTACAGAGCCGGCTGCCTCCGGCCTCGGCCGGACGCGGCGGAGGTAGTTCACCTCGTTCCGCATCTGCGCAGGTGCTGAACGGCTGCTGGATCGCAGCGCCGCGCAGAAGGGAGATCCTGTGGGGAAGCTTGCCTACAAGGCGTTCTCGCTGATCCTCGGGCTGCTCGGGGGCGTGCTTGCCGGCGCCGTCTTCCAGCGGATCTGGAAGATCGCGGGCCGGGAGGAGACCGCCCCGCAGCCCACCGATGAAGAGCGCGGATGGCGGGAGGTCCTGACCGTGGCCGCCGTACGCGGCGCGGTCACCGCCGCGGTGAAGGCCGCGGTGACGCGCAGCGGCGCGGCGGGGATGCGCCGCGTGACCGGTACCTGGCCGGCCTGAGCCCCGCAAGGAGAACCCGGCGTCCGGTCGCTCCCGCCGGCGAGGCACGTGGGATGTCGCGCAGACGCCCTGGGCCGGGGCCGGGACCGCCCTTCACGCCTGCGCCGCGGCAGCGATCGCACGCCTTCCGTCAGGCGGCCGGAGAACTGCAGGGCAAGAGCGCCTGTACCTGAGGATCACCGGCTCTCCACGGTCCGGTCAGCTGCGTCGGCCCCCGGGGCAGGAGTCGGCGGGCCCACGGCGAAGTCCAGGAGGTTCTCCCCTGCGGGCCCGCCGCACAACAAGAAGTCATCAAGGTGCGCCGTTCTCGTGAAACCCGAGCCTGACCCGAGGTTCCGAGCCCGGCTTCCGCTCCGGAAAGGATTGAATCGTCGGCATGACCAAGAGAGACGTCGCGGCCCTGTTCGGAAACCGATTCCTTACCGAGCCCGCTCCCTCGGAGGCCTTCCCCGAGGAGGGCATGACCGCGACGGACTCCATGAGGCTGCTGGGTGAGGAACTCGTCATGGAGGGGGATCCGCAACGCAACCTCGCCACGTTCGTCACCACCTGGATGGAGCCGGAGGCGCAACGGATCATCGCCGAGAACCTCCACCGCAACTTCATCGACCACGCGGAGTACCCCATCTCCGCCGAGATCGAGCAGCGCTGCGTGCGCATGCTCGCCGACCTCTTCCACGCTCCGGGCAGGACCACGGGATGTCGGACCCAGGGCTCGTCCGAGGCGATCATGCTCGGCGGGCTGTCGCTGAAGTGGAAGTGGCGGGAGCGCCGCCAGGCGGCCAACCTGTCGGCCGACCGGCCCAACCTGGTCTTCGGCGGCGACGTCCACGTCGTGTGGGAGAAGTTCTGCCGCTACTTCGACGTCGAGCCGCGGATCGTGCCGCTTGCCGAGGACAAGTACACGATCGGCCCGGAGGACGTGGAGCCCCACCTCGACGAGAACACGATCGCCGTCGTCGCCGTCGTCGGCACCACGTTCACCGGCCACAAGGACGACGTCGTCGGGATCGACAAACTCCTGCGGGACGTCCACAAGGAGCGGGACCTGGACATCCCGATCCACGTTGACGGCGCCAGCGGCGGCTTCGTGTGGCCCTTCCTCTACCCGAACTCGGAATGGGACTTCCGGCTCGAGCGGGTCCGCTCGATCAACGTATCGGGACACAAGTACGGCCTCGTCTACCCCGGCATCGGCTGGCTGGTCTTCCGCGAGGAGTCCGACCTGGCCAAGGACCTCGTGTTCTACGAGAACTATCTGGGCAAGACCGACGCGACGTTCACGCTGAACTTCTCGACCGGCGCGTCGATGGTGCTCGCCCAGTACTACAACTTCGTGCGGCTGGGTCGTGAGGGCTACACCTACGTCATGGAGACGATGCAGAAGAACGCCCACGCGTTGGCGGACAACCTGCGGAGCAGCGGCCGCTTCGAAGTGATCGGCAGCGACCTCGAGCAGCTGCCGCTGGTCGCCTTCCGCCTCGCCGGCAAGCCTGCCTACGACGAGTCCGACATCGCCTGGCAACTCTCGGCCGAGCGCGGCTGGATGGTGCCGGCGTACACCCTTCCGCCCAACGCGGAGCGGGTGAAGATCCTGCGTGCCCTGGTCAAGGAGACCCTGAGCCGCGAGCAGATCGAGCGTCTGACTCAGGACATCGCCGACGCATGCGACACCTTGGATCAGAAGGGTGCAACCAGCCAGGTCGAGAGGGCCCAGGTCAAGCGCGGCACCGGCTACTGAGGGGGAACCTGATCAATGTTCATGCGGTTGCGGGCCGGATGCCTGTTTCGATTCGCCAGGTTGGTGCCGATTCCCTGGTGAGCTCGCGGCTCATTTTGTCGGCCTTGCCCAGTGGGTCACCGCCCGGTATCTCTGCTGTGATCTCGTGGCCCCCGCGTCGACCGGCTCCGCACCCGCCCCACGACACACCGCTTCAGTCCGCGCCGGCTCCCCATCTGACCGGCCTCCCGAACGATCACGCCGTCAATCT
>NZ_JBYITE010000057.1:0-43832 GCF_057709105.1 Streptomyces sp. bgisy100
CTCATGCTCCTCGCACGCGGCGCACAACACACCTGACCCGCGCCTCGGTCTCGACTCCAGGCACGATGGTCACTTCCGCGGTCGTACCGATGAGAGTTCCGCCGGCGCAGGGACTCCGTTGCGGGTTCACCCGCGCCGTATCGAAGCGACGGATCGGGGGTGGTCCGTGCCCCCGGACCGTCGGACGTCGGACGGGCTCGATGTCGTGGAGAGACCGGACCGACCGGCCTGCGCCGGCTCATCGCCTGGACGATGGAGGCGGACCGTTGGCCGTCGGGGATCGTCCGGTGAGCATGAGGTGTCCTCGGCTGCCGTTCTCACCCGGGCGGCGGTCACCACCCGGCCCCATCAGTGTCCGGTCCCGTGGCCCCCTCAGTCATCGGCGTGTATGAGGAACTCCGCGCCTTTTCTTCCACTCCCCGTAGTACCGGACGGTTCGTCATGCGGGCGGTATACATGGCTCCGTGGCGGCAGCGGCCCGGGGACCGAGTCCCCGGCGGTGAGGCTCCCCAGCCCTCGTCCGCGGCCGCGCGCCGCCGGCGAGTTGCACGAGCGGGACGCCGACCGAGCGGGCTCGCAAGGGTGCAGCCGCGCGTGAACGAGGTCTTCGGCGAGGTGGTCGTCGAAATGACTATGGGTGGCGAAAATCCCCGCGAACAGCGCAACCCGGCTCTTGTGAATCCGGCATGTCAGGTGAAGCGGGAATCCGGCGACACAATGCCATAGCGCTCCGGCTCGGTGAACCTGCGCGTCATCCACACAGAAAGGTCACAGCCTTGCCGCCGGGTCGCGCCTTGCCGGGGGAACGCCATCTTCAAGGGGCGATATGTCCTCCGAATGCCCATGCCGGTCCCATCCGCAAGACTCGGCTGCTGAAAAATTAGGTGAGGAAGTTGTCACCGCCGGGTCGAAAATCCGGCTCGGCGACATGGCGCGATAGCGAATCGTCTACGGAAATTTCGGACGAGTCAGGGGTGGCTGAGCCCCCGTGGACATGGTTTGATCCAGGCCAACCGGAAGTTGCACGTCCACTTCCGGGTGTCGGACGATCGTCAAGCCGGCTGGACCTGCTTGACGCCGGGCCGCTCCATAGGGCCCGTGATCACAACGAAAGCGAAAGGGAGGGCCTGCCATGCGTAAGGACGCCATGCCCCGGATCGAGACTCGCGAGATCGCTGACAGCGAGCTGGACAATGTCTCCGGCGGCATTCTCGGGACCGAAATCGTGACGGGTGGCGCAGACTCCGCACTGCCCGGCCTGCCCCCTCTGGGCGGCTCGATTTCGGGTGGCCTGAGCGGCCAGGCAGGCCCTGTCTCCGGACAGGCGGGTTTCTCCGGCGGCGCCGGCATCTGAGACGGATGCACCAAGTTCCACTTGGTCTGCATTACGCACCCACCAGCCCTTGGGAATTCCAGGGTTGTCATGGGCGTCGGCACGGCTGTGATGCCGTTGCACGAATGCGGGGCCCGGAGTGACGTCGGTCTTCAAGACCCGGTTGTGGTCTTGAAGACCGACGTTGTCGTTCGGGGAGGGTGTCGATGTCGATGCGGACGAAGAAGCCGGGGGTGTTCCCGGTGGAGACCGTGCGAGTGGTGCGGGCGGCCTTCCCGAAAGGAAGTACGGCGATCCGTCTCCGGACATGGTCGTCACCCGCTCCACAGACGAAGGCCCAGCTCAGGGATACGCCCCCGAGTTGGGCCTCTTTCGTGTCCGGGCGGATTCAGGCGCCACGCACCACCTGCCGCCTCGCCGGGCTGTTCAGCGCCCTTCGTCCGTGCGGCCCGCATCCTCCGATCGAGTCCGCCGCGCCGGTGGTCAGCCGATGGGGTTGACGAAGGTCGCCGGGTGGGTGGCGCCCTGCTGGTCGACGAGCGGGCCCCAGGGCCACTTCAGGGTGAGCGCGGTGGTCTCGTTCGGCGGGGTGACGACCGCGAAGGCGGGCTTCCAGGAGCCCTCCTCGTTCTCCTCGGCCATGCCGAGGCTGATCGTGAAGTCGGTGCTGTCCCCGGGCGCCAGAGTGATCGAGCCGTGCTTGGCCGACGAGCGGGCCAGCGACCAGCTCTGACCGCCGTTGTCGGGCTTGAGGTCCACGCCCGGGAAGCCGCCGATCACGCAGGTGCGGCTGCCCTTGTTGGTCAGCACGACGCTGGTGGTCGTCGCGCCGCCCGCGTTCGGGTCCGGGGCCGCGTCCTCGCCCATGGCGAACGACGCCTTCAGGCCCGAGGTGTGGCAGCGCTGGACGCCCGAGCCCTTCCGGCCGCTTTCGGCGGCCTGCGCGCTGCCCGGCCGCTTGCCCGCGGCGCCCGCCCTGGTGTCGACCTCGGCACCGGCGCCCGCCTCGGCACCGGCGCCCGCCCGGGCATCGGAGCCCTGCGCTCCGTCGGAGGAGCCCACGGGCCGCACGGACTTGGCGGCCGTGTCCGTGTCCGTGCGGCCCGCGGACTTCGCGCCGCCGGAGTCCGCGCCGCCGGAGTCCGAGCCGGAGCAGGCCGTCAGGGTGAGGCCGGCGACCGCGGTCAGGGCCGCGGCGGCGACGCGCAGGGTGCGGCGACGAGCGGTGCGGACAGTGGTGTTGGAGCTCATGTCGGGTCCCCCCGGGCAGTCGGTGTCGTTGCTTCCTCGGTACGCCACCCACTCTGCTCGGGGCCACTGTCGCGAAGCTGCCGCTCCCCTAACATCTCGCTAACCCGGTGTGAGCTGCGAAAAGAAGCCCGGAGAACCCGAAGAACCAAGCCTGGCCGCCTGGTTGGGAAACGCGGCGCTGTCGGGAAACACGGCGCTGTCGGGAAGCACGACGCTGCTTGCCCGAACCAGGGCATCCGACAAGTCGAGGCCACAGGCGCCCCGCGCCGCAGAAGCCGGAACGGTACGGCCCTGGGCCCCGATTCAGGCGCGCATGCGGGCCAGTTCCCTGTCCAGTTCCCCCACGGTGCCGAGCCTGATGCTCTCGTCCCGAACGGAGGGGGCGAGCGTCACGGCCACCGCCGCCTCTCCCACCTGGTCGGCGGTGAGCCAGGACGGGTCGCCGGTCGGGCGGCTGCGGTTGACGATCGGGCCGAGCAGGAGGTTGTTGACGCGGCGTTGTCCGCGCAGGTCCGCGCTCAAGGCCTCGCGCATCATCAGGACCGCCGCCCCGTGCATGCTGATGACGCCGGCCCGCGGGTAGGGCTCGCGTGCGGCGAATCCGGCGATGAGCGTGTAGCTTCCGGCCGCGTCGAGCCGGGGCACGAAGGCCCGGGCCACGGCCAGGTGCGACGTGGTGGTCTCCACGAAGTGCTTCTGCCAGTCGTTCTCGTCGGTCTGCCACAGCGTCCTGCCCATCCACCACCCGCCGATGGACGGGACGACGTGGTCGACGCGCCCGTGGTCGGCGACGATCCGTTCCGCGATTCCCGTCGCCTCGTCGAAGGTTCCGTATCCGGCGTGGAGCGGGACCAGGCGCCCGCCGGGGCGAGGGCCGATCAACTCGGCCAGCGCGTCGAGACGTTCCCGGCTCCGGCCGGGAACGACCACGGTGGCACCGGTGCGGAGGAAGGCGCGGACGATGCCTTCTCCGACGTTGCCCGTGCCGCCGGGGACGACCACGACCCGGCCGTCGAGCGGTGCGTCGTTCCGTGCGTCGGGCGCGTAGGGGGTACTCATGGGCGTTCCTTTCCTCAGGGAGTGGGCGGGGCATCCGGGGGCCGGGGCGCGGCGCGAGCGCGTGCGGACGGGCCGGTTCGCCGCGCCCCCGGCCTCGTGCGGACGGGCCGGTTCGCCGCGCCCCCGGCCTCGTGCGGACGGGCCGGTTCGCCGCGCCCGCGGCCTCGTGCGATCGGGCCTGTTCGCCGTGCCCCGGGCCGGTTGTGGTGACCCCGGTCAGGCGGACAGGACCGGGTAGTCGGTGTAGCCGCGCTCGTCGCCGCCGTAGAAGGTGGTCCGGTCGGGCTCGTTGTACGGACCGCCGGATGCCAGGCGGCGCGGCAGGTCGGGGTTGGCCAGGAACAGCGCGCCGAAGGCGATCATGTCCGCGGTGCCGTCCTCGACCAGGCCGAGGGACTGGTGGCCGGTGGGCTCGGGGTGGGTGAACGGGTTGAGGACGAACGTGCCGGGCCACTCCTTGCGCAGGCGCTCGGTCAGGCTCCGGTCGGGGCCTTCGAGCACGTGCAGATAGGCCAGGTTCAGCGGGGCGAGACCGGCCACCAGGGCCGTGTAGGTCTCCTCCAGGTCCGCCGGATCCGTCTCCGAGATGTCGTTGAAGGGGGTGCCGGGCGAGATACGGATACCGGTCCGGTCGGCGCCGATGGCCTCCGCGACGGCCGCGGCGGCCTCGACGGCGAAGCGCACCCGGCCCGCGGCGTCGCCTCCCCAGCTGTCGGTGCGCCGGTTGGCGTTGGGGGCGAGGAACTGGTGGATCAGGTAGCCGTTCGCCCCGTGGAGCTCCACCCCGTCGAACCCGGCGGCGATCGCGTTGCGTGCGGCGTCGGCGAAGTCGGCGATCGTCCGCACGATCTCGTCGTGCTCCAGCTCCTTCGGCGTGACGAAGTCCTGCGGGCCCTGGTGGGTGTACACCTGCCCCTTCGCGGCGACGGCGGACGGGCCCACCGGGATCAGACCTTCGGGCAGCAGGCCGGGGTGGCCGATGCGGCCGGTGTGCATCAGCTGCGCGAAGATCACCCCACCCTCGCGGTGGACCGCGTCGGTCACCTGCCGCCAGGCGGCGACCTGCTCGGCGGAGTGCAGGCCCGGGGTGTCGGGGTACCCCTGGCCGACCACCGACGGCTGGACGCCCTCGGTGATGATCAGCCCGGCGCCTGCCCGCTGGGCGTAGTAGGTCGCCATCAGCTCCGTCGCGGTGGCACCCGGCCCGTAGGCGCGGCTGCGGGTCATCGGCGCCATCGCCACGCGGTTGGCGAGACGCTTGCCACCCAGCTCGATCGGGTCGAACGCGGTCGTCATGATCACTCCTTCGTACAGGGGCGGGAGACGCCCGGACTGGCGGCTCTCCGTCGGCGTGCCGTGCCCAGCGCACCATTACCTGTCCGAACAAGCAAATCGCGTCAGAGCCTTCCCGCCTCGCTGCGTGAACTGCGTCACCCGCCCTCCCCCGGCGCCGGGAAACCTCCGGTCGACCGGCGGTGACCGGCCACTGAATACAAGGGGACCGCAGAGGAACACGGGGAAGCCCCGGAGCGCGGAGGGTCGTTATCCTGGCTGCATCCGGCGCAACGTGAGCCGGATTACTGTCCGGCAAAGACAAGCCGGGAAAGGACGCCATTGATGAGCCGGACAACCAACCGGAGCGGGACAACCGACCCGGACGCGCCCAGCCGGCCGTCGACCACGGCCCCGGCCGCCCCGTCGGTGCCGGTGCCCACCGCAGCCCAGGCGGGGCCGGTCAGCCACGCGATCTTCCGCGTGGCCCGTCTGCACCGCATGATCGCCGGGCAGCTCCTGCGGCCCCTCGGCCTCCACCTCGGCCAGGAACTGGTCATGATGCACCTGTGGGAGATCGGCCCCCAGCGGCAGACCGACCTCGTGCGCCTGCTCGACTCCGACGCGGCCACCATGACCCGGAGCATCAAGCGCCTGGAGAACGCGGGCTTCGTCCGCCGCCGTCCCTGCCCCGACGACAAGCGCGCCGTCATCATCGAACCGACGGCGGCCAGCCAGGCGCTGCGCCGCGAAGTCGAGAGCGTCTGGGCCGAACTCGAGGACGCCTCGACCGCCGACCTGACTCCGGACCGGCAGGCCGAAGCGCTGAACGCCCTGCGCCGCATCGAGGACAGCCTCGCCCGCACCGCCGCACGTTCCCCGGAAGGTCCCCCCGCACCGGTCACGGACGCCGGCACGACGACAGGCCGAGGCCGGGGGACGACAAGCTGAGGCCGGGGGAGGACAAGCTGAGGCCGGAAGTCACCCCGGGCGGCCGTCCCTGACGGCCATGCCGATCCCCGGGACAGGAACATCGCTGACGTGTGGGAGGGGCAGCGGGCCCGCCACCCGGATGCGGCCCGCTCCGGCCGGGTTCACTCGGAGCGATCGGCCCCGGTGCGGCGCAGTCCGCGCGTGTGACGGTATGCGCCGATGAGGATCTTCAGCATCGTGGGAACGGCGGGCCGGGCGGGAGCGGCCAGGAGACCCGGGCCCCTGCGCTCGGCAGCGTGGGCGGTGGCCTCCTCCAGGGCGATCAGGGCCCGGACGAAGGGGCGGTTGGCCGGCGGCAGGAAGCCGGTCACCGCGCGGCTCGCGACCAGGTCGGTGCGGGCCTGCTGGATGAGGCGCCCCAGCACGGCGCGGACTCCGGGGGTGTCCTGGGCGCGTTCGAGGTCGGTGCGGGTCACGCCGTGGTGCGACAAGGCGTCCTCGGGGATGGTCAGCCTGCCGTCGGCCAGGTCCTCGGCGAGATCGTTGACGAAGTCGAGCCGCTGGCTCCCGTCGATGTAGGTGCGGCAGGCAGCGCGGTAGCCGACAGGTTCGTCGCCGGGGACGAGCAGGCAGGCAACCAGCATGAAGGCGGGCAGCGAGTACTGGTCCACGTAGCGCTGGTACTCCGACTCCGTGGCGAAACCCTTGAATTCGAGGTCGGTGACCGCGGTACGGAGAAAGTCCGCGACCCGGTCGAGGAGTTGGGGGTGGCGGGCGCCGGTGTGCAGGATCGGGCGGAGCACGGGGTGGTCGCTGCTGCCGGCGGCCAGGGCCCGGCCCACCTCCTGCTCCCATGCCGCGTAGGCGGCGGCGCGCTGGGGGAGCGGGCCGTGGTCGAGGAGGTTGTCGGTGTGGTGCATGAAGGCGACAACGGCGATCAGGTGGGGGGCCAGGGGACGCGGCAGCAGCAGAAGGGCCGCGGTGTAGGCAGCGCGCTTGTACCGCGCCACCGAGGAACGCTGCCGGGTGAAGTCGTCGCGCAGCTGCGGGTCGTGAATGCCCGCGGCATCCAGCCGGGTGGTCCACATGCTCATGCGGTCTCCTTGAACGGTGGGGGCGGCAAGGGCCCGACGGGTTCGTCACGCACGGCGTGATCGGTGACCGGCGGGGTGGCAGCGGCCGGGACGGCGCGCTGCCACCCGTGACTCGTCCGAGCCCGCCGGCATGCTCATTCTCGGCCCCGGGTTCCGGTGGCGCGGCCGAGGGGCGACCGGCGGACGGGCGGGGCGGGGAACGCGATCTCGCGCCGGCGTCCCCCGCGGCTCACTATCTTGCAGCGCAAGATTCTTGCTGTGTAAGGTACTGGACATGGAGGAGACATCCGCTCCACGCGCCCAGTGGCTACGAGGCGTGCTGGACATGTGCCTGCTGGCACTGATGGCGGAAGCCCCGATCTACGGATACGAGATGACCGTCCGGCTCGGCGAGGCAGGGCTGGACGTCGCCGACGGGTCGATCTACCCGGCGTTTGCACGCCTGCGCAAGCGCCAACTGGTCGAGGCGGAACGCCGTACCGGAGAGGGGGGCCCCGCCCGTACCTACCACCGGCCCAGCGAGGCCGGTCTGCAGATGCTCCGAGCATGGAGCCGCGACTGGCACGCGTTCGCCACGAGCATCGGCTCCATCGTCACCCACACCGCGGAGAAAGAACCATGACCATGACTGTCGAAACCGCGATCTCCCAGGCCATGGAGACATGGCGCCGACTCGGAGTCGGCGAGGAAGCAACCGCCGAAATGGCCGAGGAACTGGCCGCCGACCTGACCGCCGCGGCCTTCGACGGCCGGGACCCCGCCGACTACCTCGGGGGTGATGTGGACGCGCTTGCCACGTCCTGGGCGGTCGAACGCGGGCTTCTGCCCCTGCACCTGCGTCTGAAGGAGACAGCGGTCGCCGCGGGCAAGGGAGCCGTCGCGCCGGCCGTCCTCGCGCTGGGATTCTGCTACGTATCGTGGAGCCATCTGCTCGACCCCTGCTCGGACATGGGCCTCGGCGGCGAGGCGAGCGCCTGCCGCGGCACGCTCGACGCTCCCTGGATGTGGGTCGGTTGGGTCCTGTGCGCCGTCGTCGCGTTCTTCCTGATCCGGCGCACCGTACGGGTGACGCTCCAGCGCCACCTCGCCGCCCGGCGGGAAGCGACGCTGCACGCCCTGACCAGGGCCGTCGCACCGATCATCGTGGCAGCCGCGCTGGTGGGCGGGGGGATCGGCCTGCTGGCACCGGCCGTGTTCGGGTACTTCGCCGTCCTCGGCTTTCCGGTGGCCCTGGCCGGGATACTCGGGACCGTCGCGGCGGGAGCCGCCCTGGTCCGGTACCGGACCTGCCCGACGACGGACCACCCGGAGGCCACGGTGCCCCCGCAGTAGGCGGGGGAACGCGCCGGTCAGCAAGGCCAGTGAACTGCGGCCGCTGATGCGGGTGCCGAAACCGGGCCTGACACCCGGATGACGGCACGACCGGCTCGCCGTCACCGAACCGGACGTGGGGCACAGGGTGTTCCCGGACGCCCTGCGCCGCTGAGCGGATCCGCACGAGCCGCCACTCCCCCCGCACGGTGCTGCACGGGGAAGTGGCCCGTCACGACGCCGGCTTCACTCCTGCCGCGTCAGCAGCGGTGGAGCGAGCCCGTCCGGCCCGTGATGTTCCCCGCGGACACCCAGCCGGTGCGGTCCGTGCCGCCGACGCCACCGAAGATCCACTCACTGCCGCGGGTGTTCTTGTAGGAGCACCAGAAGGAGAACCGGGTGCCCGAGCGGTACGACTTCGAAGCGCAGTCCGAGTAGGGCTGCTCGAAGACCGGGGTCCTCCCCTTCAGACGTCCGGAGCCACTCGAGTTGTTCTTCACCACGTATGCGGCGTCGCAGTGGCCGCCGGCGACGGCCTCGGAGGTGCCGAGTCCCACGAAGGACCCTCCGAGAAGTGCGCCGGCCGCCAGCGCCGTTGCGGCGCGTTTCCGCAGCTCCATGTGAAATCCCCCGTAGAAAGCGTGTGGAACCGAAAGAACGTGATCATCCGAACGCGGTGATCTCCTGCCCGCGTCAAGCTACCCGCCCGTCGGGAGCGCCGAGGGCCCGAGGGGCACGATCAGGACAGGCCTCCCCGGGAGTTCGGCCGGCGGGTGCGATGGCCTGGAGCCACGGCTCAAAGCCCGGACATGCCATGCCCCCTGTCCACACCCCTCCCACGCTAATGCGCTAATTGGCGCGTTTGAGTCCCTCGCGGAGAGGCCGGGCGGCGTCGGCGACGGGCCGTCCACCGCCCCCGCCCCGCCCCCGGCGCCCCTCGGCAAGCACGAAGGGCCGCGGTGAATCCACGTCCGGCTCCCGGCGGTCACCTCCGGGCGGACGAACCGCCGCCACCTCCGGCGCGCGGAGCACTCGCTCCGGTATCTATCCTTTTGATGCCGATATCGACCGATCGGGACATGGAGTGCGGAGGCACCGACCGGCGGCAGCGAAGGGGGCGGCATGCCTGCACCACCAGCGACGCCGGGGCCCGGGCGGGGCGGCCGGGGCGGCCACGCTGCGGGCGATCGTTCCCCGGGGCGGAACGGTTCTCCGGAGCGGAACGGCTCTCCCGGGCGGTACGGGGAGGACGCGTTCGAGCCGGACGTCCCCGGCGAGTCCGAGCGCATCGACTACGGCGCGCTCACCTACGACCCGCTCACCCGGGCGCGCCTGCTCGCTCTCGGAGTGGGGCCCGGGTGGCGCTGCCTCGATGCCGGCGCCGGAACCGGGACCGTGTCCGGCTGGCTCGCCCATGACGTCGGAGTGGCCGAAGTGGTCGCGGTCGACCGGGACATCCGGTTCCTGAGCGATGCCGCCGACGCCACCCTCCGGCCGTTGGGGGCCGACGTCACGGACCCGTCCTTCGATCCGGGCGGCCGCTTCGACCTGGTGCACACGCGTTTTCTGCTGATGCACCTGCCGGGCCACGAGCAGGTGCTGTCCCGGCTCGCGGGACTGGTGGCCCCCGGTGGATGGCTGATGGCCGGCGACGCCGTCGAGCCGACCGCGGACGCCTCGCCGGACTCGCCGGAATCACCGGACTCGCCGTACCGGGCGGCCATGCGGGCCATGTGGCAGGCGCTGCGGGAGACCATCGGCACGGACATCGGCTGGGTGCCCGGGTATCCGCAACGGCTGCGTGCGGCCGGGCTGACCGACGTCGGCGCCGAGGTGTACGTACCGCCGCTCGGCCCCGGGCGGCCGATCACCGCGTTCTGGCTGGAGACCTGGGCCCGGCTGCGCGGCCCGATGCTCGGAACCGGCCTGGTGGACGCCCGGACGCTCGACGCCGCCGTGGAGTCGCTGGCCTCGGGCTCCTGCACCGGACTCTCCCCCGGAATGATCTCCGCCTGGGGCCGGCGGCCGTGACGGGGCAGCCGGCCCGCTGGGCGGCCCTCCGCCCCGGACCGCCGGAGACATGCGCGGCGACCCGGTCCGGTCACCGTGGTGCCGCCGGGCGCCATCGGCACTGCTCGGGCCGCCGATGACCAGCGCGTTCGACTTCTCGGGGTGACCGCTGCCGGTCGGGACCTCCGGGCCCTGTCGTCGGACTCCTAGCGGGTCTGCGCCCACACCGCCAGCAGGCCCACCACCGCCGTGCCCGCTCCGTAGCAGGCACCGCGCAGGAACTGGTCGGCCGCGACCCTCCGGCGCCGGACGAGCCAGCCGGCCAGCCCCCGCCCCGAGCGCCGGCAGCGCGCCACGGCTGCCGCCAGCCGCCGGGCCGCGGCCGTCCGGAGCGGGATCGGCGGCTGTTCCGTCGGACCCCCTTGCGGGGTGCTCGGACACCCCCGTGGGGTGTGCTCGTCATGCACGGTCTCTGCACCTGCTTCCTTGTGTCGTGGAACCGAAGGGGGTGGGTCGGGCAGCCGCGGGGCGGGCGGGCGGACCGGGGAGCCCTGGAGGGTGGGTCGGTGCGTCGGGGCGGGCCGGGGACGTCCCGTGCCGGCGCGGCCGGGACGGCCTCGCCGGCTGATGGTCGGCCGGGTACGGCGTCCCGGCCCGGTGGTCGTGCCGGGCGTCCCGGTCCGGTGGTCGTGCCAGGAAGGCGGCCGGCGTCGCGTCAGGGGACGGGAAGCGCCGGTGCCGCGGCGGCCAGGGGGCGCGTACCGGCCGCGGCGAGCAGCTGCTCCACCGTCTGCGCCGGGCGGATGAGCCGGAAGGTGACCCGCCCGTCGGCGCCCACGCGTACTCCGTGAACGGCCGGCTCGGGGAGCGAGTTGTACAGGAACGGCGTGGAGAAGTAGTAGGCGCCGGTGTCCGGGAGGACGACGATGTCGCCCACGTCGAGGAGCGGCAGCGGCCGGTTCCGGGCCAGCAGGTCCCCGGCGAAGCAGCACGGCCCGGCGACGTCCTGCCGCGTCGTCCGCCCGTGCTTGGCGGCGCCGCGGGCGTCGTGGGCGTCGACCCGCAGCGGCCAGGCGTCGGGAGCGAACACGGTCCGGGTGGCGACCTGGGCGCCGGCATGCGTGATCGCGACCGGCCGCCCGCCGACGGTCTTGGTGTACTCGACATAGGCGGCGGTGAAGCCGTTTTCGGCGAGGAGCGAGCGCCCGAACTCGGTCACGATCTCGTACGCGCCGGTGAACAGCGCGGGCGCGTGCGCACGGAGCCGGTCCGCGTAGGCGTCGAAGCCCGGAGTGACCTCGTCGCTCCGGAAGTTGACCGGGAGCCCGCCGCCGATGTCGATGCCGACGACCTGGCGGTGGCCCAGAGTCTCGTTGATCTCCTCGGCGAACTCCACGGCGCGGGCGATGCCCTGGGCGATCAGGTCCAGGGGGCAGCCCTGCGAACCGACGTGGGTGTGCACCCAGGTGAGCCAGGGTCGGTCCCGGTAGGCGTCGAGCAGCCGTTGCCGGTTGCCGGGGTCCTCCAGCGGGATGCCGAACTTCGAGGTGCTGGTGGCCGTGCTCATCGCCGCGATCGCACCGCCGCCGACCTGCGGATTGACGCGGATGCCGAGCCGGGAGGCGGACGGCCGGGCGGCCAGGAGCCGGTCGATGCGGGCCAGTTCCTGGAAGCTGTCGGCGTTCACCGCGACGCCCAGGCGCAGCGCCTGCTCCAGTTCGGCCCGGGTCTTGGCCGGGGCGTCGTACACGATGTCCGCGGGGTCGAAGCCGGCCGCCAGCGCCTGGGCCAGCTCCCCGGCGCTGGCGACCTCGCACCCCATGCCGTTCAGGCGCAGTTCCTCCAGCACGGGAATGAGGCAGTTCGCCTTGGCCGCGAAGGCGTGCCGGACCGGGAGCCCGTCGGGGAACGCGCCGTGCAGGGCCGCGACGCTCTCGGCGATGCCGTCGAGATCGACGAAGCCGGCCAGCACGGCCGCGTCGGGGTCGAGCAGTCCCTGTTCGACGGCTGCCCGCAGGATCCGTTCGCGCCGTTCCGCCGTCCTGCTCATTTGCACTCCTCCGAGGTCGATGTCCTGGACCGCCCGTCGACCTTCGACCTTCGACCTTCGACCGTCGCCGGTCGCTCGTCGCTCGTCGCTCGTCGCCGGGCGTGCCATCAGGTTCGCCCCGGTCCGGTGGCCGGGTCTTCGTGGCGTTCCCCGGACTTTTCCGGCCGCGTTGTCGGCGCAGGGCAACGGCGGGACGGTGGAACGCGGTTGTGGTGCGGGACGACTACGGCGGCGGGTCGGCTTCGTGCGCCGGCACCAAGGGCGAAGGAGTCGGCCCGTCACCCGGGACGTTCCCCGTCGCCCCCGCCGTCGCGGGCGAGCAGGCGCAGTTGCAGGTGGGCCAGCAGACGGGCGTCGGGGTCGCGCAGGTCGATGCCCGACAGCTCGGTCAGCCGACGGATGCGGTAGCGCAGGCTGTTGGCGTGCACGCCCAGCACCCGGGCGGCGGCGGGCACATCACCGAAGTGGTCGAGGTGCACCCGCAGGGTCTCCAGCAGGGTGCCGCCGCCCTGCTTGGCGTCGAGCGCCATCAGCCGGGCCACCGGGGTCTCCGGGGCCGGGGCCAGCCCCTCCAGCGCGTCCATGACCTGGTTCAGGGCGACCGCCTCGGCCACCTCGCTCGTGAAGGCCACGGCACGGTTCCCGCCGGCCGACACCAGGGCCCGTACGGCCAGTTCGGCCGACCGCCGGGACTCGGGCAGCTCCGCCAGGGCTCCGACGACCGTGCCGAGGCCGATCCGCACGGCCGTACCGAACACCTCCGACAGCTGCCGCACCAGTGCCGTGCCCAGCCGTGCCACTTGGTCCTCGGCCCGCTGCCGGGCCGGATCCAGGGTGCTCAGCAGCACCAGGGCGCCCCCGTCGAGCGTCACCACCACGGTCTGGTGGCCGTACGCCGTGCACTGGAGCCCCAGCAGGCTCGTCAGCTTCCCGTGGTCGACGCCGCCCGGAGCGTTCCCGGTCCGTACGGCCAGGACCGCGCAGTGTCCGTGCGGCGGGAAGGCGGCGCGCTCGGCCAGCACCCCGGCGGGCCCCCTCCCGTCCAGCAGGGCGCGGGCCGCCTCCTCGACGAGCCGGGCCTGCCCGCGGTGGCAGCGGTGATGGACCAGGTGCACGGCGGCCATCCGGGCCGCGGACCGGAGGGTGTCGGCGGCGTCGGGTGCCAGCGAGCGGCCGGCGGCGGCCACCCAGATCGACCCCAGCACCTCGCCGCCGGCCCGCACCGCGACCACCAGCCGCTCCGGGTTCTCCCCGTGCTCGGGGCGGTGGATGACGTCCCCCGAGCCCCACAGGGCCCGGAAGAAACCCGCCTCCTGCATCGCGGCGACGCGCCACTGGGGCACCCGGCGGCCGAGGATGGTCCGCCGGCGCAGTTCGTCGACGTCCTCCTCGGTCGAGGAGTAGGCCAGGACCCGGGACTCCATGTCCTCGACGGTCACGGACCCGCCGACCAGGGCGGCCGTCGCGTCGGCGAGGGCGTTCAGGTCGCCCAGCGCCACCCCGGCCAGGGCCGGATCTGCGGGGAGCCCCACCGAGAACAGGCCCGCGCGCAGCTCGGCCATCAGCTTCGTCCAGCTGAACCACGCCGTGCGGAACAGTACGGCCGTCCCCGCGTCCTCCGCGGCCGTCCGCAGCGCCGCGGGCGCCGGCCCCGAACCGCCCCGCCCGAAGACCACCGCGACCGTCCCCGCCCGGCCCGCGTCCCGCACGCAGTCGACCGCGAGGGCGGACTGCGGATCGATCCCCACCGCCAGCAGCACCTGCCCCGGCGGCATCCCGGGCTCCAGCGGGTCGAACAGCGTGACGCCCGCGACCGGCACCTGAAGGCCGCGCGGAGCCACGCACAGCTCCAGCGCGCCGGTGCCCATCACCGACAGCAGGCTCTCCAGCGTCGGTTCGGACGCGGCGTCGTCGTCCGGCCCGAGCGTTCCCATCACCGTCATCCGGCTCCCCCTCCGCCAGCACCCCCAGTAACGGTGAGTTTAGGAGTCGTTACGTGATCGGGGAGGGGGAAGGGGTGCAGAGGAGTGATCATTCGTCAGGAGCGAGCGGGACCGGGCAGTGGGTGTGCCGGGCGGTGGACGCCACCCCTTCCTCTCCCGCTCCTCCCGCTCCTCGTGCTCACGAGGTCGCCACGAGGTCGCCCATGGACGGACCCTTATGAATGCCTGGTCAAGGCCTGTCAGGAATCTCTTCCCCCGGATGTGGCGGACGCGGAAAGCTCGGATCGTCCCATCCATGTGAAGCTCGGCTGTTCCAACGGCACGGCGGGGACGTCGTACTTTCCGCGGACCCGGTTCAAGCCGGGTCCGCAGCTCTGCATGGATGTGGGCTGCCGGGGCTCCTGGTCCGGCCCGATCTGCTGGAAGGTTCCTGAGCCGGCTCCGTCGTCCGGCTCGTTGACCCGGGCGGCCTCACCGGCCCCGCGCCCGCTCCGCGCCGCAGACCGTGTCGCGGGCCGGGCGCTCACCGGTCGTGAGGAACGCGGTGACCGTACGGTCGCCGCACGCGTTGCCGTTGTCCAGGTAGCTGCCGTGCCCGCCCCGGTCGACGGTGACCGTGCGGGCCCGTCCACCGAGGGCCTCGCGCATCTTCCGGGCCCCGGCGTACGGAGTGGCGGGGTCCCGGAGGTTCTGGACGATCAGGATGTTGGACGGGCCGTCGTCGGTGATCCGGGTGGGCTTCTCCACCGGCGCGCCCTTCCAGAAGGCGCACGCCGGGACGCTCGCCGGGCTTCCCGCCGTGAGCGGGTGCCGGACGCGGTCCGCGGCCACCGCACGCCGGTACGCGGGGACCGACGTCGGCCAGCGCACGTCGTTGCAGACCGCCGCCATCGTCGCCGAGGCCTCCGTATCCCGCAGGGGCCCGGCGACGGCGGGCGGCAGAACGGGCGTGGCCTCCGGGTCCCGGGCGTCCCTGATCAGCCGGGCCAGGGCAGGGAACGCGGTGTCGCTCTCCAGGGCCACCTGCATCGCCTGCCGCAGCCGGTTGCCGGTGAGCGGGACATCCGGCACGTCCGACCGCTTCGGATCATGGTCCAGCCGCGCGGCCAGGGCCAGGAACTGCGGCCGTACGTCCTCGCTCCGCCGGGCGAGCCGGAGCCCCTCGTCCTCCCGGGCGGGGTCCGCCGCCCAGGCCGCGAAGTCGGGGAAGCGGTCGTCCGCGCCCGCCGCGGTGTTCCGCCGCCAGCCGTACGCGACCCGGGCCGGATCGGGGTCCCCGGCGCTGTCCAGGACCCAGCGGTCGGTGTGCTGCGGGTACTTCTGGGCGTAGACCGCCCCCACATAGCTGCCGTACGAGACACCCCAGGCCGACAGCGTCCGCTCGCCCAGCGCCCGGCGGAACCGGTCGATGTCGCGCACCTCGTTGGCGGTGGTCATGCTGTGCAGCACGGGGCCGCCGTGCCGTTGGCACGCCTCGGCGACGCGCCGGGCGCGGGCGACGTTCCCCGTGATGCCGCCGTCCGGATCCGGCCAGGCGAGCAGGTGCACCAGATGCCGGTCGCCGGGGTCGAGTTCGCAGCTCGCCGTCGTACTGCCGCCCGCGCCACGTGGGTCGAGGCTGACGAGGTCGTAGGCCCCGGCCGTCGCCTTCCGCAGTGCCTCGCCCTTGCGCCGCAGGTGCTGCACCCCGGATCCGCCCGGCCCGCCGGGAATCATCAGCAACGTGCCCCGTCGCGCGGCGGGCTCCTCGCTGCGCAGCCGGGTCACGGCGAGGGTGAGCCGCGGACCGTCCGGGTCGCGGTAGTCGACCGGTACGGGCAGCGTGGCGCACTCCTGCCCGGCGGGGCCGTCGGGCGTCGCGCAGGGCTTCCAGGCGAGAGCGGGTAACGCGGTCCGGGCGTCGGCGCGGGCTGCCGTCGGGGTTTCGGAGGTCGAGGTTCCGGAGGTCGAGGTTCCGGCAGTCACGGATCCCGCTGTCAGGGATCCCGCTGTCAGGGCTCCGGCAGTCAGGGCTCCGGCAGACGAGCTTCCGGACGTCGGGGCCGCGGGGCCGGCGCCGGTGGCCGGGGCGGCCGAACCCAGCGTGCCGACGACCGCGGCGAGAGCGAGCAGCAGGGGAGTTCGCATGCGTGGTGTCATGTCGCAAGCGTTGTTCCCCGGGGTGTCCGGTGACCATGGAGCAGCCGGGACACCGCGGGCTGGTGCGGCCCCCACCCCGGCCCGGGGGACGGCGGGGCCCCGTCCCTGCCCCGCCCGCTCGGGGCTTCACCCGGTGGCCCGGGTGCGGCCCGGTGGCCCAGGTGCAGCCCAGCCGCCCCGCCGGCCACGCACGGGACGGCACCCCGTGGGAGGACCGCTTCGCGACGCGCCGGGGTCCGCCCCCTCCTCGGCCCCGGCATCAGCCCCGTCCGCCCCGGGGAACTGCCGTCCGGCCACACCCGCTCTACGCTGGAACCCGGAGCCGGAACAGGGTTCGGAACGCGGAGCGGGGCGAACCCACCAGCCGACCGCGCGGGGTGATGCCGATGCTCGACCTGTCCTCCGCTCTGTCGGACCTCCCGACGGCACGGGACCGCGCGCCGTGGCCGCACCACGAATACGTGCGGGGCTGGGGTGTGTTCGGGCTGCCCTTCGACTCCGGGCACGTCCTGGCGCTGCGCGTCTTCCCCGAGAACTCCTTCGCGCCCTACCGCACGCTGTGGCACCGCGACCCGGCCGGCAGCTGGTCGATCCACGTCGACGGCCCGCGGCTGGACACGGCCTGCCCCCGGTACTACGGCGCCGCCTGCGACCGGACCGGATTCGCCCGCATCGGTCTCATCTGGACGGGTCCGGCGTCCCTGCGGGTGACCGTGGACGCGCTCCGCCTGGACTGGACTCTCACCGCCTCGTCCACCCGGCTGCTCGATGTGCTCAACGCGGTGGGCGCCGCACTGCCGCCCGCCACCTGGCGGACACGCGCCCTGGTCCGGGCCCGTGAACTGACCGCCCGCGCCCTGGGCATGGGCGATCTGCGGCTGACCGGGGTGATGCCCAGCGGTCACCGGGGAATCCTCATGCCGCGACGGATGTACTTCGTCGAGGACTCCCGGGCCGTGCTCGACGGCGACGACCTCGGCAGGCCCGTCCGGCTGCGGCGGAACCCACGGATCGGCGAGGTGCCGCTGCCGGCCCGCGGTGTCCTCGCCATCGGGGGCGCGGCCTGGCCGATCTTGGACCGGGCGGCTTACGAGCGCACCCGCGTCGAGACCGCCCGTTGGACCGGACTCGCCCACCCGGCCGACTGAGCCGGCCGCGTACGCGAGCAGCACCCCGGCGAACAGCACTGCTGTGCAGGGACGTTGAGGCAGCGGGCCGGCCCGGCGCGGCCCGGAGCCGGTCGCGCGCGGGACAGGGCAGGGGACCCAACGGGCCCGGACCGTAACGGAACCTGCGGGGACCGGCATGAACCCCACGGGGACGAGCATGGACCCCACCGGGGACCGGCATGGATCCGACGGGGACCGGACCGGCAGCGGACCGGCAAGGACGGCCTTCGCGCCGCACCGGTCCGGTATACAGTGCGAAGATCGTGCAACTTTGACCACACGGGGGGCCGTCATGGCACTGTTCGGCAACGCGCACACCATCGATCCGGTGACGGCGCAGCAGGAGTACGCGCGGCTGCTGGGGCAGGGCGAGCAGGTGCACGCCGCCTTCCTGCTGATCCGGGACACCATCCTTTTCACGGACCGCCGCCTCATCCTCGTCGACAAGCAGGGGATCACCGGCAAGAAGGTGGAGTACCACTCGGTTCCGTACCGGAGCATCACCCACTTCGCGGTGGAAACCGCCGGCACCTTCGACCTGGACGCGGAGCTCAAGATCTGGATCTCCGGCAGCGCCACGCCGATCCAGAAGACGTTCACCAAGGGCGTCGACATCTACGAGGTGCAGGCCATCCTCACCCAGTTCGTGGCCCGCTAGCCGGCCGACGGAACGCGGGATCCGGCGCGGACGGAAACAAGGGTCCGGCCCGGACGGAACGCGGGGTCCGGCCCGGACGTCCGCGCCGGATCCGCAGGGGGCGAATCTCCGGGGCGAACCGCAGCGCCGAACCGCATCTCCGCCGGTCAGCGCCCTGCGCGGGCGGGGCACGGTGCTGCGCGCCGGGCCCCGTGGACCTTGGTAGCGTGCGTGCACGAGACGAGGAGGCGGCGCGCGGACCGGGTGCGCGGTCCAGACGAGAGGAAGCCGATGATCTTCATCACCGCCAAGTTCAGGATCCGTCCCGAGGACGCCGACCGCTGGCCGGAGATCGCCGCGGACTTCACCGCGGCCACCCGCCGTGAGCCGGGCTGCCTGTGGTTCGACTGGTCCCGCAGCATCGAGGACCCGACGGAGTACGTGCTGGTCGAGGCGTTCCGGGACGGCGACGCGGGCGCGGCCCACGTGCAGTCCGAGCACTTCCGGACCGCCCAGCGGACCCTGCCGCCGCACCTGGCCGAGACCCCGCGGATCGTGAACGCGGACATCCCGCAGGACGACTGGTCGCTGCTGGGCGAGATGGCCGTTCCCGGCGGGGAGTAGCCCGCCCCGGCGCGGAGTAACGCGACCGGCACCGCCCCCGGCGGACGGCCGGTATCGGAACCGGAGCCCCGGGCCATCGGCCCGGGGCCCCGTCGTGTCACCCGTCGTGTCACCCACCGCGCCACGCACCGCACCCGGCCGAGCTGCCGCTCCGCCGCTCTGTCGCTCTCCCGCTCTGCCGACCGGTTCGGCACCTCCGCGGGTTCAGCGGCGCGGCCCGTGCGGGCGGGGGCTCAACCAGCCTGGGCAGCAGCCGCGTTCCCCTTCTGCAGAGTCGGCAGAGACGGCAGGTAGGGCAGCTGCGGCAGATGAGCGAGCGCGGTGATCAGCCGAGCCGGCATGTAGGCGGGCCAGTGACGCCGCCCCACCAGGTAGGGCACATACCCGAGGTCCCGGCTCGCCTGTATCTCGTCGTCGGTCTCCGCCTGGTACACCATCCGGCAGCCTCCGGCGGCGTCCCTGGCCCGCTGCCACAGCGCGGGCGCGGGCTTCCGCTCCTCCTCGGTGCGCGGGGTGAAGATACGGTCGCCGAAGTCCGCCCAGTCGAAGGGGCGCGATCCCTTCCAGTCCTTGTCGATCACTCTCTTCAGCTCCGCCGCCCGTTCGGCGTCGGTCGCGCCCCAGGAGGACGGCACGTTGGTGATCAGGCCGACGGGAATGTTGCGGGCGCGCAGTGCGCGCAGATGTGCGGCGGCTCCCGGCATGTAGCTGATGCTCTTGTCCTCGGCCGTGTGCACCAGCGTCTCGCCGAGGTCGAAGTACACGACCACGCACCGGCGGCCCCGGCCGGAGTCGGTGCCGGAGTCGGTGCCGGTGTGGGTACCGGTGTGGGTACCGGTGTGGGTGTCGGAGTGCTCGTCGGTGGCGGTGCGGGGTAAGCGCTCGGCGGCGCCCGCGGCGGTGGCCGACAGGGTCATCACCGCCACACAGCCGAGAGCGAGCAGCATCCGGCCGGTGATCCTCCGAGCGGAGGTCTTCTTCATGGGACTGCCTTTCCGTGGGGGGCTCCAGATCATATGCGCGCCATGTCCACGTCATACCCGTGTACGCGGAAATCTCTTCCGTGGACGTCCCCTTCCGACCGCCCCTCCGCGCCACCCGTTCCCCACGGCTCCCTCCCCCTCCGGCCGGCACACACGGCACCCGCCGCGGCGCGGTGGCGTGCTCGATCCCCGTGCGCCGAGCACGCCGCCGGCTCTCCCCTCCCGGACCGACTCCCGGACGGGCCGCTTCCTTCCGCACCGGCCCGTAAGCGGTCGGGGAGTTCTAGGGCCTGCTGTCCGGCCGCCGCCGCAGGACCGTCAGTGCACGGTCGAACGCGGAGTCCCGGCGGTGCGCGAACTCCGCCTCGGTGAAGACGGGTTCGGAAAGGTGCGGGGGAACCCCCGCACCGTCGAAGGTGCGGCCGGAGGAGGTGAGGAACTCCTCGTTGGGCACGCCGACGGTCCAGCCGTTCGGCAGGGTGCGTCCCATGACGTCGGAGAACACGCCCTGGGTGGGCTCCCCGATGCGGACCGTCCGCCCCGGCCGGTCCATCAGGGCCTGGGTGAAGGTCTCCCCCGCGCTGATGGTGCTGCCACCGGTCAGCACGGCGACGGGGCCCGTGAAGCGCGGCGCGGCGGCGGGCCGGACGTACACCGGCCGCGGCTCGGTGTGCCGGGACGGATCCGCCGGGTCGTTGCGGGCGCGCTTGGTGTACGCGAAGTGGGTGCGGCCGGTGAGGCGGGAGGCGAGCCGGAGCCCCAGCGCGTCGTAGCCGCCGCCGTTGATCCGCAGGTCGATGATCAGTCCGCGCATGCCGCGGGTGCGCTCCGGCGTGAGGACGGCGTCCAGGGCCCGGTCGAGCTCCGCCCGGTGCGCGGCGTAGCCGGGGTGCCGCTCGTCGGTCCAGCCGGAGAAGCCGGACAGGCGCAGATAGCCGAGGTCCCCGGGCAGGTCGGCGAATCCGATGCGCCCCCGGGCGAACGTCCGCAACGGCCGCCCGCCGAGGTCCCGTTCCTGGATGTACGCCGTGACGTCGCGGTCCAGGTCCGGGCCGGGCAGGGTGGTGCCGGGGCGGCTCGTCCCGAAGCGGCGGCCGGGGCCGCCGTCGATGCTGACGTGGGCGTCGTGGAGCGGCTCGATCATCTTGCGGAAGACGGCGAAGAGTTCGTCGTCGGTGGTTCCGGCGTGCACCTCGGGCCGGTAGCGGTCCCGTACCGCCGACCAGTCGATGCCCTTGGCCGCGAAGAACGGATAGTTCTCGTCGAGGCTCCGCCAGAAGACGTCGAAGACGGCACGCGGATCGTCGGAAGCGGGCCTGGTGCAGGCGGCGGGCAACGCCCCGATACGCCGCAGGCCACGGTCGCCCGCGGAGCCGTGCACCTGGAACGACGCCCGGGCGGGCCGGGGTCCGGGGCCGACGGTCAGCGTGCCGGCCTCGTCGTCGGACAGCGCGAAGCGGACGGCGCGGGAGCCGCCCCCGCCCTCGTCCGTACTCCGCCCGCTCATCCCGCGCAGACAGCTGACCGCCGTGGTCTGGTACTCCCGAAGCCGACCGTGGTGCACGGCCAGAACGGTGCCGTAGCCGTCCATGCGCCAGACACCGTCCGCCGGCCGGTCCGCCGCCGCTCGGCCGGTGGTAGCTGCCCCTCCGGTCGTCGCCGTCCCTCCGATCGATGCCGTCCCTCCGATCGATGCCGTCCGCCCGGTCGTTGCCGTCCCCCCGGTCGTCGCCGTCCCCCCGGTCGTCGCCGTCCGCCCGGTGTCCGCCGCGGTGGGGCCGGCGGGCAGCAGCGACCCGGCGGCGGCCAGCAGCAGCACCGCGGCCAGCCCCGTGCCCGCCGTACTCCTCCTGTTCTCCTCGGCCTTCCCGGCTCGGCGCCTCTCGGTCTTCTCGACCCGGGCCCGCCCGGACGTCGTGGTTCCCCCGGACCTCGTGGTCCTCGCGGACGCGGTGGTTCCCCCGGACGTCGCAGTCCTCGCGGACACGGTGGTTCCGCCGGACGTCGTGGCTCTCCCGGACGTGGTGAACCGGCTGGTGATACGCATGGAAAGCACGCCCCGTTCGTGAGTCGATGGGTGGTCGATCACCCACCGCCATGCTTCCGGGACGGGTACCTGCCGCGTAATGACGGCAGCAGGCGGAAGCAGAGGGAGAACAACCACCCCTCGGGGATACGTGTGCGCCACACCCCCGCCCGGCCCAGCGGGCTTAGACATCGGCCGGGAGCATGGACCCCACCATGTTGCCCAGGTGCTTGATCCCGTTGATGTACGGAAAGGGCGCTGGTAATGAGGTGTCGAGCCATTGCCCGCGTGCCTCAGTCCTTCCGCGCCTCAGTTCTTCCGCATGCGGGCCACGGTGTCCCTGATCGCGGGCAGCCGGTCGTACAGCGCGTCGCCCGGACAGCGGGTCTGGTGGCTGTCCCGGTGCCCGGAGATCACATGGAATTCGGCGGTGGCGCCCTTCCGGTACCGGCTCTCACCGTTCGTCGAGACCAGCCGCACCGTGCCCCGTGGATCGGCCCCGGGCCGCAGCTTCCACGCGGCGAGCTTCGCTATGCCCTCCAGGAGCGGCTTCGGCACGGTCACCCCGGCCCCGAAATTGCCCAGGGCTGCGATCCCGACGCTGTCGTCGTTGAACCCCTGGGTGTGGGCACCGTGCACCGGGCGTCCGACCCCGCCCGCCCGGCCCTCGTAGATGTTGCCGCAGCGGTCGACGACGAAGTTGTAGCCGATGTCGTCCCAGCCCTCGACCCTGATGTGGTCCATCTGCAACGCCCGGAGCATGGCCGGGACGTCGGCGCAGTCATAGCCGTTGGGATGTCCGGTGTGATGGATGAAGACGGCGTTCACCGGGCCCGTGTACGTCGCCCGGTGCCGGACCATGCGCTCGTCCGCCCGCCACACCGACCGTTTGACGATGGCGGGCTGCGGGGCCGTGCGCGGCGCGGCCGGGCCGACGGCGACGGGTTCCGGCGGCAGCAGCCGCACGGGGGCATCGCGCATCACCAGCAGAGCCAGCGGCAGCACCACGGCGCCCAGGGCGAGTCGTCGGGACCACATGGCACCACCCTGCGCGCGAGCAGTCGTTCCGGGCCGGTGAGCGAGCCATTCGGGTGACGTCCGGCCGCCCGCACCGGCACCGCCGCGGTTGCGGTCCGGACCGCGCGGCACCCCGCGCCGGCCCCCGGCACCCGCCCCGCACCGCACCCCCCGGGTCCGGGGTACGGCCCGGGCGGGCAGCGGCCCCGCCCCACTCGGCGGCCCCGGCGCCCGAACCCCAACCCCCCTGCCGATCCCGGCCATTGCTCCGGGGTCACTTCTCGGCCACGGGCTACGATGACCGATCATGGAGATATACGCCGTGTACGTGCTCATCGCCGTGGTGATCCTGCTGAGCGCAGGAACGGAGCGCAGGATTCAGCGGATCGACCGCAAGGTCACCCGAATGGACCAGAAGCTCGACGTGATCCTCGACCACCTCGGTCTCCAGGCCGCGGGCCCGGATCTCCACCGGGTCGAGGCGCTGCTGCGGGAGGGCCAGACGATCTCCGCGATCAAGGCCTACCGGGAGATCACCGGCGCCGACCTGAAGAGCGCCAAGGACGAGGTCGAGCGCATGGCGGCGCGGCAGAGCTGAGGCCGGGGCCGGGCGGACCGAACCCCGCCCGGACCCGGGCACCCGGCGTCGGCCCGACGCCCCGGCCCCGCGCCCGGCGGTCCGCCCCCCGGCCAGGCCCCGGCTCCCCCGCAGGCCGCTGCCTCGCCCGAGCCGCCACCGCGCCCAAGCCACCGTCCCTCTCAAGCCCCCTCCCCCGAGCCGCCCCTCGCTCGAACCGTCACCACACTCGAGCCGGCACCACACCCCAGCCGGCACGTCGCTCGGGCCTGGACGTCGCTCAAGCACCGCCACCCGCGCTCAAGCCGCCACCTCGCTCGGGGTCAGCACCACGAAGTCCGCTCCGGCCGGGTCCAGGCAGACCGCCAGCCGGCCGACGCCCTCCGCGTCCTCCGGTCCCATCTGCACCGTGCCGCCCTTCTGTCTGACCCGGGCGACCGTGGCGTCGCAGTCGGCGGAGGCGAACACCGGGTGCCAGTAGGGACGTCCCCCGGTCGCCGTCAGGTGCTCGGCCGGGAGCTGCATCAGTCCGCCGTGCATCCGGTCCGGGTTCAGCCCGGCGGGCGTGATCAGCCCGTAGGCGCCCCCGCCGCCCGGCAGCTCCATGTCCTGGAACTGCCAGCCGAAGAGGCTGCCGTAGAACTCCTTCGCCGCGGCGGAGTCCGTGGTGTACAGCTCGGTCCAGCAGAGGGAGCCCGCTTCGTCCACCGCCTCCAGGCCCCTGTTGCTCTGCGGCTGCCACACCGCGAACTGGCCGCCCTGCGGGTCGGTGAACTGGGCCAGCCGGCCCATGCCGTCGGCGTCGAGCGGGGCCACCCGCACCGTGCCGCCCAGCCGCTCCACGGACTGGGCCGTGGCGTCCGCGTCCCCGGTGTGGAGGTAGATCATCCACGCGGACCGGGCGCCCTCCTCGGTGAGCGGGCCGATCGCGCCGACGGCCTTGCCGTTCAGCCGGAAGAGGCCGTACTGGCCGCCCTCCGGGTCGTAGGACTGGAATTCCCAGCCGAAGACCGAGGTGTAGAAGTCGGTCGCGGCGGCGACATCGGGGGCGCCCAGATCGATCCAGCAGGGGGAACCGGGCACAAAGTCAGTGGTGATCACGGCCATTCCCTTCGCACGTCCCATACGCGCATCCATGAGGAGGAGAGCTGGTGGTCAGCTCGGTACTCAGCGTGACACCCGCCACTGACAGTCGCCCGTCAGCCACTCCGCCCGGCCTTCCGAACATCACCACCGGACACCGCGCCACACGGCCCGGCCACCGCGCCGCACAGCCCGGCCGCACGTCACCCACCGTCCCGGCGCATGCCCTACGGAGCGTCACCAGCGGCCCGTCCGCCGCGAAATGGCCTCGCGGAGGTGTCGGGGCCCGGCACTACACTGCTCCGCATGCGGTCGCCCGCGGGCTGCCGTGCCGTCCCCGAGCGAAACCGAGGTGCGTCCGGGCACCGGAGCCGAGCGGTCACCGTTCCCACCGGGCCGAGGTGCCGCCGCACCCGGCGGTGCCGCGGAGCGCGTGGAAGACGGCAGGGGCCACCGCGGCCGTCGTCACGGCGGGCGCCGCCGCATCCGGAAAGACCGACTGCCCCACCCCGTGGTCACCGGCGGGAACGTCCGCCCGCCGGAGCCGCCCGTCGAAGGGTCCCGTGTGAACCGTGCCGCCGTCCCGACCCCGCTGACCCGCTACGGCTGGACCGACGCGCTCGCAGCGGAGTTCGCCCCCCACGCAGCCGACGGGCTCGTCCCCGGCCGCATCGTGCGGGTCGACCGCGGCCGGTGCGAGGCCGTCGCCGACGCGGGCGAGGGCCTGCTGACCCTGCACGCCGACACCGGCCCGGTGACCTCCCCGGACCCGGTGCGGAACCCGTGCACCGGCGACTGGGCGGCCATCGACGCCGAGCGGCGGACCGTACGGGCGCTGCTCCCGCGCCGCACCGCGTTCATCCGCTCCACGTCCTCGCAGCGGTCCGAGGGCCAGGTCCTGGCCGCCAACGTCGACATCGCCCTCATCGCCGTCTCCCTAGCCGCCGAGCTGGACCTCGGCCGGGTCGAACGTTTCGTCGCGCTGGCCTGGGAGAGCGGCGCGGAGCCCGTGGTGCTGCTCACCAAGGCGGACGTGGTGCCCGACGCCATCGGCCTGTCGTATCTGACCACCGATACGGAGGCGGCCGCTCCGGGCGTGCGGGTGCTGCCGGTCAGCGCGGAGAGCGGGCTGGGCCTCGACGTGCTCACCGAGCTCCTCGGCGGCGAACAGGGCCGGACGGCCGCCCTCCTCGGCCAGTCCGGAGCCGGGAAGTCCACCCTCACCAACGCGCTGCTGGGGGACGAGGTGCAGGACGTCCGCGCCACCCGCGACAGCGACGGCAAGGGGCGGCACACGACGAGCACCCGCGATCTGCTGCCGCTGCCCGCCGGCGGGGTCCTCATCGACACCCCGGGGCTGCGCGGTGTGGGGCTGTGGGACGCGGAGGACGGCGTCGCCCAGGCCTTCGCCGAGATCGAGGAGCTCGCCCGCGACTGCCGCTTCCACGACTGCTCGCACACGGTCGAGCCCGGCTGCGCGGTGCTCGAAGCGATCGAGGACGGCACACTGCCGGAGCGGCGGCTGGAGAGCTACCGCAAGCTGGTCCGGGAGAACGAGCGCATCGCCTCCCAGAGCGATGCCCGGCTGCGCGCCGACATCCTCCGGGAGTGGAAGCAGAAGCGCGCCCTGGGCCGTCACATGATGGAACGCAAGCGCGGACCCCAGGCCTGAAACCCCGCGCCGGGCCGGGCCCGTTCACCTGCCCCGGGCCGGCCCCGCACCGCTCCGCTCACCGCCCCGGGCCACCGCTCCCACCGGTACCCGGACCGACCCGCTCACCACCCCCGGGCCGGCCCCGCTCACCGATACGCGGCCACGAAGTCCCGGAGGGTGGCGATGGACTGGAGGGAGTCCAGGTTCAGGTCCTCGTCGGCCACGTCCACCCCGTAGCGGGCCTTGATGCCGCGGAGCAGGGCGGCGCCGGCCAGCGAGGACAGGGCGATCTCCGGCCCGAAGAGTTCGGTGTCGGCGGGCAGCCGGTCGATCGCCTCCCGGTCGGTCCGCAGGGCCTCGGCGAGCAGAGCGCGGATGGTCCGCTCCACCTCGGTCGTCGTCATGTACTGCGCCATCGTCGGCGTCTCCTTACCGGGACTCTTGCAGAAGGCCCCGGCGTTGACGCCGGGGATGGATGCGTCTCAAGGCTGCTCAGACGTTCACGTCAGAGGGGGCGTTGTTGCTGTTCGATGTACTGGCGGATGATCGCCAGCGGTGCTCCGCCGCAGGATGCGGCGAAGTACGAGGGCGACCACAGGTGCCCGTGCGTGACGGCGGGGTGGATCCGGTCGGTGAACTCCTGGCGGATCCGTCGGGCGGAGACGCCTTTGAGGCTGTTGACCAGTTTGGAGACGGCGACCTTGGGCGGGTAGTTGATCAGGAGGTGGACGTGATCGCGTTCGCCGTTGAACTCCGTCAGCTCCGCCTCGAAGTCCTCGCACACCTTCCGCATGACCTCTTCGCAACGCGTCAGCATCTCATCGTCGAACACTCCACGCCGGGACTTGGTCACAAAGACCAAGTGAACGTGCATCGCCGAAACCACATGCCTGCCACGCCTGTAGTCATTCTCCTGATCCATGAGGCCAATCGTAGTGGCGTCGCGGTCATGCAGCTCCGCTACAACTACCGGGCCTACCCGGACGCCTCCCAGCGCCGTGCGCTGGCGAAGGCGTTCGGGTGCGCGCGTGTGGTGTGGAACGACTGCCTGCGCGACCGGAAAGCAGCGCATGCGGCGGGGCTGCCATATGTGACGTCGGGCGAACTGTCCCGGCGTCGCATCACCCAGGCCAAACACACCGAGGAGGGTGCCTGGCCTGCCGAGGTGTCGGCGGTCGTCCTGCAGCACTCCCTGCGGGACCTCGACACTGCGTACCGGACGGACACACCTGCCCGCACAGCGCCGTGAAGCAGGAAGCCCCCGGAAGGGTCAACCGGCCCAGGCCGGAATCCCTGGACTTCAGGCCAGGGAGCACGTCAACGGCCGGTGATGTCCAGCCACGACGGGTGCTCCGGCAACGGCTCCTCCAGCGAACGGCCGAGCGTGACCGGGCCGCCCTCCGCCCTCGCGTCGTCGGTCACCCGCAGGCCCGCCTGCCGGAAGAGCAGCCGCAGTTCGACATTGGCCGAGGTCGGACGCGAGTCCACCCGGAACTCGGCGGCGCCGGACTCCGCGGCCCGGTCCATCAGCCAGCGCAGGAAGCCCAGCGACACCCCGCGGCCGGCGACCCGGCAGGACAGGGCCAGCAGCCGGACCCACCAGGCGTCGGCGGTGTGCTCGACGAGTGCGGCGCCGATCAGCCCGTACTCCCCGAAACGGTCCTCCAGCCGGGCGACCAGCAGGGTGTACCCGCCGTCCGCCGTCAGCTTCCGGACGCGGTCGGCGTCCAGGGGCAGGCCGGACGAGTTCAACCGGTGCGTGCGGGTGGCCAGTTCCACGGCCCGCGGCAGGTCGTCGTCGCTCGCGGTGCCGACGGAGAGCCGCATCGCGCAGGACCGAAGGAACTCCTCCCGGGTTCCGGCGAACTGCCGCCCCGCGTCCTTCCGGACGGCTTCCGTCCGGTACCGCCGGACGCGTTCCCGGGCGTCCGCCGTGAGCGGACCGGAACCGAGGCCGTCGAGCAGGTCCGGCACCTGTTCCGGTGCGATGGCCGCCACCCCGGGCAGCATGGTGCCGACCTCGGCCCGCTCGTAGGGACTGTCGTCGACCAGCAGCAGCGCGTCCGCCCCGATGCCCAGCTCCTCGGCGATCAGGCGCAGCGACTCGCTCTTGTCCTGCCAGCCGACCTGGGGCGCGACGAACCGCTCGGCCACCTCCGCGTCCGCACGCAGCGCTTCGAGGACCGACGGCGCGGTGCGGCTGGCGATGCTGCTCAGCACGCCGCGCTCGGCCAGCCGGTCGATGGTGCGCAGGGCCCAGGGCCGGAAGGCGGGCAGCACGTCGGTCTCGGACTCGACCGCCACGCCGTCCCAGAGGGTGCCGTCGAGGTCCCAGACGACGCACTTCACCCGGTCGAACGCGACGGCGCCGGTCCCGCCGTCACCGCCCGCCGGACGGGACTGCCCATCATCCGACGGAATAGCAGGATCCGACGGATCAGCAGGATCCGCCCGATTGGCAGGATCCGCCGGATTCACCGGGTGACTCATCGTCCCGCCCGCCTCACCTCGGCCAGCTGCAGCCTCATGGCCATGTGGGTCGACTCGAAGCCGTACTTCCGGTAGAGCGTGCGCATCGGCACATTGCCCACGTACACCTTCCCGACCACCTCGGCCAGTTCGTGCTCGACGGCGAACGCGAGCCCTTCCGCGATCAGCAGTTCGCCGATCTCGGCCCGCTGCTCGACCGGCGCCACGGCGAGGGAACGGAAGTTGGCGTACCGGTCGCCGGTCATCGTGTTCTGGTTGATGCTCATCCACAGCCAGCCGACGGCCGTGTCGTCGTCCGGACCGCAGGCCACGTACATGCCCGCACGGGACTTCTGCATCGCCCGGGACAGCCGCGACCGGTGCCGCTCGGGGTTGTCGACCGCGGCGTCGCCGAAGGAGATCCGGGCGATCTCCGCCTCGAAGGCGGCGATGGCGTCCAGGTCGCGCTCGTCGGCGGGGCGGGTCACGAACGGCGCGGCCCGCTCCCCGACGCTCGCCAGCACCTCGCGCGCCACGGGCGGCTGCCACACGACGGTGCGCTGCCCGGCCGCGGACCCCGAAAGCGGGGGCCCCGAAAGCGCGGACTCCGGAGCCGCGGTCGCGGAGACGGTCAGCGGCGCCTGCTCGACGGCAGCAGCCGATACGGGGGCCGAGGCAGGCGCCACCGGCTCGGATCCACCGACGGACGCCGCACCGGAGACCGGATCGGCTCCCGGACCGGCCACCGGATCGGCTCCCGGGCCGGACGCCGGCTCCGCGGGCGGGCGGACATGCGGAATGTCCCCGGCCGCCGGACCGTCACCGGACCCGTTGCTGTCACCGGCCCGGCTGCTGTCGCGGGCCCCGTTGCGGTCACCGGGCCCGTTGCCGTCACCGGCCCCGGAGCTGTCCCCGGTCGCCGCCATGCTGACCAGCTGACGCGGCTTGAAGGGACCGCCGCCGCACTGCGGGCAGCCGTCGGCGCGCAGCGCACCGACCGAGCTCCACCGGGCACCGGGACCGACCGGCGTACGGGCCCCGCAGGACACGCACTCGTACTCCCGCTGCCGGGACCGCTTGTCCCGGGTGTAGAGCGGTCCGCCGTAGCTGCCGCCCACCGACGCCTGGGTGGCGCTGGTGGTGAGCAGGTGCTGGATGAATCCGGTGCCGCCGAGGATCCCGCTGCCCTCGTACTCGTTGAAGTTGCGGATGAACCCGTTGACGACGAGCCCGAGATCCATGATCTCCTGCTGGACCTCCAGCATCTCGTTCGGGCTCTTGGCGCCGAAGGAGAAGAAGATGCTGTTCGCGGCACCGGGGCGCAGTCCCTCCACGGCCCGGGAGAGGAACAGCTGCGCGCCTTCCGGGGTGTAGGGCGGGTCGGTCATCGCCGCGTCGAACCGGCCGTGCAGCACCTCCGGCAGCGGCTGCCGCAGATCGTGCTCGACCGTGTCGACCCTGGTCTTGAACCCGGCGGATACCTCCGCGATGTGGCCGAGGATCTCCGGGGAGATGTCGACGACGGTGACCCGCTCCACCAACGGTGAACCGAGGACCTCCCCGACGACCGCGACGGCGAGCGAAATCGTGTCGTCGTCGCCGACCAGCAGCAGGGAACCGCCCGGCAGCACGCCTGCCCGGAGCAGTGCCAGCACCCTGCGCACCTTGGTCTCCGGGGTGCACAGCGACTGGTCCAGACTCATGTCGGCCTGCGGCCCCGCCGCCATGATGGCGGTCAGCCGCTCCACGGCCTCGTCCAGCACGTCGGGGATGACCAGTTCCCGGCCGTCGCAGGTGCCGCAGGTCGGATCGAGCACCAGATCCATACCGAGCTCGGCGACGAGGGAGAGACCGGAGGGTGTGAGGCGAGAGGGCCGCTTCTCGGTCAGCATGCCCCGGCGGCGCAGTTCGTTGCCGACGGCGGCGACGATGGGTACCGGAATGCTGGTCGCGCGGCTGATGTCCTTGGTCGAGGCGGGCGCCAGTCGGCGAATCGCCCGCAGGACCGAACGCACACCCGGTGCGCCCTCCTGCAGCCTGACCGCGCCGGCCACCTCGTGCAGAACTCCCTCAGCCCCGAGGCTTCGTTCGCCCGAACGCGGGCCCGTCACAATAGGGTTCCAAATGTACGCATGATCTCGCAGTATAGATGAACGTCTGTGATACAGGCGCAGCCTGACGCCCCGTCGGACGCCCCGGAGCAGGCGCCGGGCCGGGCACCGCTCACCCCGTCGCGAGGGCCCCGTCGGACCGTCCGGCGACACCGGCACGGCCACTGCGTCCGATCGTAGCGGCGCCGGCACGCCGCCGAGGCGATCTCCACCACACCGGCCCCGGGGCATCGCGGCACAGCACAGCAACGCGACAGCGCGGCACAGCGCAGCAACGTGACAGCCCGGCGGCAGGACCGCGCCACTCGGCCGGCCTCATACCGGGCCCCTGGCCCGGCAGGAACACCGCCTATTCCTGACGCAACATCAAAAGTATTCGTCAGCCACCCGCATCACCGCAAAGCGCGGTTTATGCAAGGCATTGACGATAAGCCGCCCGAGGCCACACCACCGCCCTCCCCCGGCACAACCCCAGCCATCGACGGAAAGAGCCGTCGACACCCGTCGGCCGCACCGGACCGGCCGGCACCGCACCCGGCCTCACCACCCGCGCCACGGCCGCACCACCCGAACAGCCCTGCCTTCCGAGCCGTACCGGGGGAGGTGACGGGGATTCAGATCGCTTATGCAGCAGTCGAGTTCGGCCCGCCGACGGTCCAGGTGGGACGATCTTCACGAAGGGCGACTTGGGGCATGGATGCTAAAATGACGTCATCCGAGCGTCGGGGTGCCGCCTGTGTGGAACACCGCAACATCGCGTATCGGAATTCAGACCACAGCGAAAGGAGACGGGGGTCGACGCGTGGCGCGTGTCCCCCATCGCCCATGACGAACGACCTCGCCACCGGCCCCGAAGACATAAATGTCGACGACCTGTGCTCCTACGCGGTTGATGTGTGGGTCGGTGACCCGACCATTCTGACGGATGAGCGCCGCCTTCTGGATGTGCTCCGCAGTGCGGCCCAGAAGGGAAATGCGAAGGTCCTCGGGGAGGCCTCGCACGTATTCCCGAACGGCGCCGTGACGGCAATTCTCCTGCTGTCGGCCTCGCACCTCAGCATTCACACCTGGCCGGAATTCAACCTGGCGAATGTGGACTTGCTCGCCTACGGCCGCCTCAATGGCGAGCGGATGATGGAGAGCATCGAGGTGGACCTGTCACCCACCCGCATCAACGTCTCCCGCCTGCTGCGCGCCGTTCACTGAGCGTCACCCCCGGGGGACGGCGAGACTGCCGGCCGGGGTGCGGGAGCGGGGGGATCTGCCGGAAGCCCCTGCGGAGCACGTCGCCACGGGAACGATGGGGAGCTGCCGGGACAGGCCCGGTGCACCGCGACGCCGAGCAGGGCCAACGACTCAACTGAGGCCATATGTCTCGTGGCTGACGACGCGAAACGACCCATCCGTCCCGCCCGGGGAGCGGGACGGTCGACGGGGGGAGGGGCCGCAGGCCGGACAGCCGTCCGGGGCCCCTCTGACATGGCGTGGGTGTAGTGCACATGGTAACCTACGCTGCGTGACGTAAAAGACGAGCGGTTCCGTCGATGAGCCGGCCGCACCGCTCCTGTTCCGGGGAGATGCAGCTATGGGAAGTGGCCGCGCGCGAGCCAAGCAGGCAAAGGTGGCCCGAGAGCTCAAGTACTCGTCTCCCTCAGCGGATTTCGACGCTCTCCAGCGGGAACTCGGCAGCACGCCGACGACCTCGGACGACAAGGAAGAGCGCGACCAGGACCGCGGCATCGCGGAATCCCGGAATCTCCGCCCCACGAGTGACGACGACTGAGCGGATCCTCGAAAGCTCAGCCTTCCTTCGATTTCCTCTCATGGTGTGCCATATTCCATGAGAGGAAATTCTTTTTCGGTCCGCAGTTTTCCCTCGCGGCTTCCGTTCGGTCATGACACCTTCCGCGGGATGTTCCGAACGGAAGCGACCGGCGGAGCACCTGATTCCGTTTGGGTGGGAATTCCACCGGTCCGGTGTCCAGGTCCGGCACAGCGGACCGGCGCCGACGAGCGGAAACGGGGCCCCGGACGGATCAGCGGCAGTGCACAGAGCGGGAGCGGACGGCCCACGGCGACGGTTCGCCCCCGCGGCCGGGCGCCGGCCACGGAACGCCGGACCTGGAACGCCACGGACCTGGAACGTCGGATCGCAGCATGCCGGATCACGGGACGTCGGACAGCGGGACGTCGGATCACGGGAAGGGAGCGGGGCATTGACGGACAGTTCGCTCCCGGACCGTGCGGTGCACGTGTGGTGGGCCGGGCTGGACGACGCGCACGACGGGCTGGCACGGCTCCTCGACCCGGTCGAACGGGCCCGGCTCGACGCGTACGCCCGCCCGGACGACCGGCACCGGTTCCTGCTGGGCTGCGCCGTCAGCCGGATCGCGCTGGGCGCGTATCTGGGGGCGGACCCCGCGGACGTCGGTCTCGTACGGCAGTGCCCGCAGTGCGGCGGACCGCACGGCAAGGTGCGCCTCCGGGACGCGGAGGGGGCGGGGAGCATCCGGTTCTCCGTGACGCACGGCGGCCGGCTCGTCGGGGTGGCATTCTGCCGGGCGGCCGAGGTCGGACTCGATGTCGAGCCCACCGATCAGGCGGTGGACGTCGACGAGTTGGCCCCCGACGTGCTGACCGGCCGCGAACTCGCCGCCCTGGCCGAGGGCGGCACCGTGGCGGACCGGCGCCGGGACTTCCTGCGTTTCTGGTGCCGCAAGGAGGCCGTGGTGAAGGCCCTGGGCGTGGGCATGCGCACCCCGTTCCGCCGACTGGAGGTGACCGCCCCGCGGGAGCAGGCAGCCGTCGTCGCCTGGTCCGAACACCCGGAGGCCGTCGGCACCACCCGGCTCTACGAGCTGAACGTGGGTCCGGAGCACGAGGCCTGCCTGGCCGTACTGGCCCCCGAGCCGCTGACGGTCGTGCCACGCCGGGCGGGGGCGCTGCTGCGGAGCTGGGCGGCGGACTGAGCCCGGCCCGGTCGTCGAGGCCACGACTGGTCGGGGCGGGCCGAAGGCCTGGGGTGCGGCCGGGGCCGAGGACGGGCCGAAGGCCTGAGGTGCGGCCAGGGCCCAGGAGGGCCGAGGACGGGCCGAAGCCCCGGGATGCGGCAGGGGCCCAGGCGGCCGGCCGAGGCCTGACGGGCGGAGTGCACCGGACGGGTCAGGCGCCCTTGCGGGTTCGTGATGCCGTCTTCTTGGCGGGCTTCGAGGCCGCGGCCTTGCTCGCCGTCTTGCTCGCCGTCTTGCTCGCCGTCTTCTTCGCGGCCTGCTTCCCGGCCCTCTGGCTGCCCGACGTCGAGGCGGATGCCGACGCCGGCTTCGAGGACGTGCCGGTGGTGGCTTCTGTAGCTGCCTTCGTGCCTGTCTTCGTGGCTGTCTTCGTGGCTGTCTTCGTCGGCGCCTTCGCGGCCTTCCGCGCGGACGGCTTCGCCGTAGTGCCGGACTGCTTCCGGGCGCCCGGCTCCGACGGCTCTTCGCCACGGCTGCGGCGGCTCTTCCGCACGCTCTCCTCCAGTGCCGCCATGAGGTCGACGACCTGCGCCGACGGAGCCTCCGTCGCCGGTGGGGGCTCCACCTCACGGCCCTCCAGCTTCGCCGACACCACGCGGACCAGCGCGTCGGTGTAGTCGTCGTGCAGTTCCTCCTCCGGCACCTCGCTCATGCTCGCCATGAGGTCCTCGGCCCGTTGCAGCTCCTCGTCGGTGAGCCGGATGTCCTGGTCGGGAGCGAGTCCGGTGTGCGGGCGGATCTCGTCCGGCCAGAGCATCGTGTGCATGGTCAGCGCGCCCTCGTGGATGCGGATCAGGGCGAGCACCTCCTTGCCCCGGAGGGCGACCTTGCCGATGGCCACCTTGCCGGAACGTTCCAGCGCGTCCCGCAGCAGTACGTAGGGCTTGGCCGCGGCCTGGCCGTCCGCCCTCAGGTAGTAGGCGCGGTCGAGCTGGAGGGGGTCGATCTCCTGGCTGGGCAGGAAGGCGAGCAGCTCGAAGGTCTTGGCGGTGGGGATGGGCAGGTGGTCGAAGTCCTCGTCGGTCAGCGGCACGACCTCGTCCCGGGAGACCGGATAGGCGCTGGCGATCTCCTCGTTGGGCACCACGTTCCCGTCGAGTTCGCACACCTTGCGGTTGCGGATCCGGCCGTTGTCCTTGGCGTGGACGCGGTGGAGGGCGATGTCGTGGGACTCGGTGGCGCTCACGACCTGGACGGGGATCGTGACCAGGCCGAAGCTGATCGCACCTCGCCAGATGGGCCGCGGCATGACGTTCCCTTTCTTCGGTTTTGTCATGCTATGCGGGTCGTTCGAAGGGTGCAGCCGACGGCTCAGCCGTTCAGGCGTGCCGGAGCGCCCGCTCGGGGTGGCAGATGTCGCACGGCTCGACGTCCGGGTCGGCCAGCAGGGTGTACGCCTCCGCGGTGGGCACCCGCTGGTGCGCGGCCCGGGCGTGCCAGCAGTCCCGCCGGTGCAGTCGGCGGGTGGGGCCCGCGGCCGTCCGCCACAGATTCTCGACCTGCCACTGCCGCCCGGAAACCGCCCCGTGCGTGGGCACCGCGGTGTAGTCCTCGCCGGGGATCGGGGTGACGCCGGTCGCCGGCGCACTGAACGCGACAGGTGTGGGCTCGGCGACGGTGCGCCCGTCACCGAGGGTGCCGCGGGCCGTGAGGACGGCCTCCAGCTCGTACCACCACTGCCCGTCGGGCGTGCGGGTCCGCCCGGTGACGATGACGTCGAGCTGCTGGCCGTCGGGGAGGGTGGCCCTGGCCCAGGGGCCCGCCGACGCGTAGCTGTCATCCTGCACCGTTCGATTCTAGTTCGAATTTCGGAGTCGGGTCGTTCCTGCTGCTCCCCGCTCCTCCCGTTCCTCCCCGCCGTCGGGGGCCGGCCCCGGTGAGGGGAGCCGGCGGCCGCCCGAGCCGGGGAGAGGGGCCGCCGGTGAGAGCGGAAAGCCGCGGAAAGCAACAGATCCGGCTCCCCTTCCTCTTTTGCGGTGCCGCGGGCAACCCTGAGGAAGGGGGTGGGCGTGCCACCGGGCCGCCCCGGCCACCTGCGCGTCCAGCAGATCCCTGCGCCCCGCAGGCCGATGCGCCCCACAGCCCCTACGCCCGACAGATCCCGTATGCCCGTAAGGAGCCACCATGCATGACGGTCCGCATCCGGCCGCTGAGGCGGACGAGGCACCTGCCCCGGTCCCGGACGGAGGCCGTACCACCGCCCCGGGCCGTGCCGACGTCCCGACCGCGGAAGGAGGCAGGGAAAACGGGACGCCGCACGGCGGCTGGTTCATCGACTCCCGCTGCGTCAACTGCGATGTCGCACGCCAGCTCGCCCCGGACCTGATCCGCGAGGCCGACGGCCGCTCCGAGCTCGTCCGGCAGCCGCGGGACCACAGCGAGGCACGGCAGCTGCACGCCGCCGCGCTCGCCTGCCCCACTCGCTCGATCCGCCCGGCCGGCGGGCGGCTCGCGGCCGTCCCGGACCCCTTCCCGCTGGCCCTGAACGACTCCGTCCTCCTGTGCGGGCACAACTCCCCGCAGACGGCCGGCGCCAACTCCTACCTGCTCCGCCGACCGTCGGGCGGCGCGATGATGATCGACACCCCGCGCTGGAGCAGCGCACTGGGCGCCCGGTACGCGGCGCTGGGCCCCGTCACCGATGTTCTGCTCACCCATCGGGACCACGCTGAGCACGGCCGGCGCTGGGCCGATCACCTCGGCGCCCGGCTGTGGATCCACGAAGGGGACCTCGACGCCGCACCGGACGCCGACCGTGTCCTGCGCGGCACGGACCCCGTGGAGATCGGCGAGGGGGTGACGGCGTATCCATTGCCCGGGCACACCCGCGGCAGCGTGCTGTATCTCGCCGACGGGCTCCACTGCTTCAGCGGGGACAGCCTGTACTGGTCGCGCGGCGCGGCCGATCTGGCGGTGACGGAGAGCGTCACCTTCTACTCGATCGAGGAGCTGGGTGTCTCGTTGGCCCGGACGGCCCACCGGCTGCGTTTCGAGTGGCTGCTGCCGGGCCACGGCGACCGCAAGCGGCTCCCGGCGGGGGAGATGGCACAGCGGCTGAGCCGGCTGACGGCCCGGGTACGCCGGCTCCGGCCCCGGCCCGTCGACTTCTCCGCCGTGCGCTGGTGAGAGCGGCGGGGGCGGCGAGGGGGACCCGCCGTGCGGGAGTGTCCCGGGGTCGTCGGCTTGCTGCCGGGTTCCTCGCCGTGCGGGGGTGCGGCCGGCGGGCGAGGATGGAGCCGGTCCGGTGGGTGCCCCCGCGCCCGGCCGGAACGTGCGGGGACAGGCCTGCGGCAGATGGGAGAGGTCGGCCATGTTCGGCAGCACCAAGGCGTTCAGCGGGTTCGCGGTGAACGATGTACAGCGCGCCAAGGACTTCTACGGTGGGACTCTCGGCCTGCGGGTGTCGGAACTGGACGGCCTGCTGATGCTGCACATCGAGGGCGGCACCGAGATCCTGATCTACCCCAAGGAGGACCACACCCCCGCGTCGTTCACCGTTCTCAACTTCCCGGTGGACAACATCGAGCGGGCTGTGGACGCGCTGACCGCGAAGGGGGTGACCATGGAGCGCTACGGCGCCTTCGAGACCGACGAGCGGGGCATCTTCCGAGGCGGCGGCCCCTACATCGCATGGTTCAAGGACCCCGCCGGGAACGTGCTGTCCGTCCTCCAGGAACGCTGACCCCGCGGCCGTACGCCGCCGGGGCCCCGGTCCCGGGTCCGGAGGTTCCCGCGAGGGTTTCGTCGCACCCGCCCGCCCCGTCCGGGCCGGGATCCGGATCCCATGGTTCCGAGTCGGCTACAGGTCGAAGATCTCGCCGTGCGGAGGCGGCGGCCCCGACAGGGGGAACGCGGGCACCCGCTCGTCCTCGATCATCGCCTCGATCTCGCGGCGCAGCTCCGGGGTGTCGGTGTGCCGGTGCACGGACACCGCGTGCTCGACCGCCGCGCGGAGCACCTCTTCCGCGGTGTCACCGGAGATGGTGAGGGTGCAGTTCGACTCGCTGGGGAGCTTCCGGCAGTCGGCGACTTTCCTGGTCATGACGGCCTCCTCGACGTCGGCTCCTCTCCTCAGGCTAACCCGCACCGAAGCCGCCCATCCGGATGAACTGGACAGGGCGGGATGCGACGGGACCGCTCCGGCTCCACGCTGAAGACATGAGCGACAGCGGTTCCGTGGTGGCACCTCCGCCGGTCGTCGTCTGGGGCCCGGAGCCCGACGACCCGCCGTTCCGTCTGGTCGAGGTCAACGGCGCGCTGGTGGGCAAGGCGCACGGCATCGCGGACGTGGTCACCTTCATCCTGCGGGCCGGACTGAAGGACTTCGACGTGGAGGACCCGATGGTCGTGCGCTGGGTGAACGGCGGCCCGTACGACTGGATGCCCCACTGACCTCGGACGACTGGATGCCCCACTGACCTCGGGATATTCGCCCCCTCGGTCCACCCGCCGCATCCGTCCGCCGAAGTCCACCCGGGCTCGTCGCCCCACCGGGCACGCCGCTGCCGCATGCCGCCGCCATGCGACCGCCGGTGGGGAACGCGCCCGTGCCTATCGCCGGTGACGGCGGATCGCGCGGGTCAGGGCCGGGGGCAGGAGGTCGGCAGCCAGCCGGTGGGCGCGTGAGGGCCGACGGGGAGTGCCGTTCGATGTGGCGTGGGCCGGGCCGCCGCGTCCGGAGGGGACCTCGCCGGCGAACCGGGACACCGGAGCCGCCGGCGCCTCGGGACGTCCCGAGAAGCGCAGGACGCGCCGGCCCGCGATCTCCTGCCTGCTCAGATGCGTTCCGCGGCGCCACTCCTCGTCGGCCAGCAGCGCCTCCTGGAGCGGTTCCGGGTCACCCCAGGTGCCGTAGAGTTTCTGGGTGCTCAGGCAGACCGGCCGCAGCCCCCGGTTGAAGACCGCCTCCCAGACGGCCGCCGCCACTCCCGGCGTGTGCTCGGAGCGGTAGTCGTCGAGCACGACGAGGCCGTCGGGCACCAGAGCCATTCGGGCCGTATCGATGTCGCCCGCCACGTGCTCGTACAGATGCGAGGCGTCGACATGGACGAACCGGCATGAATCCGGCTCGACATGGGCCGGGACCACCGAGGTGGGGCCCTGTATGACGTCGGGCAGCGTGTCGTGAAAGGCCAGGTAGTTCTGCTCGAAGGCGAGCCGGGTGAGGGTCGGGTAGGACTTCCGGGCCTCGGCCGCGTTCCGCTCGTCCGGGGCGGGAGCGTCGAACAGGTCGCAGACCGTGAAGCGCTCGCCCTCCCGCAGGAAACCGGCGGTGAAGATCGCGCTCTTGCCCATGAAGGCGCCCAGTTCCATGAGGTCCCCACGCGCGTCGAGGCGTTCCTGGCGGGACAGAAAATAATGGAAAAGCACCTGGTCGAGGCTGGGAAACCAGCCCTTGACGTCATTCAGCCGACCGGGGCGCTGCGTTGTCGCGGGGGTGAGGCTCGCCGTCATGTGTCGTCCTCGCAGGGGCAGGGAACGGGCGGAAATCCGCCGCCACCGTAAAGGCCGAAAAGCATCGCCGAACCATCGCGCATGTGTGTTTTGTGTGCCGGTCGCGACGGGTGATCAAGGGACGTCACGGGTTCATCCCGCGGCCGGGCGGGGTTGGCCGCGCGGTTGCCCCCCGGACCGGCCCGGCCGGCCGGCAGCCCCTTCCGGCCACCTGGCAACTTCCTCGTGCCCCGCGCCGTAGGCGACCGGCCCCTGCCCCGCACCTCCACCCTTTCCGGGCTCCGAAAGCGGCCACCGACCCGGGCAGCCGCCGGTCAGCGCAGGGTACGGCGGTAGGCCAGGACGCTCGGCAGGGTGAGATAGCGGCGGTCCACCCCGCCGCTCTCGCATTCGAGCTCGCCCGCGTCGATCAGCGCGGCGACGCGGTGGACGCCCAGGCCGAGCAGTCCGGCCGCCGTCCGTACCGTGACGCTCATCCCGGCGAAGACCGGCGGAATCGGCCCGTGGCCGCCGTCGCCGGGCGGTCCGGCGGAACACTGCCCCCCGAGCATCCGTGCTTCTCCCCTCGTTTCACGGGGCGGCGCGCCGCCCCACGCCCCGCCCCTGCCTCTCAGGTGCCGTTCGAACGCTCGGTGCGTGCCGCGCGGAGGTTCCCCGGCCCCTCGGACGGTGCCGGTCGCGGATGTCCTGGCGTTCCGCCCGGCCCGGCCGGGCGGGCGTCTCCCCTCGCCCGGCCTCCCCGAGCAGTCGGGCAGCGGACCGGGCCGTTCCAGCCGGCCGCGCACCCCGGTGCGCACCTGACGCGACGCACCACCGGGCGTGGCCCTCCGGGCACGCCACCGGAGGAGACGGCCGTGCCGCGCGTCGCGTTCCACCGGGCGGTGGACGAATACGTCACAGCGAAGACGTCACAGGGACGCAGCTCAGGGACGGGGGACAGTGCTGCCCTCGACCCCAGAGGTCCGATATGCCGGGTTCCATCGGCCGGAGTTACGGTCGAAGAGGAGATCCGACCTCCCGCGGAAGAGGCACGTGCCATGGCTTCGGAGACCCTCGGCAGCACAACCGCCCTGACGGACCTGCGCACCGGCTTCACGGGGGAGGTGATCACACCCGACGACGCCGCGTACGACGAGGCCCGGACGGTCTTCAACGCGATGATCGACCGGCGGCCCGCGGTCATCGCCCAGTGCGCGACCCCGGAGGACATCGCGAAAGCCCTCCGCTTCGGGCAGGAGCTTGGCCTGGAGATCGCGGTGCGCGGCGGGGGACACAGCGTCGCGGGCATGGCCCTCACCGAGGGCGGCCTCGTCGTCGACCTGCGGCGGATGAACGCGGTGGCCGTGGACCCCGAGGCCCGCACCGCCCGGGTGTCCGGCGGCGCCACCATGAGCCATCTCGACCGGGCCGCCGAACCGCATGGCCTGGCGACCACGGGCGGCCGGGTGTCCACCACCGGGGTGGGCGGCTTCACTCTCGGCGGCGGATCGGGCTGGCTGGACCGCAAGTTCGGGCTCGCCTGCGACAACCTGCTCTCCGTCAGCCTCGTGACCGCCGACGGCAGCACCGTGCGGGCCGACGAGAACGAGAACCCGGAACTGTTCTGGGCCCTCCACGGGGGCGGCGGGAACTTCGGCGTGGCGACCTCGTTCACCTTCCGCATGCATCCGCTCCCGGCCTTGACCGCGATGATCCTGATGTGGCCCGCCGACGCCGGACCCGAAGTGGCGCGCGCCTACCGCGACTTCATGGAGTCCGCACCGGACGAGGTCGGCGGCGGACTCATCTACTTCACCGGGCCGCCCGAGGAGTTCGTGCCCGAGGAGCTGGTGGGGCGGCTGGTCTGCGCGGTCCTGGTCACCTACGCGGGCGGGGAGGCGGCGGCCCGTGCGGTCGCGGCCCCGGTCCTGGAGCTCGGGCACGCGGCCGAGATGATCACCGAACTGCCCTACGCCGAGCTGCAGTGCATGCTCGACGACCCGCCCGGCTGCCGCAACTACTGGTCCGCGGAGCACCTGGACAGCTTCCCGGACGAGGCGGTGGACCTGTTCTGCGCCCGCGCGGCCGACATGATCGTGCCGTCCCCCTCCCAGCACGTGCTCTTCCCGCAGGGCGGCGCGACCGCGCGGGGCAACCCGGACTACCCCGTCCCCTGGCGGAACGCGTCCTGGGTGGCCCACCCGTTCGGACTGTGGGAGGACCCGGCCGACGACGAGCGGGGCCGGCGGTGGGCGCACGACATCCGTGCCGACCTCCAGCCGTGGTCCAGCGGAGCCGTGTACCTCAACTTCATCGGGAACGAGGGCGAGGAACGGCTGATCTCCGGCTTCGGGCCCGAGAACTACCGCCGGCTCGCGGCGGTGAAGGCGACCTACGACCCGGACAACGTCTTCCGGCTCAACCACAACATCACGCCGGCGTGACGCCGGAGCCGCAGCCGAAGCCGGTGGCATGACACCGAGCTCACGGAACTCCGGCAGGGCCCGGCCGGAGTGCGACGGCCGGCCTCACTCCGACCGCCCTCCACCACTCCGACGACCGGTGTCCGTCTCACTCCGACGACCGGTGCCCGTCTCACTCCGACGACCGGTGCCCGCCCTCGTCGCCCGAGGCCGCGTCGTCGGCCGCCGCCGTGTCCGCGGCTGCCGTACCCGCCGTCGTGTCCGACGCCGTCGTATCCGTGGCCGCCGGTTCCCCTGACGCGGCCGAGGGGGTTCCGGCAGCGGCGCCGCCCTGGAGGCGTTCGAGGTCGGAGGCGCGGACCTGGATGACGAACAGGGCGATCAGCGCCGCGACGATCGTGAACGCCGCCGAGGCGATGAACGCCGTGGAGACGCCCGTGGCGAGCACCTGGTCGCCCCAGGGCGCCGGCAGCTCGCCGGTGCGCTGGAACTGTGCGCGTTCCAAGGGGGTCGCCTGGGCGAGGAACGCCGGGACCTGCTCGGTCGCCTCGTTCCGGCTCGCCGTACCGAAGACCGTGACCAGGATGGACAACCCGAGCGAGCCGCCCACCTGCTGGGTCGCGTTGAGCATGCCGGACGCCGCGCCCGACTCCTGCGGGGCGACCCCGGAGACCGCCATCAGGGTCAGCGACACGAACTGCATGCCCATGCCCAGCCCGAAGATCAGCATCGGGCCGAGGACACTGCCCGCGTACGTACTGTCCACATCGGTCTGCGTCAGCCAGGACAGGCCCCCCGCGGCGAGGATCGCGCCGACCACCATGAACGGCTTGGGCCCGAACTTCGGCAGCAGTTGGGACGTCGTCCCCGCGCCCACCGCGATCACCGCGCTCACCGGCAGGAACGCCAGCCCGGCCTGGAGCGGGCTGAAGTTGAGCACGTTCTGCACGAACAGCGTGAGGAAGAAGAACATTCCGAAGATCGCCGCGGCGAGGCTGAGCATCATGCCGTACGAACCCGCGCGGTTGCGGTCGCGGAACATCTTCAGCGGGGTGATCGGCTGTCTGGAGCGCCGCTCGATGGTGAGGAAGGTCGTGAGCAGGACAATGGCCGCGCCGAACGCCACGAGGGTCAGCGGATCGCGCCAGCCGTCCTCCGACGCCCGGATGAAGCCGTAGACCAGTGAGGCCATACCGGCCGTGGAGGTCAGCGCACCCGCGAAGTCGAAGTGACCGGCGTGCCGCTCGGACTCCCTGATGTGGCGGGGCGTGGCGAAGGCGATGAGCAGCCCGATCGGCACATTGACGAAGAACACCCAGCGCCAGTCGAGCCATTCGACGAGGATGCCGCCCATGAGCAGGCCGATCGCGCCGCCGCCCGCGGAGACGGCCGCGAAGACGCCGAACGCCCGGTTGCGCTCCGGGCCCTCCCGGAAGGTCGTGGTGATCAGGGCCAGCGCGGTGGGGGACGCGATCGCCCCGCCCACGCCCTGCAGGGACCGGGCGGCCAGCAGCTGGGGAGCGTTCTGCGCGAGACCGCCGAGCAGCGAGGCGAGCACGAACAGCAGCACACCGAAGATGAACACCCGTCTCCGGCCGAGGATGTCACCGAGCCGTCCGCCGAGGAGCAGCAGACCGCCGAAGGTCAGGGTGTAGGCGTTGATGACCCACGACAGGCTCTCGGTCGAGAAGCCGAGGGAGCTCTGGATGTGCGGGAGCGCGATGTTCACGATGGTGATGTCGAGGACCACCATCAGCTGACAGGACGCGATGACGAGGAGCGCAATGACGCTGCCGCCGCCCCGTTCCGGGGCTTCGGCAGGACCGGCGGATGTGGAGTGGGAGCTCGTCATGGTCTTCCCGCGCTCACGACGGCGACGATCGGCTGCGTTCCCGACGGTGATCAGGCACGTCCGCGGCCCCTGCTCGGGCCTCACCCCCTGACCAGGCCTTCCGCGACCCGTGATCGGGAACTTCTACGACCCTAAGCCCGCCTCCGGGGGCCCACCACTCGAACGGCCTACAGCCCGGTGCCCTCCCGCCGGCCGCTTCCGGGCAGTCGGGGCGTGGCCACTGAGGATCGGGCCGGTGCGCTCAGGGCCGGACGGATCGGGGTCTGTCTCACCGGACCGGACACATCACAGTCCGTCCCACCGGACCGGACACATCACAGTCCGTCCCACCGAACCGGACACATCACAGTCCGTCCCACCGAACCGGA